>JAGSHI010000013.1 GCA_023954635.1 Bacteriovoracaceae bacterium
TCTCTTTTTTCTTGAGTATTTAAAATAAAGGACCTTTGAATATATCTATTCTTAATAAGAGCTTCTCTATAGGGCAGACCTAAGTTTTCGGCCAATGAAATAGACGCTGTTCGACTTGTATCGGGAACAGGACAGACGACTTCAGGTGAAATTTCACCTTGCTGAATTAAATGCCTTGCTTTTTTTGCAAGCACTTTACCTAAGTTCAGTCTTGCATTGTATACGTTAACATTTTCAAATTGTGATTCTGCACCTGAAAAATAAATCCACTCGAACATACAGGGCGCTTTCACTTTTGCCTTAGTTGATTCAATGACCTTTGAAAAAATTTGTCCATTTTCTTTGATAAAAATAAACTCTCCTGGTTCTACATCTCTAACAAATTCATAACCAAGAAAGTTCAAAGAGATAGATTCAGAGCAAAGGCACCAGGAATAACTTTCATCCTCAGAGTTAACTTTCTTTTTCCCTAGAACCAAAGGCCTTATACCGTGTGGGTCTCTTATTCCGAACAGACCTTCATCGGCCATAATTCCTGTTACAGCATATCCACCTTCAAGAGTATTAAATATTTCTTCACAAGCTAGAGCACCCTTTTCAGGATCAAATTTAAAAGATTGTTCATTGTTGTTTTCACCAAGCTTTTGGCACCAAAGATGTAGGAAAAGCTCAAGATCATTATTTGTTAACATTTTTAATCGATGCTTATCTTGCAGGTCTCTAGTAACAGAATGATAATTGACTACATTTCCGTTATGAACCATACCAACACCAAATGGGAAACCAGTCACTAGAGGTTGGAGGTCCTCTTTACCGTCTCCACCAGCTGTTGCATATCTTGTATGACCAATGGCCATATTACCTTTTAACTTTTCGAGATTTTTTTGATTAAAGACATTGGCAATTAACCCTAAATCTTTTTCTTGATGAAATTTTTGATAAGCAGGATTGTAACTTAAAATTCCAGCTGCATCTTGGCCACGATGTTGAAGTGTTAATAGGCCACGGTGGGCCTCAAAAGATGCCCATGAAGGATTTTCTTCAGGGACCGAAGGACCGATGATACCAATTACACCACACATAAAGCAGTTTCCTTGTTGTTTTCTATAGTTTTATACTCGAAAACTTTGGATCCTTTGGCCAGTGTTTTTTTAGATAAACTTATAGTGTGTATAAGTTTTACCTTATATCTAGCAAAGACTTTTAAGCTCTCCCTAACCTATAGTATCTACACGGTTAACGCAGCACAGCTTCACTAGGCCTTATTCATATGTTCTAAAGACTTAAGGAGATTCTCCAATGAAATACGCACACAAAATTTCTTACGTCATAGCAGCTCTTTTTATCCTCATTTCATGTGGCAAAAACAAAACGGACAACACAATTAATAACCAAAATCCAAATGGATATTTTGGACAATTCATGAGCACAGACCAGTCTGAAATAACAATGGAAAATGTTTCAAACCCAAGGGATGTCCTCTATGTTTATAATGATAATTTCTATCTCCATATGACAGATCTTAGAGGGACCTACAGAGGCAATTGGAAAATGGAAGGAAATCAACTAATCTTAGGCGACTACGGAGTGGCCAGTGGAATCAACTTTAATGGAAGTAACTGCCTTAACCTCAGCAGCAACTTTGATAATGGAATCTTCTGCCCAAGAAAATAGATTATTCTCTTTTCATATCTAGATCATAACTATTAATCACAGGTATATTGTGAACAGAAAGTTTTATGTGTTTTGGACCACTATCCCATTCACCTTTATTGAAAACAATAATTCCAGTAATCATATTATTCTTATAGTTTAAAAAATATGAATCTTCTTTACTGCTTTCTTTCAAGAAGTTAATTTCTATTTTATCGATAACTTCAGTATCTTTATTTTGTTTTAGAGTTTCCCATAGGTCTGGGTCTAAAATTCGTCCAGGTATCTCATACGAAAGAATTCCTTTCTTATATTTACTAGGAATTGGAACAAAACCTTTAAGTTTAATTTCAAAATCTATTTGCATATTTACATCTATTGAAAGCTCTCTCCAGTCAAATGAGAGGTGAAGATGTCCTCCCTTGTGTAGCTTTCCTTCAATTAGTGTAAAATTCCATTTATATGACATTAAGAAATCCTAACTGGGCCCATATACTTTTAATATTTTTCTTATTATACCCCTTACTCTCATGTAATCATCAACCATTGAGTAAAGGAGTCAAGAATAGATTAAATAGTGAAATAACATCAAAGCAAATGAAGAGCTGGAAAAATGCCTGCAATAGTACACCGTCACTAAGTTCAATAAACAACAACACACTTTTTAAATATGATCCTAAAGAGCTAAATCAATGGTTCAGTTCATTACAAGAAAATTCAAAAGGTGTTTTTTTAATACTTCATGGCCTCAATTTGAAACCCTCCAAAATGAACAGTCTCTCACACTTCTGGAGTGCTTCTGGGTATGATGTCTTAAGGGGCACATTATCTGGACATTTTGGTTCGAAAGACGAAATGAAGGCCTTAACAAAACAAACCTGGGAAAGGGATGTAACTCATCTCATTTGCCATGCTTACCAACTCTCTATCAAAAAGAATATTCCTCTCTACTTTACAGGCTACAGTCTAGGCGCAGCCGTTGCTATAGATAAGATCAAAAACTCAAGCTTGAAAAACCCTTTTTCCAAAATGATTTTGTTGGCCCCTGCTATAAGAGTTAAATGGTTTGCTAAACTTACAAAATTTCTTTCATTTTTTTCTTCTAGAATAATGATTCCTTCAGATAATCTCCCAAACTATAGAAGTCTAAATGGTACAAGTACAGCGGCCTACAAGGCACTTCATAATATTATTGACTCTCTAGGGCCGCCCTATGAGAACCTGAATATTCCTACACAAATATTTATAGATAAAAATGATGAATTAATTTCTATTCCAGGACTTGAAAGCATGATTGACACAGAAGAGTTAAGTAAGTGGAGTATAAAGTTTATATCTAAATCTAAAACAACACTGAAGAAAAATCATGATCATCTTATCATTGATCCTCCAACCCTCGGCAAGGACAGTTGGAAATCCATGCTAGGCAATATGAAAAACTTCATTGAATCTCCATCCCTTGAACAAAGACATTAATGAATTATCAGTCATTCTCGGTCAAGTATGCCTAAACAATAGACGTAAAAGTATTTTACAATAAGGCAGTTGTCTGCGACCCTATTAAAGTAGTGATTGCGGAAGTAGTCAATTTTACGTTCAAAATGTGCTGATTTTCCTGTTGCAGCTAACTGTTCAGATCTTATGATAAAATATTAATGTTACGGAAAGTCCCTGTTTATAGGACTTTCAGCGTATGACGAGAATCAAAGGAGTTCGGATGAGGACGTTGCTTTTAGACAACACCTTCTTCCCGGTCAAGATCATTAGCTGGCAAAAAGCAATGATTTTACTATTAACCGGACGTGCCGAAGTTGTTGACGAATATGACGAATTTAAAATTCGATCTGTTAGCGACTCTTATAATTTGCCTAAAATTCTAAGGCTGTTCAATAAACATCGCTCTTCAAAATCAGTAAAATTTTGCAGAATGAACGTTTACTGGAGAGACAAATTCAAATGCCAATATTGTTACAATAGATTCCCAACTAGCCATTTAACTTTTGACCACGTGATGCCTCAGAGTCGCGGAGGAGGAACTAGCTGGAAGAATGTAGTTACTTGCTGTGTAAGGTGTAACAATAAAAAAGCAAATAAAACTCCTCAAGAAGCTGGAATGAGATTACTCAAAGTTCCCATAATGCCTAAGTGGTCACCTCAGCTTTGCCTCAGGCTAAAAAAAGACGATCCAGACGAATGGACAGATTGGTTTCCTGCAAAGTCTACTTAGAATATATCGTAACGAAGCCCGAAAGTCGTACGTGCAGTACTCATTTCAGAGGAACCTGAATAGTAGTCATAAGTTAATTTCATCTCGCCCCATAATTTTTTATAAAAATTCACTCCTACCTGAAAACCAAATCTAGTTCCTTTTAGAGTCTCTTCTTGAGTATCTATCTCGACATCACTAGTCTGATTTAAGAGGTTAGCGAAATAGGCAGAGAAGCTAACATTCTTTGTCAGTAGAGAAGTGTAATGATCGACTCCCGCGCCAACCCAAACTAAAGAGTAATTTCTAACTCCAAGTACGTCGGACGGATTAAGTGCAGTAGGATTCTCTGCGTATAAAGTTGTTAATGAATCCTTTGCTACAAATCCATAGAGACCTAAAGATTTCCAAAGCCCAATATGAATTCCTCCATTAAGTGCAAGATTAGAGTGTGATTCAAACGTTCTAGCTCCTCCATTATCATCACTTACCTCAAGCTCACCTTCTTTAGCATATTCAAAAGATAAATAATATCGAACCAATTTTGAGAAAACTCTATCGTCCCTTATAAAATAAAAACCGAGCCCGACACTAGCAGTTCTGCTGTTGTCTAATGTGTCAAGGCCGTCAATCACTTCAACATAATTTTGAGAATACCTAAATAGAGAGAATCCAATATGATTATCTTTTGTTAAAAAGTTATCTTTTTTCTCTTTGCTAAGTTCTTTTTCCATCATTCGAATTTCATTCAAATCATCTGAGCTGTTAGCATCAACAGTGATTTCATCAAATCCAATACCGGCCGCTGTATAGTCTGTTTTTTTCTTATTCCATGTCGTTAATGTTTTAGACCCTTTTAACCCTTGATTTAAAAATTTCCTAATTTTATCTTCTGTGAGCAAATCGAAGTTATCAGCTGGACAGCCTCTTCTTACAATAAAGTCATTCAGATCTTTAATCTGTCGAGATCTTACGTTGACCAATTCTTGCAAGCTTTCCTTGTTCTCAGAAAGTTTTTTAATTATAGAAGTGCGGTTATAAGGAGTGTTCTTCAATAGTCGATTATTCTTTTTTAAAAGATTTATTAATCCATCCCTATTGACCAATTTTCTATTTTTTTTCAATTGAAGAGCTTCACAGCGCAACCGAATAGCTGGATCTACAACAACATCACCTTTTTGCGTTTGAGCAAAAATGCTAAAAGAATTAAAAAGTAAAAAAATTATTAAAAGCTTCACTACAACTATTTTAATCTGTACTTACGTTTGACACAAGAAATCATGACACTTTAGCTAGATTGTTTTGAATTCAGAGGTTAGAATTAAAAAATGAAGTCATTAACATTGCCTCAAGCGTTTTTTGCTGTCGTCTTTACTCTTTTGATTATTCTTAATTGGATTTTATTCAAATCTATCATTCACCCTCTTATCTTTGGTGCAATTATGGCAGGTTCGTTTGCTCCACTAAACGTGAGACTCAAAAGCAAGCTAGGCGGTCGTGAACAGCTCTCATCAATATTTACATGTATTATTATTCTTCTTGTTGTCATTCTTCCATGTGTCTATATCATGCTCCAACTCTCTAAAGAGTCTATTGAGATATATCGGAGTATAAAAGACGGTCTCTCTCGAGACTCTGTGAATAACTTTCTATTTGGGAATGGATATTTTGCAAATATCCTCTCATCGGCCACTGAATTCTTTGGAATTAAAACTTCAATGCATGAAATAGAAAGTAAAGTTTTAAGTACTGTTCAAGGAATGAGCGGCAGCCTATTTCAAATTGTTAATGGTCTTTTTAGCAACATCATTTCATTTTCTTTCAATTTTATCTTAATGCTTTTAACAACATATTCATTACTTCTAGAAGGGCACCGTTTAAAAGATTATCTTTTAAAACTTAGCCCACTTCCTGATGATCAAGAAATTATGATTTTAGAAAAGTTTAATCAAATGAATTATGTAACACTAGTTTGCAATGGTATTGGTGGTTTAATCCAAGGATTTCTGGCCGGAATTGCTTTTTGGATAGTAGGTATTGAAAATATATTTTTATGGTTTGTCTCTATGGTAATCCTAGCATTCATTCCCTTATTAGGCATAAGTGTTATAACTATCCCGGCCTGTGTATATTTAATTTTGATAGGTAGTACAACAAAAGGAGTATTACTTTTTGTTTGGTGTACAACCATTGGGCTAGTAGTAGAAAATTGGTTCAAACCAAAATTCATCGGAAAGCGAATACAAGTTAATTCACTTCTTGTACTTTTTTATATAATTGGTGGGATGGCCGTTTTTGGAATGGCGGGAATATTCTATGGCCCTTTAATTTGTGTAATATTCATGACTATCGTTGAGATCTATCACGATAATTACTCAGTTACCTGACAAGAAATGTTGCACAACAACTGGTGAAAACTTATTCAATAAAATTGAATATTGTTCTAGCAACATACCAGCGATCCCCCAAAATGGAACGAGAGTCCACAATGTTAACCCTTCTTTAAATATTTTAAACCTACTCAATTTATAATAGTCCCATGTATAAAAACCTAGTATTTTTAATTCAACCCACCCGTAAATTACTTCAAATCCAGTTATCGTTATCGCCCAAAAGCAAAACCGAAAAAACCAATGCCAATCAGTCATCAGATGAAAGGTAGCTTCAAAGCCTAACGGTAATGCTATTGCATACAATGGGAACATATAAAGGCTAATAAAACCTTCTAGATACTTTTTAGGAACTCGTTTAGGTACCTCAGCTTGCATTACTCTTTCAATACCAAAAACTGAGAAAGTGACTTCCATGGTACATGCAAAAAAAACATAGAAAATTGCTTTAAAAAGAAAAATTATTAAATCTTCATTCATAAATATCCTCTATCGAAACGGCAATAATCTCTGCCTCTTTTACTTTGCCATGGCCCTGATAAAATGAGAATTAATTACTACATTAAAAGAGGACAAGCTATGAAAAGAAATCGCGTATTTATGATTTTGGCTTCACTGGCCATGCTAGTAGGCTGTAAGGGAGACGGTACAAATATTTCGATTCCTGGTGTTAAAGGACCTTACCTAACACTAGAACAAAATTTTGCTAAAATTGATGCGGAGTTTGAAAACATTTCAATAGATAATGATCTCAATATGCCCCTACCAGAATTTGAAGATTCATATCTTTCTTTAAAAGATAATGGAAACGGAGGAATTAATTTTCAAGTTGGGTTAAATTGGCAAGAAATCCTTGGAGATGATGTAGACGTAAGAGACCCTCAAACTCTTCCAGGTGGTAGAGCACTACCAGGTATTCCAACTGGTACACTACCTGGTGTTAGTTTCACACTTACAAAATTCCATGATGTAACAATTTACGCAGGTAAAAACTTCTTTGGAGTCTTTTATCCTATGAATCTTGATGTAGACGGAAGTATTCTCACAACAAGATACTATTTAGGGAAAAAGGCCGTCGGGACTCTTTCTTTGGTAGGCAAAGATTCTTCTGGTGAGAACTCAGGCTTTCTCCTCCTGCTCGCCATCGACAAGAAAACAAAGAGATACCTTAAACGTAAATACTTAAAGTAATTTAAAGGGCCCTATCAGTTATGGTAGGGTCTTTTATGACGCCAACTTGCTTTGACTTTGATTCATATACTGTGCAACATAATCACCAATAATTTTTTTATCATTTTGACCTAAATTCACAAACATTAAGCCAACTCCACGGGGTCTTTTATCTGCAATATTTTTGATTTGAACTTCACAGCTAAAGGACTCACTCAAAGCTCCCTGCTTGAAGAAAACTTTTCCGAGGGTATCTTGCTTAAGTACATTTTCATCTATTTTATTTAATTCTATAAATATCCCACCGGAGCTTAAGGAAGTACAATAACCCTTATATTCCTCTTCCCCAACTTCAAGAAGAACAATTTCATAAAAAGGTGCTCTGTAACTTCCTCTTTTAATGAAGTATTTAGTTAGCCGTACGCCGTTTTCTTCATAGGAGTGTTCCTGAATGGGCACACAAAACTCTGTATATTCTCCCATAGTTTTCCATTTACCACTTTCCTCACTTTTTAAATAAGTGTTACGTCTATCAATTTCGCCATCTTCTTTTTGATAATATAATTCACTGAATTTATGGGGACCTGTAACGATATCACCAACTTTCATATACCAAGTCTCTTCATTTGAAATTTCAAAAGAGTCTCCAACCAAGCGATGTAGCTCTTTTCTTTCGTATTCATTCTGAGCTTCTTTATAAACCTTAAGTTCTTCAATCAATTGATGGGCCTTGGTCGACTCTTGATCACTATCCTCTTTCTCTTGTTTTAAGTCATCATAATCATCATTTAACTTTTCTAATTCTTCCTGCAGATTCTTCAAGTTAATTTGCATAGACTTTGTTCGTTCTTGTTCTTCTTCAAACTTTAAACGAATTTCTTCAGCATCTGACGATTCAGAATCAACAGACTTAAGCTTTCTTACAACAGCATTATACTTTTCAGCGATATCAGTTAGGTTATTTTTTAGTTTAGAATTTTGGCTAGCAAGTTTATTAATTTTACTTTCTTGTGAAGTCGCAACTAGCGTAAGTTTTTTAACTTGTTTTTCTGATTTCTGCTTATCAATGAGTATATTTTCATATTCAACACTATTATCTACAGTATTCCTCTTTCTATCGGCCTGGGGAACAGTTAATCTCTGGTTAAGTTTAGTTTTTAAAGTAGAAATTTCATATTCCAACTCCTTAGAGTAATTTTGCCACTTCTTTACTAGCTCAATTTGTTTAGATTTGTTATCACCATTTCCTAAACTAGAGTAAGAAATTGTTTGTTCCAGATTTTTAAAATCTTCAATGACAAGTTTAACTTTACGAGTAAGATCTTTTTGCTCTTTAGATAATCCATTAACACCATCTTCCACTTTCTCTACAATTCTTTTATCAAGAGCTTCTCTTCGCTCCAACAAGTCAGAAACTATTTTAGACTGTTTACTAACTAGGTCGATCACACCTTCAAACTTCTCGTCTCTATCGACTTGTCCATTTTCTATCTCTAAAATTAACTTATGAAAATCTTCAATCTTTGACAAAGCATTAACATTTAAATCTGACGTATCTTCTATTTTCTTAATTAAACGATTTTCAACATCACCATAGAGCTTTTCGAGAGAATCTTGAATAAAACTGTCTTGATGGAGAGATTCTCTTTGTTTCATTTTATATTTAACTTCACTTAGTTCTTCTAAAAAGCAATTCGCTTTTTCTTTAGTTTTTATATACTCATTCTCAATAATTTTTAATCGACCAATTTCTTTTAATTTTTCATTTAGAGAGTCTTGTAAATCATTAAACTTATTTTCAAGCTCACTGTAGCGATGATCAGACGCTGTAACTTTTTTATTAGATGTTTTAATTTGATCTTTTAAAAGAGTTAACTTTTCTTTTTCAACTGATTCCATAAAGAGCTTACGATCCGTATACTCTCCAAGCTTTTGCTCAAACCAATTCATTCTCTTTTCTAAGACACTCCATTTAATTTCATCTTTTTCAGCTAAACTTGAAAATTCTCGGTTGTATCCTCTCAGAATATCTTTTAATTCGTCATTTACACCAATATTTTGCTCAATTAAATCTTCTGACTTTTCAGCTCTCTCGGCCCTTGAGACGAGATTAAATTTTGGTATAGGCGGTGGATGCCAATCTGGTGCAAAAGGTGTTTTTTCATGAAATGGAAAGCTATGTTTTTCAAATTCAGTAATTTTAAATATAGGAGACCACATTCTTTTTTCAAGAATATATAGATGATCATTGAACAGGATTTTACCTGCTACAAGATACTCAAGAACGGTTTCTTTGTTGGCGGAGACCAGTTCTTTCGACTCTGGTCCAAGCCAAATCATATATGGATTACCGATCGAATCTCCTCCTACAAAACGGACTTATCCGCTTAACTTTTCGGGTAAAACAAAAGAAAACATAAACGCCAATAATATCAACGAGTTACAGACTGATTAATGTTTCGACACTGTCAATTTTTAAACAATAATGAGGCTTTTTATTATTACAAATTCATATACTTATGGAAGATTAAATTGGCACATGCATTGCAATATTTTTGTTATGAATAGACTTGTATCAATTACCCTAGTTTTCCTTGGTATTTTTAGCTCCTCTTGTGGAATTAATAAACACTTTGATAAACAAAAAAAACCAGAGGGCTATGTACGACAGTTTTCTACGACTGATGATAGATTTAAGTCTCATGTAACAAAGTTTGAAAACCATGCAAAGATAAAAACTGGGAATATGAATTTCAAAATTAATGATATTCCTATCAATTTTGGTGATACAGAGAATGAACAATACGTCGGTGTTTGTTTTTCTTATAGTGATGGAAAAAAAGAAATTCTTATAAAAGCCATTTGGTGGAACATGGCCTCAAATGATGCTAAAGAATCACTCATATTTCATGAGCTAGGCCATTGTGCACTAGACAGAAACCACAATGAAGATCATATATTAAATTCTAAAGGTGAGAAAATAAGAGCAAGTGTGATGCACCCAGCGATTGTTTCTTCAAGAGATTACAATGAGTATTATGATGGATATGTACATGAGTTGTTTACGACAGATAAAGGTATTTTAACCTCATTATTTAACTAGCTTCAGAAACTTCCTCACTTTCTTCTTGATTAGAATCATCTATATTAAATATCTTCAAAAATGCAGTATAAGCACTCTCAAAATGACATTCATAATATGTTTCTTTCATATACTTTAGTATTAAGTTTGTTTTACTAGGGTCAAAGTCATAAGAATACATTTGTTCAACTAGATCGTGTGCGAAAATAAATACCGAAGAAAGCGGGTGTATATGCTTACTCGTTAACCCCCTTGGAAATCCAGAACCATCTGGTTTTTCGTGATGCTCAAGTATTATGGTAGAGACTTCATTATGAATCGCATCGTTTTCATTAACTAAATCTGATGCATCCTTACTGTGACTAAAGTATTTGTCCTGATCTTGTTTTGATATTTCAGATATAGAATCCATATCATGTGCTTCCATCACGTTCGCTATTTCAACATCTAAAGTTGAATCATGAAGCAATGACCCTAGTAATATCTTCTCTAGGTTAGCATCTGAGTTCCACTCTAGCTTTTCTAATATAAGACCTGCAAAAATAGCGGTTAACAGGCAATGGTCTGAATAAAAATTCTCATCGGAAGTAACTAACTCAGATACAGTTTTTAAATCAGGATCGGTTTGAAGCTTTGTTTTAACATTATCAATATTTGCAAAACTCTTCTTA
Organism: Bacteriovoracaceae bacterium; assembly: GCA_023954635.1. Classification (GTDB taxonomy): domain Bacteria; phylum Bdellovibrionota; class Bacteriovoracia; order Bacteriovoracales; family Bacteriovoracaceae; genus M0603. The sequence goes on from JAGSHI010000013.1 coordinate 11,173, forward strand.
AGGGCCCGTCCACTCACTCCACAAGTCATTAACAAGCTCGATAGTACAGCTTGAGTACGAGCCCATTTTGCTTGATCAGAAAGATCAGTACTGCCATCATCCACCTGACTAAGGAATGGTGTTGAACCAATTGATACTTTAAATTCCTCAAAGTCTTTTTTACTTATATAAAGATAATCTAGACCTCGACTAAGATATCTCTGAACCTCTTCTGGTCCAAAGTCATAGTTATCATTAAACAGTCTTACATATTTAGTATTGTTTAATCTTATATAGATAGGTACTTGAGTTTTATTAAATCTTAAAAAATACAGTGTCTTCACTTTGCAAAATCTTTCAGAGACATCATCAGGATCAAAACTGGTCTGTAAGTCAAAATCAATATAATCTTCTACGGAACTCCTAAGTAATGGTTCAGTAATCGGTTTTTCGATAATTCTACAGTTTTGGCTATCCATAAAAGACTCATCTTCTAAGAATACAGATGTGTCCTCTGCCGTAGCAATAATGACTGGGATGTCTAACTTCTTATGGTCCATGAACTTATAGAGTTTGTAGCTATCACCATCACTTAATATGCTTTCTGAGATTATGATATCAAAAAGCTCACCCTCACTTAGTAAAGAAATGGCCACATTTACTGATTCAATATCAACTATTTCGATTGATGGATTAAGATTTTCCAGAATCATTGTATAAAGGTGAATTTGATTATGATCATTTTCAATGATCAAAATTCTTGGCATTTAAGAAGCCCTTTGTATATTTTTGTTTTAACTATTATAAATTCAAAAATTAAGGTTTTCTTATGAACCAACAAAGGTGATGTATAAGTATCAGTTTTTATGAAGTTTAAGGAAATTAAGAAATATTCAAAACAATCTTAAGGTTTGTAAAACTTGTATTATTTAGACATATATTCATGTATTTAGAGCAGTACTGTCAGGAAATATAGTCGATTTTATATTAATTAAAATCATTCTATTGATAGATCAATCTTCCCTCTCTGTGATGACTTCTCCATATGTAGGCATCAATCAAGTAATGACTCATCAATGGGATAACATAAACACCCAGGAGCAGAGACTCCCATACTGTAGGGGCAACAAACAGATATTCTAAATCGAAGTCTATCAACTCTCTTTCAAAGTAAAATTCAAACCCTCCAAACACTACTGCCGTTAGAAAAATGGCTTTCCAGACGACCTTGTAATTAGGAAAGCGGTCTCTTCGCGTTTTGATTAAGCTTTGTCCCAACATTGCATAATATGGAACTCCATGAGCAACCATTAAAGGTAAAAGGATCTGGAAACCATCCTTACCTAGGTAGAAAACAAGCGTATATAAAGTGACTGGCAATATTACTGAAAGAGTCCTATTTAACAGAAATTCCCCTCTTTTGTAATTAAAGTACTCATAGATAAGATAACTCAGCATAACAATGATATTAATGATGATTAATAGCTGAAAAAGATTTTTATTTGGATACATTAAAACATCAGATTTTGTATAGAATTCAATAATAAGGTCACTTCGAAAGTGCGCTGCAATTGCCGGGCACAAACTTAGAATATACAAAAATCTTCCACTCCATTTAGTAAACTGGCCTTCAAGTTTTTCATACCATTTTACAACACCAAAATACTGTCTTAAATGATGATAGGCAGTTATGTAGAATATAAATGAGTAAAGCCATTTAAATTGAAAGTAAAACCAAATGAAACCAATTACAAACACAGAGAGCGGTATCCAAATATAGCGTTTAGAGCTAGACCTTTCATCTTTATGGAAATAGGTTCTCCATAAAGTCGAATAGACATGACCAGAGTCAATTAATCCCATTACGATAAAAGCTAAAATCTCGTATATATAATTATCGGCCTCAGCAGAGAGGAAATAAACTGCTGCTATTAACCCAGGAAACAATATATAAAGAAAGTCTTTTTTTGGGTCAGTCAAAATCCATTGATTGTTTGATATCATATTTAGATTTTACAATAAAAAAGGTCTCCATGAAATGGAGACCTTTATATAAATATATATTATAATTTTACTTAGAAGCGATATTTGAAGACTTTCCATCATCGACAGCAACTTCAAAATACATTGCCTTGTGATCAGAAGACTTTAATTTCCCCAATACTTCTGAATCAATTACTTTAAGCCCTCTTGTGAAAGTAAAGTCAATTATAAGTTTAGTAAAGGCAGATTTCATTCTTTCGTCATTCCTAAACTGCATATCTTTGAAACCTAATCTTTGAACAAGGTTTCTTTGTAAATAATCAATTCTTTTTTGTCTATTTGTATTAAAATCACCTGCAAAGATAATTGGACCACGGTGACCACTCATGGACTTAATTGCATCATCAATTTGTCTATAAAACGCTTTGTTTGATGTCACATTCATACCGTGAATATTAATGATTAATAAATCATTATGTCCTTCAATTGGATAGCTGCCAATAGTTAGAACCTTTGGAGTATTTACAACTGGTTCCCTATCTCGTGATCTACTTATTTTTGTATATGATGGTTCAACGTGAGACCCAATCATTGTCCCAGAATATATATGCTTCTTAAATCTATATCTAAAAGAAATTCCGACATCAAATCTAAATCCTAGGAAATGATCTAATGAATCAATAACATGTTTAGAATTATATAATTCCTGTATCATCAAGATATCTCTATCTTCACCAAGCCGTGTAAAGTCATCATAAAATCCCTTGTCTTTACCTTTGTGAATATTCCACACTAAGACTTTAATACTTTCGGGGTTTAAAGCGCTTGTAGAAGACTTCCCCATAACTAGATGCGATTTTTTAAGCTTCGGTACTTTAGTAAAAAAGAAGGCCTCAGCATTTCCAACATACAGAAAGACGAAAAGCAGTGAAAGGATGTGCAGATTTACTCGAGACATTTTGATCTCCAATTGTTCTAATTTTAGGTCTTGCTTTCTGTTCGGCTTCGAATCAATTGCCTTCAAAAAAATATGATTACTTATCTAGAAGGTGAAAAATTTTCCTATTTATTATGAGTTTTCAGTTAGATGGAGCTTTCCAAACCAGCATAAAATGTTTAGATTAAGTAGATGAAAACACTTTTTTTCTTATTAATGCTTATTCAAGCTACTCAAGTCACTGCCTCTGATAAGCTTTACTGCAGTCTCTATAATGCCTTTAAGTACAAAGATGCTGTTACTAAGCTCAGAAACGACAAACAAATGCATTGCTCAATGTCCTGCCTTATCGCTAGGAAGTGTAAAACATTAGAAGTTGTTGCAATTGGTTTTATTAAAGAGTTTGTTGATGCTTTAGGGTATGGAACACCTGACCCTTATGATATTAAGGCCAACTTAGAAGGTATTAGTATTGCTAAAAAGGGAGCATCTGAAAAAAGTTGCTATGATAAGTGTATAAAACTTTATCCGGAAATTAAATGAATAGTAATAAGATTAAAAAATATATTTTCCCCCTATTGCTTCTCATTTGTGTAGTTTCTATTTCAGTCCATTATCTTGTTCCCATTTATCTTCAATCAAATATGATGGGAGAATTTAACAAGGGTGTATTTAGTAATAAAAAAGGTCACGAACTCCACCCCAAATTATTTGTAGCTGATATGCATGCAGATGTTTTATTATGGGAACGAGATTTTTTTTCTAGAAATGATTATGGTCATGTTGACCTTCCACGTCTCCAAGAGGGAAACGTATCACTTCAAATTTTTACAATCGTCACTAAAGCTCCAAAGTCCATGAATATCAACAAAACTGATGATTCTGGTCTAGATCGCATCACACCACTATCAATAGTTCAAGGCTGGCCTATTCAAAGTTGGTTTAGTTTATTTTCTAGAGCTGTACATCAGATTTCAAGATTAAAGAAATGGGAATCTAGAAGCAAAAACCAACTTATGATTATTAGAAGTCGCAAAGACATGCGAGACTTTATTGAATTGAAAACATTTCAAAAAAAAATGGTAGCTGCTATCATTGGACTTGAAGGTGCACATGCACTTGAAAAAGATCTCATAAAGTTGAAAGTTCTTTTCCAGGAAGGATTAAGAGTTTTAGGTTTAACTCACTTTTTTGACAATGCAGTTGCAGGTTCTGCACACGGTGTAAAGAAAGGTGGATTAACAAAGTTTGGGAAAGAAGTAATAGAAAGGGCCAATAAATACGGGATCATCTTTGATTTATCGCATCTTTCTGAAAAAGCATCCTTTGAAGTTATAAAACTATCTAAGAAGCCTGTTATTAACACACATACAGGCCTAAGAGGTAAGTGTAAAAATGAAAGAAATATATCTGACGAACTTGCAAAGGCCGTAGCAGAAACAGGCGGAATTATCGGAATCGGATTTTGGCCAACAGCAACCTGTGGTCAAACGACAAAAAGTATAGTTGACATGATTAAGTATGCTACAGAGCTAGTAGGAGTAGAACATGTTGGACTTGGAAGTGATTTTGACGGTACCGTAAAAACGCCTATTGATAGTTCCAGTATGAAGTCTATTACATCAGAGTTAATTGTTGCAGGTTATTCTAATGAAGATATTGCAAAAATAATGGGTGGGAACCTAAAAGAATTCTTTTTAAAGTATTTGCCCTAAACTCTCCCCTTCTTCCCAACTTTATCGCTATAAGACTCTAACTTAAGACCGTAAATCAAAAACTTGATAAAATTCTTTATTCCGCCACCAAAAAGACCTTCAGTCATTCCACTGAACAGTTGATATTTCCGTTTTGTATAAGGATACCAGTTTGCTTCTATTTTATTTGAGTTGGAGTCAATGAGAACGGATTTCATATTTGAAAAAGAATGAAGACCGTGAACACCTTTATAGCGACCTATACCACTATATTTAGTTCCTCCAAATGGTAGATACGGATTACCTTCTGTAAGCATTACATTGTTGATAGAAACATTTCCAGTTTTTAGCTTTCTTGTAACTCTCAGAGCTCTTTTATTGTCTGCAGACCATACACTAGCGCTTAGTCCAAAATCACTATCATTAGCTAGGTTAATTGCATGTTCCTCATCTACAAATTTATAAAGAGGTAAGATAGGTCCGAACGTTTCTTCAGTACAAATTTTCATATCGTCTGAGATATTATCTAACACTAAAGGAGGTATTAAGTTATCTTTACCGTTCCATCCTTCTCCTGTTAAAAGATTTGCACCTTTAGTCTTTGCATCATCGATATGTAACTTTACAATACCAACCTGAGAATCGGTAGTCATGCCACCCATATCACTGTCACCATCCTTATCTACAGATTGCTTAATCGTTTTTGTTTTCTCTAGCAGTTTAGTTTTAAATTTCTCATAGATATTTTCTTGAACGTAAATTCTCTCTACCGATGTACAAGATTGCCCAGTATTAGTTAAGGCCCCCCATAAAGCACCAGATGCCGCTCTTTCGATATCAGCATCATCAAAAACAATAAAAGGGTCTTTACCTCCTAACTCTAGCTCTACAGGGATTAACATTTCAGAGGCCTGGGACATAATTTTCTTTCCAGTTGCGACAGAGCCTGTAAAAAATATTTTATCTGGACGCTTGTCAATCAATTGGCTTCCCGTTTTTCCGTCTCCGTATACTATCTGTACCCAATCGTCCTGAAAGCCTGCACGATACAACAGATCCTCAACCAACCCTTTTAGTGGAGTAAATTCAGATGGCTTATAAATAGTAGAGTTACCTGTAATGAAACTAATAGTTATAGGTACAATTGCTTGATAAAAAGGGTAGTTCCACGGAGATACTACAAGAACAGTCCCTAGTGGCTCGTAAAAAATTTTTGATTTCTTTCCCATAAGAGCAATGGGAGTCTTAATTTTTGCGTCTTTAAGAGAATTTACGGCCTCATTTTCTAAAAATGTTAAATGATCGAGAACTCCAAAAATTTCTGAAAACAAAGCATCACTTCTACCTTTCCCAGTATCCTTTTGAATAATATCTACAATTTTTTCTTTCTCATCTAATATAAGTTTTTTTAAAGAGGTAATAAAATTACGACGTTGCTTAACTGTCATTTTATATATTTCTTTTTCTGCACTCCGAGCATTATCGTAAATCTGTGTAACTGCATCTGAAGAAGGATTAGTCCATGAACTTGTTTCCTTTCTCATAACAGGTACTTCTTGATCAGAATCAAGCTTTGCAACAGTAGTACTCCAATTAATTTCTTTCATAATTTTTTCACCATATTGATTTTGATCGTCTAAGTTTGAATAATATAAAGTAAGAATTATCCCCTTAAGTCCAAGTTGAATCATTCTCAAAGGAGCCCCTATGAAATCTGGAAATTGAGCATTTTTTTCGGATAACAAAACAACCCACTTAATTAGGAAACTTGGAGTAAAAGCAAAAATTGTCATAAGGAGACTTAACCCAGACCTATCATCCTCATACATATAATCTAACATTCTATCAATTTCAGAAGAAAATTCAGTTTGCCCAAAACGAGGGAATGAGCCTTCACCAGGGACTATAACATCGCCAAGTTTATTTAAACCTCTCATCTGTATATTTCCAAAGTGTTTAGAGGTCATTGCACATCTCCCTTAATTTCCTGAGCGGCTTTTTTTGAAAGTGCCATAATTGTCAAACTTGGATTAATTCCAGGAGCGTTTGGAAAAACACTTGAATCAGCTGCATAAATATTTTTATGCCCATGTAATTTAAAATTTTCATTAACTACAGAATTAGCAGGGTTAACCCCCATGCTTAGACCACCCATTAGATGAAGACCTATCTTAAAGTTTCCATCTACAATTTCTTTAGCTCCCGTTGAGTTAAAAATATCGTGTATAGCAGATAGCCCATTATCAAATGTCGTTTGGTCGCGTTCATCTAAAGTTTTTTCAATTTTAAGTCTCCCCTTCGAATCAGTACTGATTTGTCCAGGATTTTGATCTCTTACAGCGACTTCTATACAGGCCATATGTGTAATTTGTTTCATGTAGTTTAAGTGACGAGAGGCTATACCTGGTAAAAGCATAGAGATGGCAACAGGCGGACCAAATACATTCTCTAGCTTAAAGCTTTTTATTCGAAAATTCGGATCATCACTTTTCATTGACTGGAAAGGCCCTTTCTCTGCATGAATCTCTTCGTCATAGATTCCAAGGCTCATAAATTGAGGATGAGTGAAAAAGTTTTTCCCAATACTGTTATTGGAAAAATTAGAATTTAATAACAACTTACTGTTTCCAATTGCCCCTGCGGCCAATACTAATTTCTTACCTCGAAATATTCTATTATCCTCATCTTTATCTTTACCAAACACTCGAACAAGATCACTGGTCTCTTTGATGCCTGTTACTTCAAATTCTGATATTAACTCTAGTCCATTTGCGAAGGCCTTAGGTAATACTGTAATTCCCATGCTTTGCTTACTATCTCTTATGCAGCCAGATAAACACTCAATACAATCGCTCCCCTTGTCATAAGCACAGTCTTTTTGTGCACGTTTCAAGGGAGCTGATTTAAATCCATTGGCCTCAAAACCTTTTATAAAAATTGAAGCATTACCGTTGCGATGTTCTTTTGGAATTTCTTCAACATTTAACTCTGAGAGGGCTTTGTCGTACCAAGGATCAAGTTCTTTACGAGAAAACCAATTTATTTTTGTTTTATCTTTCCATGAATCTAAGGCCAAGTCGTCAAAGCGATCTAAAAGGGCCTGGTTTACGACACTCCCACCTCCAACGACTTTTGGTCTCAATATTCCAATATCTGCATTGGTGTTGAGTTCAATACCACCACCCCAATAAAGTTGTGAGTTTGCATCGATTTCTTTTTTTGGATAATTTGTTCTATTGAAATTTTTACCGGCCTCCACTAGCAAAACAGAAAGCCCCGATTCACAAAGCTCTTTAGCAATAATTGAGCCTGAGATTCCTGCTCCGACAATGATGACATCATATATTCTGTGATGCATAAAAACATACCTTTCAATATTAGAAATTTAATGAAAATTGTACTGACTGCACAGTCAGTTTAAAAGATTTTTATACTTGAGAAGAATACTCGTTAAACCAAATGAACGCATAATTAAATTTTCTGTTAAACTAATAAAAACAGTATTTAAATAGAGTATACATGTCATTTGATACATTAAATTACTATTTGTTTTTCCCCTTCTTTTTCCTTCTTTATTGGGCCTTTCCTCATAAATGGCGTTTACCTTTAATGCTCGGAGCAAGCTATTATTTCTACTCCTGCGTTAAGCCTATATATCTAGTTTTAATAATATTTTCGACATTAGTTGATTACTTTTGTTCAAATAGAATGGAACATTCTTTAAATAAAAAAAAGTACTTATGGGTTTCATTACTAACTAACTTATCTCTCTTATCTATATTCAAATATTTAGATTTTTTTATAAGAACACTAAATTACCTTTTTCTTTCTTTTGGCATTAATTTTTCCATACCACAACAGAATCTAGATTTCCCCATTGGGATTTCTTTTTATACTCTTCAAACATTAAGTTATACATTTGACGTTTACAGAGGAACAATCAAGGCTGAAAAAAATATATTTAGGTTTTCATTATTTGTTTGTTTTTTCCCACAACTAGTAGCTGGCCCCTTAGAGAGGGCCGGAAAGCTTATTCCTCAATTTAAAAAAGAGTTGAAATTCAATTACGATAAAGCAGTAGATGGTTCTCTATTAATCATCTGGGGACTTCTAAAGAAAACCGTTGTCTCAGACCGACTCATAATCATCATTAACGATATTTTTGAAAATCCAAACAATTCTTATTCTGGAATCCATTTTCTTTTAACAGGTCTAATGATCTCTGCTAAGTTTTATTGTGATTTTTCCGGGTATTCAGATATTGCTATTGGTTCTGCAAAAATCCTTGGTATAAACCTATCAAAAAATTTCGATTTTCCATTTCTATCAACTAATATTACAAAGTTCTGGAGAAGGTGGCATACTACTCTTTCAAGATGGTTTCATGATTATGTTTACCTATTGTTTCCATTCGATAAACACAACAGAATCGATCCAAAAAGGTTGTTAGCAATACTCGTTGTATTCGCTTTGAGTGGACTGTGGCATGGCCCAGCTTGGACATTTATCATCTGGGGTTCTATAAACGGTCTCTATTGCATCCTGCTCATACTTTCACAAGACCTTAGATACAAACTTGCATCTCTTTTACATTTTCACCGTATTCCAAGTTTTATCAAGGCCACATTATCTGTCCTTTTAACAAACTTACTCGTTGGTTTTTCGATGATTTTCTTTATGTCACCTAAGTTAAGTTTTTCTATTCAGTTTTTTAAAAATATGTGGAGTGAGTTTGCATTCATTAGTTTAAGTTCTATGGTCGATGCCTTTGGTTTTTTAAAATTTGATATGACTATTGCTTTTTGGACACTTTTATTTATCGAAACTGTAAATCTTGCTAAATATAACAACTTAAAAATTGCCAATATTAGAGAAATGCCACTTTTGGTCAGATGGCCCCTCTACATAACAAGTGTTGGATTTTTTATATTATTTAGTTTTAAAACAAAGAGCTCTTTTAGCTATTTTTATTATTGATGAAAAAATTTTTATTAAAGTCTACATTTCTTATTTTCTGTTTATATCTACCCTGGATTACATTTATTCATACAGGTAGATATTATTATGCTCCTGATGATTACTTAGCATGGAATTATAAGCATGATATTATTGATAGAGATTCAAGCAAGTTTAATCCTAAAGATATTATTATAGGAGACAGTCTCGCTCTTGCAGCAGTAAACCCAACCCTAATCTCAACTGATCTTTATAATCTCGCAATGAGTGGTTTTACATTAGTTGATAGCTATTATTTCTTAAAAAAATATCTTGAATCTGGAAAAACTCCAAAGCGAGTTTTCCTTAGTCATGGAATGACTCACTGGCAAGGTTCTGATGCATTTTCAGGACAAACGATAGGCTATGGATTCTTAAAAACTAAGGACTTTAATCATTTTTTAGAATCTACAAGTGGACTTGATTTTTTCTACTCACCAGAAGAGTCATTCTCTTTATTTAAAAAGTGGTTTCCTTTTAATTATATATACCCTTATGTCGTAAAGAATCACAAATCGACTTTAGCCAAAGTGGAATATTATCTTTTTAAATTAGGAGTTGCTCCCCTTCTCTTTAATCATATTAAAACGATTATTTTAGATTTTTATGAATACGATCAACTTAAAAGAAAAAAAGAAATTATAGTTAGAATGGAGTCAATGAAAGGTCAGCATTTTTTTGATTTTAATAATACTGTTAACCTTCCAAATCCAATTACTAATTATGACAATTGGGCCATCCATCCTGTGAATGATTTATATTTCAAGAAAATACTAGCTCTTCTTAAAGAAAATAAAATTCAAACTATTATAGAATTTGTACCTAATAACTATGTAACGTGGAAAAACTTTAAGCCCACTTTCTTCAAGGAGATGGATTCTTATTTTCTAGATATTTCATATTCTTATCCAAATTTAATAGTTAGTAAGTCTACTAGCATGCCAATTGAAAACTATGGAGACATGGACCACGTCAACGAAATAGGCCAATCCGTCTTTAGTGAATTATTCAAGGCGAAATACTACAAACCCTAGAGATTACGCGGAGCGCACACGCCCTTAAGCTCGACTAAATACATTCAGTCTGATTAAATACTCTCCCTATAGGAGATCTTATGAAAATTGTTACACATCTTACTTTGCTGTTGACTCTAGCTGCCTGCGGACAGGCAAAAACAATTTACGCAGATCAAAAATATGATCTTTGCAAAGAAAAATGTAACCTTAAATATTCAAAATATAACACTACTGAAAAAAACCAATGCTTATCAAAATGCTCTAGAAGTAAATATGAGGATGTAAAATAGTCATGAGCAACCACTGGGTTCAAATAAAAAAAGCAGAGCTACATCGCCACCTTGATGGCTCGCTTCGAAAATCTACGATGTATGAACTTGGGAAAAAGTTTAACGTAGATATCCCTGCAGACTTTCACTTTTCACCTAATATGACTTTGGAGAAAGCACTTATTTTTTTTGATACGAGTCTAAAGCTATTACAAGAGAAAAGTGAACTAACAAGAGTAAGCGCTGAAATCTGTGAAGATGCTAAAAAAGATAACATCACACACCTGGAAATTAGATTTGGTCCACACTTACATCTCCAAAAGGGATTAAAAATTGAACAAGTTGTCGACTCTGTCTTAGAGGGAATCGATGGAAGAGCCGGACTCATCCTTTGTGGTTTATATGGAGATGATCCAAAACTTCTTAAATCATATGTAGAGATTTCTAAAACAAGGCCTGGTGTAGTTGGGATAGATCTCGCTGGAGGCCCACATCATTCTCAAAGTTTTAAACTAGAGGACTATCAAGAGGCCTACACAATGGCACTTGAAATTGGTCTTGGAAGAACTGTTCATGCCTCTGAAGGAAGAAACCCTAATGAAATTATTACTGCAGTAAATACTCTGCACGCAACAAGACTTGGTCATGCCACAACTCTACTTGACTCAAAAGAGGCCTTAGATCTTGTCATAAACAAACAAATTACAATTGAATCATGCCCAACATCAAACTTACAATGTGGAGTCGTAACTTCACTTAAAGAGCATCCCATTACAAAATGGCTAGAACTTGGAGTAAAGGCCTGTATAAATACTGACAATACATTTTTTTCAAATGTTACATTGTCGGAAGAATACCAAACTGTTTCAGAACTTCCAGGTATGACCCAAGAGCTTATGAATAAATCAATAGAAAACAGCTTTAATGCTGCCTTTAAACTCCGCTAGAGGTCCTCATGTTTGATCTTCAATCAGAAATCTTAAAGTTTGATGACTCTCAAGATATTACAAATGCTTGGACTCCACCAAGTTCATGGTACACCCAAAACGAATTTCTAAATCTTGAACATGAAAAAGTCTTTTTAAAAAATTGGATGTTTGTTGATTTCACTTACAACCTTTCTAATGAGGGTGATTATTCGACAGGCAAAGTTGCGAACAGACCGTACGTCCTTCTAAAGAATAAAGATCACATTAAAGCCTATTACAATATTTGCAGTCATCACGGTACTTGCGTAGCAAAAGGAAAAGGTAATACTGAATCACTCGTTTGTCCCTATCATGGATGGGTATATAACCTTGAAGGTAAACTAAAAAAAATTCCAAAGGCCGGCTCAATTACTGATATACACAAGAAAGGAATGAACTTAAAAGAGATCCCAATGCACATCTCTGGTCCTTTTGTTTTCTTATGGATTGGAGATGGTGACACAGCAGATTTTTCTGAGAGCCTTGAAGAGCACTTCAGTCGGGATCTTTATCAAAATTTAAATTTTGTAAAAAGAACGGAATATATTATTAATTGTAATTGGAAAGTCTTTGTCGATAACTACCTCGATGGTGGTTATCATGTACCTCATATGCATCCAGGCTTAACAACTCAATTAGACCTCGATAGTTATTATACTGATATACATGACAATTGGAGTCTTCAAAAATGCTTGGCCAAAACAAGTGAAGCGAAAGACAAAGAAGTTAAAGGTCGAGTCTCTGGCGAAGCTGAGTACACATGGGCCTATCCAAACTTTATGATAAATCGATACGGGAAATGGATGGATACAAATTGGGCCATACCTATGGGACCAAACAAATCAAAAATTGTCTTTGATTATTTTTATGATGGAAATCCAAAGGATGTAGAGATGTCTCTAGATGCTTCAGATAAAGTTCAAGCTGAAGATATGGAAATTTGTGATATGGTCCAAGATGGATTGAATTCAGGCGTCTACAAACAAGGAGTCTATGCTCCTCAATTCGAGAAACCAATGTTTCACTTTCATCAGTTATTAAAGGAATCATTTTTAACGAATTAATCGCTCCTAAGTTCGTATGATTAATAGTCGTTGTATAAAGTTTAGACGGCCGTCGCTCTCCCTAAGTTACCGAAATAGTTAAAACTCTAATTGGCAAATCATTTGCATTTAATTTACTCAAACAAAGTATTGAGGAAATTATTATGAGAAAGCTATTCTTAACTTTAGTTGTATTTATATTAACTCTTCCCTTGTATGCACAAGTTGCTGAGAGTGAACACGTTACTCAGATAAACTCTGAGTTAGAAAATGCTACAGAGTCCTTAGAAAACTTAAATAGAACAACGGTGCGTTGCCCTGAAAGTAATTCAAGCTCTCCAGAGCCTCTTTCTTTGAATCCAAGACATCAACGTGAACCAAGAGCAGAAAGAGTTGGATTTTTCTACGATCTTCAATATGTACTGGCAGGAGAAAATGGTAGGCAAAGTTTTGTTTCAACACCTATGGGGACAGTTAATTTAGGATCAGCAGTAGGAAATTATGCAAGCGCAAATGGTCTAACCAGACAACAAGTTCTCAACCTTGGAGATGACAAGTTACGTGAAATATTACGGGACTCTTCTTCATTAACAGGGCAAGCATTAGACGATGCAGTTGAAAATGCTATTTTAATAAAAGATTTAAGTTCCTTAAATAACGACGAGGCAATGTACTCAGCTTTATCACAAAGAATGCAAGGTGCTAGCTTTGGTAGAAAAGTAGGCTTATTAGCAACTTTTTTAGATACTTTTGGTAGCAACTACGACAATAGTAGAACTGAGTCAGGCAGTGACACAGCATCAGGAACAGTAACCTTGACTGATATGATGCAAGCTCATAACTCAAATATTACAAGCGGAACTCAAATTGATGCTGGTGTATGTCGAGACATGCACCAAGCAGCGGTTAGACTAGCTCATTCCATGGGAATTGAAGAGGCCTTTGGTGTTGGCTTTAGATCTCAAGGTGGTGGACACAGAACTATGGTCCTATCTGATCCTAATAACAGAGGGACTACATATCAATTAAATTATGGAAGAGTGCTTACTCAAGATGGTGTAGCTGGTGCGACAGCATTAAGCCAAAACCATACTATTCCAGATGTTGGAATTCGTTTTAGAATTTATAATGCAGATGACAAGCCTGCTATTATTCTACCAAGTGACAGAGGCACTATTCTAAATAGAATGTCAGGTGGACAAGATTCTGACCTAGACCTCATGCACACTGCAAATATAGACACGGCCCAGGGTGGAATTGCAACTCCGTATGGTAATTTCAGAGTTTTTAACGCTAGAGCAAGTATGGGTAACGGTGAAGAAATCACAGGTATTTCATATAATGTTCATGTTGATTACAATAAAACTTTTTATGGCGAATATGGAATCACAGGATTCCAAGCTGAGAGAGATACAGAAAAAGGTGTTCTAAAGTCAATGGGCCTCTATGCAAGAAGTACCCAAGGCTTCAATCATACGAGTCAAGTTACAGAAAATTTTATGATCGAAACTCATGGTGCCATCCATTTAAGAGGAATGTATGCAAGCACATCTGTCGGTGGGAATGAGAGAGAATCAAACTCAGACTATAATGTTAACGCCCAATATGGTGTTAGAGCACACTACAGAACAGGTCCTGTCAGACATACTTCATCAGTAACTTTTGATTCTACTATTGATCAAGCTGATGCAATTGATGGTGGACAAGGTGTTGCTGTTATTACTCCTACAACTTTAGTCACACATGAAGTAGAAGTCCCAATTGCAGATCAAACGAGATTAAACGCAATGCTTGGGCTCGCTTTTAGAGATTTAGGAACAACTTCATATGTGACTTATGATTCAGAAGTTGGTATTACAAATGATCGCACGGGGACTAGCTTTGTCGTTGGATCAGAAGGAGCATTAAGTAATAATACTCCAATGTGGCTACCTGGTTCAGAAAGAGTGGGAACTATTGGGTTTAGACAAAATCTTGTCGGTGAACATGTACAATTAAATGTAACTGGTGTTCAATCATTTGAGAACAGAAATAATAATATGTTCATGGCCGGTATCTCAGGAAGATTTTAATGGAAAGACTTCATGTTGCTAATTTTGAGCAAGTTGCATCTACAGAAAAAAATGTTTTTGTTATCAAATTTTCTTCCCCAACTTGTGGGCCATGCCACAGTATGGCACCTATTGTAGAAGAGTTTGATAAAAATAACCCTCGAATAAAAGTATATGAAGTAGACACAATGGAAAGCCCAGAGATTGCAGCTCATTTTGGTGTCAGAGGGGTTCCTCATATTTCATTTTGTGAAAACAGAGAGGTCATATACAACATAACAGGACTTACGCCTCTAAAAACTCTTCAATTTGTTGCGGATAATATAAACGATACTTACCTCAGGACGTATGGACATTTTAAACGTCCTGAGACAAAGAAGACTTGGTGGTATGAAATAAGCTTAACAGTCGTTATTTCACTACTCGCTTTTATGATTTTCTTTTACCGAGCTTAATTATTTTTGTGGTAATACTACTGTAACTCTTTGACGGTTACCATTTCGACCTGAACCTAGATTAAAGTCAACGTTACCTTGGTAATAATAAGTAGACCACCACATACATCTCTTACCTAGACGAACAATTTCCATTGGGAGAAGACCTGGAACAGGTGAAAAGTAATTATTGATTGTAATTTTAACTTGTCCAGTATTTCTAGACCTTTGAATTCTTCCTGGTAAATGTCTACCTCTAGATCGAGAACATTCATCAAGAACAACTTGTCCGGCCACAATAAGTTTGATCTTAGAAGGAAAGTTTCTAAAATTAGTATTGATTACCCAATCTGATTTAGGACCAGGTTGTTGACAACCAAATTGTTGGTTAAAACCACAGTTATTGTTTGGGTTGAAGTTAGGATTATTGGCCTGGGTTTTATTATCTTTTCCACAAGAAACCAAAGTCATTAACATCACTGCAAAAATCATATTCTTCATATTCAACTCCGTCCTGCTTTTGTTTCACACTTGTGTCAAAAAGCATAGAACAACTACACCAGATTGCCAAATAAGTGACATCTATGTGTCCATGGGGCACTTTGACACCAGAAAAGTCATTGAAAACTGGTGACAGCAGAGTATTAGGGTCGACTATTTTGTTTAAAGTATTCTTCTAGGAACTGGTCAAATTTAAGGACATCAGAATCTTCAATTTCTTTTTGTTTTAAATGGGAGCTAGCTGAAGCTTGGTCAAGATCAACCTTCACTTGCTCACTTAATGATTTTCCCTTAAGCCTTTTAGAGTAATCGTGCGATCTGGCCATTGTTGTAGAAAAGAAACACATCCCAGTTTCTTTCATTTCATTTAGTATTCGTTCTGAGTAGAGTTTTGAACTGTCATCAATACTGTCATAAAAGTGTTGAACTGAATTGGTATAATACTTCTCACCAAGTTCGTTATCTAATTTTGATGCTATTTGAAACAGGTTATCAAAAACTTCTTTTGCCAATTCCCTTGCAGGCACATCTTCAGATCCATTAAATAGGTTTAGGTTTTTCTGTCTTCCGTGTCTTGCAACTAATTCTTGATTGCTTCTAAATCTCTTATTCATTTCTAAAGTTAATAATTCATTCTTATCTAACAAACAATAAAGTAGAAAAACATCGAGGAAGTACACTTGCTCTATCTCAATTCCTATTGGTGAAAAGGCATTAACATCTACTGATCGCAACTCAAGGTACTCAACCCCACCTCTTAACAAGGCGTTCGTTGGAGACTCTCCAGACAAAGCGACACGCTTAGGCCTAACACCAGAGTAATATTCATTTTCAATTTGAAGTATATTTGAATTTAATTGTTTATATTCACCATCTACCTTTATGCCTATATCTTCATAACGTTTTTCGGGAGTGAGAATAGCTTCCCTAAGCCCTGTAGCGTAGGAGTTAATGTCATTATAACAAATTTTAATTTTACCTTGCTCAGAATTAGTATAACCGAGATTACTTAGCCTTAATGAGGTAGAGCCATCAAAATACATCGTACCTTTATCATCGAATTTTTTAAGAGAAAACTCTCCTCTCGTTTTATTAAGAAACGATTGGCAAATAGCTGGAGAAGATCCAAACACGAATGGAATTAACCATGAATGACGATGAATATTTCTAGCGGCATTCATATACATCTTAGATTTAAAATCTTGAATAGATTGAGTTGACTCTTCAATGTCATGTAACAATAAAAAGAAATCATCTGACAGTGAAAAATTAAAATGAATACCAGATATTACCTGCATAGCGGAACCATACCGATGAAGCAATCCTCTTCTATATACTGATTTCATTTTTCCAACATTAGAAGATCCGTAGTTTGCAATAGGAATTTTAGTTTCTTTCTCTAATAGACAAGGCATTGAATTCGCCCATAAAATCTCTTCATCCATTTGCTGTAAAGTATAGACATGAAGATCTTCTAGGAACTTCAGCATTTCAACAGGGTCTGAATAAACTGGTGTTACAAATTCTAAAAGAGCTTCTGAATAGTCAGTTGTAATAGATGGATGAGTTAAGGCAGAACCTAGCGCCATTGGATGAGGCTTTTGTGAAATGACCCCTTCTTTTGTAACTCTTAGCGATTCTTTTTCTATTCCTCTTCGAAGCGAGCTAGAAACTTTAAAATTATCAATTTTGTTTAACAAGTCTTTCAAAATATATCCTCAACCCATAGATTATAAATAATTAATGGAATATTCAATTAATATGAACTCTTTAGTCAGATTAAACTTTTTGCAAGTTGTGTCAAAAATACTAGATCTATACGTTAGCACAATGACGATGCAATATATTCGTTCTATTAGTTTACAGTGTAGAGAATTAGAATATTAGAACAGCTCTTACTAGGTATAACTTTCCAAGGTAACATTATGGACTTATCTGAAATAAATGTATTAATAGTCGACGATATCAAAACTGTTAGAAATGTATTAAAGAAAAATTTAATAACTTTAGGGGTAAAGTACATAGAAGAAGCATCTAACATTAAAGATGCCAAAAAAGTTATAAATTCAAGGCCTGTTGATCTCATTTTATCAGATTGAATATGCCAGATGGAGACGGTATAGAACTTCTCGATTTTTTACGCAATTCAAATGATACTAGACTAAAGTTTATGAAATTTATCATGATCACTGGTGCAAATGATAAGATTTTGAAGGCAATGGATAATGGCGCTCATAATATAATACATAAACCTTTCACGCCTGAAACGATTCTCAAGAAAGTAGAATTAATATTTAATTGATGAAAATCTTTGTTAGATTTCCGCTGTGATAAAGAGAAAAGATATCTGCTGATAAAGCAATTATTATATGAGTAATAACACCCGGCCATATTGAACTAGTTTTAAGTGCTAACTTCCCTAAAACAAGACCTGCAAAAATGCTACCCAAAGCTTCAGGGAATGGTTTATGGATATGTACTAACGCATAAGGAATCATCATGATGCCTATACTAAACCCGGGCATAATTTTCTCAAGCCGAAAAAGGCCAAACCCACGGAAAAAATATTCAATACCTACAAATTGAGTTGCATAAACCAATTCATATATAATGAACATTTTTATACTTGTGGCCTTGTATAGAGGGTAAAACCTATAAAAGTCAGGAGAACTAGTTGCAAAAAATAAAATAGGTAACATTAAAATGATAAGTGGAGAATACATTTTAAAAGATTTCTTTAAATCAAATTTTTCCAAACCAGTAGAAGACATATCTTTTACGGGGAATAGCTTATTAAGAAGAAAAGGAACTATGAAAAAGAAAAATAAAAATGAGAGAGAAGTATAAACCTGAGAGTAAAAAGTATAATTACCAAGGTCTTTTCTAACAATTGGTATATGACGACTAATATGACGAAACGGTCCTTGCCATCCATAATATTCAACCAAAAGCATCATAAAAGTGATAAAGAAAAAAGTTAAAAAAGAATTCCGTTTATCTTTTTCAATTAGTTCAGTTGGTAGAATTTCAAATAAGTATTTTTTCATTAAGTAAATCTTTAATCATATAGAAAAAGGAACAACGCAGCTGAACTACTGAAATTATCTGCCCCTAATCCTTTGCCTGATTCAGGATGATAATATTCTCTAAACCCACTCTTTTTTACTAACTTCAGTGTTAGATCTTTCATTTCATCTGAAAGTAGATTTGAAAAAAACCAGTTTTTATCTACCCAGCAAGGACCCCTTGAGAAGCTTTTCGAATCGTACATATCAGAGGTCATATCGAATGTGCTTAAACCATACTCATTAATATACTTCTCTTTTAGAGTACCGATAGCATCCTTTTTAATATCTTCAGATGCATTTTCTAATATCGCAGGAAACAAAGACCCCAAAGTCGGAACAAAATAATTCATTTCAATTAAAGCATCTAAATAGGGACATCGAGATTGAGACTTATCCCATTCTTTCAATAATGACTTTTCTAAACTTTTAGCTCTTACATTAGCGTTACTATCAAAATGAAACCTAGAAGATAATCTGGCCAATGCGTTTTCATTCAACGCAAGAACTGTTGTCATCATTGGATCATAAACCAAAAATTCTTGAGGCTCATAATCGTTTTTAGATAATGTTTCTATTATTCTTAAATATTTTAAATATTGTTCATCGGTTGGTAACTGGCCGATGTCCGGTATTTGTTTTGTATCAAATCGATCGAGTTTAATTTCAACTTGAGATGAAATTCTTCTCATTGGGGAATCCCAACAAGGAGCATTGTCCATACTACTTTCCCAAGGGTGGAGCAAAGCGACTTGATTTACTTTTAATGGGTCCCGATTTTCATGAAAGAAAAGGTGTGACTTTTCGATAGCAGGAAGTAAGGCCTTAATTCTTTCCTCATTCGCTCCTCTATTAGCAATATACTCCAATGCTATAGCGCAATTAGTAGGACGAGCAAGAGTAGAGCTGTTTTCATTATTCCAAACTTCAGGTCCGGGGAAATAGCCATCGAGCTGAGATTTGTCAAAAGTGATATGTGGAACCATTCCATTTTCAAGACCTGAAGACAATAAAAACTCAAGCTCATCAAGAGATCTATCTAGATTAATATGTGCCCAGCCCATAGCTACAAAAGCACTATCCCAGGCCGACATATGCGGATAAAGAGGTGCAGAAGGTATGGTAAATTTTCCACGATCGTTAAGCTCTAAGATTGACTTAGCTTTCTCAATTAAATTTTGCATACTTACATTATAAGTTGAAGAGCATTTATTGGTATTAGCAGAGTGTCACACAAGACCAACTGTTTTGGTTGCCCTCTAAACCTAATTTGTCCAAATTTTCCTGCATGAATTATGCCCTTATGAGTGAGAGAATATAATCAAATAGGAGATTATATGAAAATTCTAATAACACTACTCTTTCTGTCACTTTCAACAGCTTTCGCAAGTCAAGAATGTTCAGATAATCTTGATGACATCAAATTATTTTGTAAGTCCGCTAAACGGGCCTGCGCTGATGTTAAAGAATGTTTAGTAAGAAGAGATTCATGTGTTTATGGAAAGCCAGCCAATGAGTCAAAATGTAACTCTCTCCATACGTGTATGCAAGACAACAAAGGTAAAATAGATGGTGATTCAAAATGTGAATACAAATGGGTTACCACATCTTCAGGTTCGAGTTTTTGTAGTGTAACTGGTCACTTCTTATTCAGTGAAGAGGCTTGCCCAGGAAGGATACAAGGTCTTCTAAATGCTGTTGCATATGGATTAAGCTCAGCAGTTGATCAATTTGATTGCAAGGCCGTAAACAAGAAGAGAAATGAGAAAGTCGAAAGTTGTGAAAAAGCAATAGCGAAGGCCAAAACATCATGTAGCAACCTGCCAGAATATGTTGAAGGTTTATCAAAAGTAGATTGCGAATACTCTAAGAATTTTAGTTCCTATACTGGCCGAAAGTTTTCTGTTACCAGCTCAAATTCAACGAGAGTTAATAACTCTTCTAGAAACTACCGGGAAGAGAGACCTCCACACAATGACGATGCGGGTGGTGGGTCAAATAATGGTAACGGAAGCTCTAGATAATTTAAACTAGTCATTAATTCACTGACAAAAAGCTAACTTGACACACAGAGTCTTTTTTTCTTACAGTTACCTTTTTCCAATAACTTAGCAACTGTTACTTCCTGTAATTATTTCACGAAGTGTGAATAATCCTCAGAACTGCATTATATTGCCCTCACATAAGCGGGGGGAAGCATATGAAAAGGAAAATAATAATTGCTGGAGTAAGTCTTCTTACATTTGCAGCATTAGCTGGGATAAGTCCCATCTTAAATTCACCTAAAATTGAGATAGAAAAATTTAACAATCAATTATCTTCAATTATGACAAAAGCTACGGTTACAGCTGAAGTTAAAGTAGTTCAAGAGAAGCTATAAGTAGTTCAAGTGAAGTTATAAGTAGTACAACATCTTAGTTGTACTACATATTGATGATATCTCTTCTGATTTTATAGTAGATAAATTTTCCAACAATTTGGTCGATAGTATAAATGATAGAGGCCTGAGTTAGTGCTGATTTCATATTTAAACCACCCATACACATGGTTCGATAAATCCAAAGCCCTACAAAGAGACTCTTAGGAACATCTAGCATGTCATAACTTCTCACGAAAAGATAACGATCTAAAAAGTGACTCCCCGACTTTACCCGACCTGAATTTTCCTCATATAGCTTTAAAGATATCGCCTCAAATAGTTTTTCTTTTAAATCACTATCTTTTAATTCTTCATTTGTTACATCATTTAAGCTTAATATTTCATCAAATTCATTCTTATCATCTTTAATATCGCCATTTAACAAACTTCCCATGAACCTTTTAAATTTTTCAGGAAAATACTCTTTGTTAAGAGTAGACATGGCATCGTTGTAGGCCTTGACAAACTCAGGATCATTGTCACTTCTAAGTTTTACAATCCTGTTATACTCTTCATCGAGAAAAGAGTCCTCCTCCCCAAATTCCCATTCGTACATACCTGCTTCAATTGCATCAGCTGGAGTATAAAAAAGGTGAAGGGAGAGAGTCTTTTTTAACATAGTTGCTGCTTGATCTGTCATGATAGCGTTATAGCCATATTGAAAAATAAACTTCCAAGCCAAATCATGTCCAAGCTTCCCGTACCAATCAAATTCTGTTTTATCCTTATCCCAATTCGCATAAGCATAAGTACCTGCTGTGGCAGTAATACCCATCCCCATAAAAAACTTTGAAGTTTGTTTAGCGGCTTGCTTACTCTGGGCAGTAGGTTTAGCTGAACGACAAGCATACTTCAAACTTCCATAAACTTCAGATTGACGTTTGGCCTCTCTTTTAGCAAATGCCTTAGCCTCTTGGCCCGACATACCTTTTTTTAATGCTTTTTTCTCTTGTTTAACAATTTGTTTTGTCTCGTACTTTGAAATATCTTTTCTAATGTTTCGAAACTTATTAATATATTTGCCTTTGTCATTTGGATAAAACAATTTAGGCATTTCTTCTAAGGCACGTAACTGATGTTTACTTCTCATGGCCTGTGCAAAAAGTAGATATTCTTTTAAATAGTCCCAGTCTGCATCATCTTTTGGAAATTGATTAAAATATTTTTGAAACTGATTAAACTCGATTGGTGAATAATCCATCAGAGAAAGCACCTCTCTTAACTTAATCACATCATGAGAATTTGGGCTCATTCTGTTTATAATAATGTCCATCGATTGATCTAAATTTGGTAACCCTTCAAAGGCCCTCGGGATAACCTTTACTTCGCCATATGAAAAATCTAATATATATTTACTGTTCGTTTTACTCGTTAATAGCTCAGGAATACTTTCTCTAGTTATTAAGTTTTTATTAAGCATCTGATTTAGTGTCTTGGCATACATATCTGAAAGCGTTTTATTACCACCTCTTCTAGCATTTAGAAGGTTTAGAAATTTTAATTTTGATTGAGTCGTCACGTTTGAAAGTTTAACGATAGTAGGTTTTAAAACTTTTGTTTTAAAGGTTGATAAAGTTGAGTATTTCTCTCCTTCTATAAAGTCTCTAATGAGCTCTCGACATTCCCCAGTACCCAATGAGGTAAGTTCTCTTTTAACAGCTAAATTTGTATGATTTGCACAAGAAAATGAAATAAGTAATATCAATGGAAGGTATAGTATACGCATTACTATTTATCGGCTTAAAGCAGTATAATGATTAAAAAAAGAAATTTAGCCGAGTATTATGGTTATGTTAATTTATAGCTTCTTAAAATTTTAATTTTCTATATAATATATTTATCTAGGAGAACAGGTTGATTGAATGGGACGATGAAGTTTATTCAGTTGGGATTAAAAAAATGGACGATCAACATAAAATGTTAGTCGGCTTAATTAACGCACTTGAAAAGAATAAATGGAACTCAGATAAGGAATTTTTAGACAGAGTGACAAATACCTTGTTTGACTACATAAAAATTCACTTTGCAGATGAAGAAAAAATACTAAAAAAGATCAATTATCCTCACCTCGATGCTCACTTAATAGGTCACAAAGACTTTATAGAAAAAATACAAAGTAGTGTAACCAAACTAGAAAATAAAGATGAGACAGACCATCAGGTTCTGAATGATCTTCTTATCTATCTTAATGAATGGCTTGTAAGTCATATCCTGAACCAGGACAAAGACTATTGTGAGTGGCTACTTAAGTAACCTCTTTTCCCGTGTACCTAACTCCGGAAAAGCTTGTCACACCTATCGGATAAAAACACTCTTGCTTAAAATGAAGTAATAAATCATTAACTATTGAGATCATCATGAAAAAGATTATATTTTTTTGTTGCCTTATCATAAGCAGTCCTACCTTTTCAAAAATTCCTGACTACAAAGAAAAATCCATAACTACAAAGTCGAAAATAACTGAAACAGTTACATATTCTGACAGAGTTAAAATTATTAGAATGAGTAGATTGAAAGAAAAACTCATCTCTTCAAAGGGAAGTTGGGTAAGGCTAGGACCACTTCCGTACACATTGAACAAAAGTTCTGTCAGAGCAAAAATTAAAAACGGCAAATACAAAATCAATCGTGTCATTATTCAGGATTCGTATGAGAAAGTTGGGATTGATAAAAGTGTAAAGAAACAAGTAAATATGCTAGAAAAATACTATGCACAAAAACTGGACTTAATTCAGCAAAAAGCACTAAAACAACAAAAACTCCACTTTAGTAATAACCTAGTATTCAAAAAGCCTTTTCAAAAAAAGAATCAAAATTATGTTGGTTTTGGAGCAAAGACCTCAAATTTAACAAGTGCTTTTGACCTAATCCTACAGTTATCTGCAAACAGTAAAGAAGAAATCCAAAAATTAAATTCGCAGATAGACAAGATAGACTTAGAAATAAATTTATTAAATAGAAATTTGATGGGTATAACTTCAAAAGGGCAATCTTGGGTCACTTATATTTATGTTTACTTAAAAAAACAAAATAAAGAAGATAACGGAAGTGCAAATATACAATTAAGTTACATTCAAAATAATGCTAGTTGGAAACCTAGTTATGACCTAAGAGCTAATCTGAATCGAAAAAAAGGTATTGTAGATATAAATTTAGTAACTTCTGGCCTGGTTAAACAAAATACTGGTGAAAAGTGGGAAGATATAAAAGTTACTCTATCAAGCCTTGACCCCTATCCGTTAGTTCTACCTAAATTTACAAAGTGGTCTTTTAAAGAGACTAGAATTGAAGAACAAGAAATTGCTCAAAGCCCAGGCATTGCAGGTAGCTTTATGGACATGAAAAAAGAATCTATTGTGGCCAGTAATCGAATGTTAGTGAAAAAAAGAGCAAAAAGAAAAGCATATAAAGCTGTCGGAAAATCAAAAAAAGATTCACAAAGTTTTGCTCTAGAAGAAAAAATTGCAGATATGCCAATGGCCAAGGCAGAGTCTGATATGGCAAGTCTTGCTCCTATGCCAAGTCGACAAAGAGGTCAAAGAAATGAATTAAATCTGAAAAGACAAAAGATGAATCAACAAGCCTCAACTATAGTTCAGTTCCCTCTTCAAAAAATTGAGCATTATTTCCCAAAACTTAGTCAAATTAAAAATAAAATTAAAAATCAAAACCTTCAATCTAGAAGTAATGTATATCAAGGTTCACAGCCCATTAAATACAAAAGAAATCATTATAATGATGGGCTTCTACCTGCAGTGACTTCTCAAGGGAGAAAGCTTGAATTAATGTCACCATTCAAACTTACGCTTGAGTCAAATGGAAATGATATTAAAATTCCTTTAAAGTCACAAAAGTTTACCGGTGATATTAAATATCTCCTCATTCCTAAAAAAGACAAAAGAGCATTTATGAAAGCAAGGATTACTAATAAAAGTAATTCGATTATACTAGCAGGTAATGCACAAGTTTACATGGATGGCGATTTAGTAACAAAAACAAACCTTTCAACTATTCAAGAAGGCAGCTACTTTGATGTTGATATGGGTGTAGATGAAAATATAGAAAGCAAGAGAATTGTTAAGAAAAAATCCCTAGAGGAAGGGATCGCGTTTATGAAAAAGCATTCAACTAAAGTTGATGTTGAACTTCAAATAGTTAATCATAACACTTTCCCTATCAATATAGAGGTTCGTGATCATTACCCTCGTTCTCCAGGTAGTAAGATTGAAATCGATTATATTCAATCGAATGAAAAACCAACCTACCACAAGAATGGTTTGCTCTACTGGAAAAAAGAAATTAAACCAAAGCAAAAAAGTAATATTACTTTTAGCTATAAAGTAACACACCCTAAAGACTATATTGTCTCGGAGTTTAACTAATGAAGTTTCTACTACTATTCTTTTTACTGTTATCGACTGTAAGTGCTAAGTCTATTGATTCAAAGAACAAAATCAGCGAAGTTACAGTCTTCAAAGACAGAGCATTTGTAACAAGGTCCATGAACAAACCAATTAAAAAAGGCGCTCATACAATTGTATTTTTTCCTGTTACCACTAAACTTGACAGAGATTCTCTAAAAGTCACAAGTGGTGGTAGAAATGTTAAAATTCTGGGTATAAATACAAAGCTTGTCCATTATAGAGATTCTATTTCTCCAGAAGTGAATAAGATTATCGAAACACAAGCGAAGCTAAGAAATCAAAAATCTAAACTAATGAATAAAGTACAAGGCCTTCTTAAACAAAATAGAGACTTGCTAAGTTTATCTAAACATTATCAACAATCATTTAGTTTGAATTTACATAATCAAAAATGGAGTGCAGCTAATTTAAAAAGTTTTATTAACTTCCTTGATCAGAGGAATGTAAAGATGAAAGGAACTTGGAAAGAGTCTCTTAAAAAGTATATTACATTAGTCGAGAAAATAGAGTTTTGGGAAAACAAAAAGAAAGAGTTGCACTCAAAATTGAAAAAATCACAGCTCAAAGTCCTGGTTGAGACAGAGGTCTTAGAAGAATCAAATATAAAATTGAAGCTTAGTTATCTCGTTAGGGATTGTACCTGGACACCAGTCTATGACTTCAGGATTAATTCAAAAAATAAATCAGCTAACGTTGAACAACATGCAATGGTCTATCAAAACTCTGGTGAAGATTGGAAAAATGTGAGACTTACGCTTAGTAATAAGAGAAGTGAAATTAAACCAAAAGTGCCTTACCTTTCTTCATATACTCTTAGCTTTAAAAAAGTTGAAAAGGTTAAAACTGTAGTTACGGGAACTCAAACAAATGATGAAAGCTTAAATCAAGCATCAAGAAGCGTTTACGATGAAACGAACAAGACCAAATTTGTCATCAAAAGTAGGCAAACAATTCTAGAGCATATGCCAAAAGTTAAAATAAAACTTGATTCAAAAGAAACTACATATAAAGAGTGGAAAGAGTTAGTTGCAGCACAGTTCCCAAAAGTTTACAAAAAAGGTGAACTTGTAAACCCTTATTCTTATTCTCTGCCACAAGGACAGGCCAGCATCTATTATAATGGTGATTTTATTCAGAACTTTTTTAAATCAAAAACTCAAAAGGGAGAAACCTTCAATATCAATGCAGGACTCGATTATGATATTACAGTAAAACGCTCTTATCACAATGAAACTAAAAAATCGGGTCTTCTCGATGGTGAAAAAACATACAAACGTAAGTTTTGGACCAATCTTAAAAATTATTCTTCTAACACAAAAAAGTTAAGGGTTTATGAGCAGGTACCAGAGTCTGAACTAGATGCTGTTAAAATAGAGTTTACGGCAAAGAATAAATCATTCAAAAAAGATAAAGATAGACCAAGTTGGGTATATTGGGATGTGTCGCTCCCTTCAAGGCAGCTAAAAACGTTGGAACATAAAATTAGTATTACAACTCCAAAGGATTTTCAATTTAATTGGTAGAGACTACTGACATTCAAGTAATAAATCATATTTCTTTTTAAGTTTAAAAGTTCCTTCTTCATTTCTAATATGGATTTGATTCTTAGTTTTATCAAAAGTAAATCTATGTCTATAACGCTTCAGAAGCTCTGGTGATGCCGATTTTTTATCAAGTGTAATAGATTGACTTGTTTCTTTAGCGTAAGTTCCTATCAGTCCACTTGTTATAATAACATCTTTACTAAGTCTTCCTGACCTAATTAAAAGATCACTATTAAATATGATAAATTCTTTTCCTTTTTTCTTAAACTTACCCAAGCAAGAATCAATATATTCAACTTGCTTTTTACTTTGATCAGCTACAATTACATTACATTTTTTTGTCCAAACTTTCTGATAACCATTGCCCATATACCTAAGACAATCGGCGGCCCCTAAGGCGATGGTTGATGACAATAAAAAAATCACTGTAAGCAGCATTTTCATAACGGTTCCTTAATTTAAGATAAATACTGATATCAGCTTTGGGATTTTGATTCCATAAAAACCGCTTAATTTGTAAAAAGAATAGAGATTCGAACTCAAGATTTCAGTAAGTTATCACCATTTCCAGCTAAGATAAGTTGAAAATGGTGATACTTTAAATTTTAGACAAATTGAATTGAGTCAGAGTTAAACCAAGTCTCTACGTGGTTTCCGTATTTCTCCTCAACAACATTTCTCTTAATTTTCATCGTTGGAGTTAAAATACCCGTCTCAACACTCCACTCATCATTTACTACGACAATGTTATTGAGCTTTTCAAATTGCTCAATTTTTTGATTCACAAATTGAAGAAGATCAGAGATTTCATTTTTAAGTTCATCTTTGCTGGTCTTTAAACCAGCTTCCGACAATACGACAAGAGCTAATGGTTGAGGCATTCCATTACCGACCACACAGACTTGTTCAATTAAAGAGCACATTGAAAAATGACCTTCAATAGCATTTGGAGCAATATATTTTCCTTTTGAAGTTTTGAATAAGTCTTTTACTCTACCAGTTATTTTAAGGTATCCATCTTTATCAAACTCTCCCTTATCTCCTGTATGAAGCCAACCATCTTTATCAATAGTCTCAGCTGTGGCATCATCACGTTTATAATAACCAGTCATTAAGGCATTTGATTTGTGTAGGATCTCTCCATTGTCAGCAATTTTACATTCTGTTGTAGGCCAT
Source organism: Bacteriovoracaceae bacterium (assembly GCA_023954635.1). Lineage (GTDB taxonomy): Bacteria > Bdellovibrionota > Bacteriovoracia > Bacteriovoracales > Bacteriovoracaceae > M0603. The sequence goes on from JAGSHI010000013.1 coordinate 39,671, forward strand.
ATTTTTCCAACAGAGCCATATTTTGACTGACCAGGAAGGTTCATCGTTGTGATCGCGAAGTTTTCAGTCATCCCATATACTTCAAGAATTTTAATTCCTAATTTATCAAACCATTCAAGGATCTCTTTTGAAATTGCAGCTGCTCCTGTAAATGCATACTTAACATTAGTAAGACCAAGCTCTCCAATAATTTTCTTTTTTATTAAATTCCCAATAATCGGTATAGAAAAAAGAAGGTTCAGTTTTTTCTGAGGTAATTTAAGTAAAATACCCTGTTGAAACTTTAACCAAATTCTAGGGACGGCCAGAAACACTGTTGGTGCGGCACCCTTTAGATCGTCTTTAAAAGTATCTAGAGATTCAGCAAATGAGACGGTACCACCACTATAGAGTGAACCTAATTCAATTAAAATTCTTTCTGCAACATGTGAAAGAGGTAAGTAAGAAATAAATCTATCAGTAGGATTGATATCTAGTACTTTAATGGCCTTATTCATCTGGGCGGACATACTTGCATAAGTATGAACGACACCTTTAGGTTTACCAGTAGTACCAGAGGTATAAATAATTGTAGAGACATCGTCTTGCTTAGGTACAAAGTTATCCATCATAGGCTGAGTATCACCTACAAATGCTTCCCAAGTTTGTGTCCCTTCATTTGGCCAAAAAGGAAATGAAACTTTAGGTATAGAATCTGGGACCCCTGACTTTTGTTTCTCCCACTCGTCTAACTTTCCAACAAAGACTAGCTTTGCATCACAATGCTCTAATACGTATTGAATAGATTCGTCTTTAAGAGTTGGATACAAAGGAACTGAGATATGCCCTGCCATAAAAATGGCCAAGTCAGTTATAATCCAATGAGCGCAGTTTTTAGAAAGTAAACCGATACAGCTTCTCTCAGGTAAGTTCATATTTTTTATTTTGGCAGCAAGTGTTCTTGCTTCTCTCCCAACTTCGGCCCACGTGTACTCAGTATATTCTCTATCTAATGGTTGCCTGAGATAGACCTTGTTTGGTGATTCTTTTTCAAAATGATAAAATTTATCGATAAATGTAGTAGTATCGCTCATAGTTCTCCTCTAAATTAATTTTATATATTATATACACTAAAATTGCTTAACTTCAAACTAACATCGTTCATGACTCTATTGGCCAAATAAGGACTCGGCCTTACTGACACCCAAGGGAGAAACACCAGAAGAAACTGTCTCGGCCACACCGTTTTCTATCAGTAAAGTTGTAGGTGTAACCCTAACTTCAAACTTTCTCGCCAATCTTCCGCCGTCTCCTAAAAATTGAAAAGGATAGTCGTTTTTAACCAGAAATTTCTTAATGATGTCCGGAGTCTCAAAAGGGTTCAGGGCCAAGATATTCTTTGCAGGTATACGTTTTTCTTCTACAGAAGACTTAAACCTTTCCATTTCCAATATACAAGGACCACACCAGGACGCCCAAAACATTACAACATAATTATAATTTTTTTTAAATACCTCTTCATTGGAGTTGGTTTTATAGTTGATCATATTTTGCATTTCAACTGTTGTTCCTTCTAGTCTCCAATTCTTAACGATTCCAGGCCCTCTAAGTACGGCAAAAAGAGTAAAAAAGATTACAAATATAAGAGCTGAAGCATATTTTTTGAATTGACTCATTTATAAACTTTTTCATTTTATAGTCATTTTGTCGATCAAACAGTTCCCGACAATAACAATCAATTTCAATTTAATATTAGTGTGAATAATATGATGCTTTAACGGCTTGAAACTGAAATTATGATTCTAAATACTAAATATTAAGTTATAATTGTGCCCATGAATTTATTTACAAAACTACTTAATACTCCACTTTCAGAATTAGATCTCTCTGGTGAAATTTTGACTTGTAGACCAGGATCTAATCTTCAAGACGTGCTCAACTTTATTAAAAGTAGTCATGCAGGAAGTATCGTTATTACTAACGAGCAAAAGCAGCCTGTTGGAATAATCACCGAGAGGGATTTCCTTTTTAAAATTACAGGCAATGGCATTGATTTTTCTAATAGTTTAATAGATGAATATATGACTCCACATCCAACTACTGTTGAAGTTACTTCTACTCTCCAGCAAGTTATGCAATGTATGAACCTTGGTGGTTTTAGAAATGTCATTATCGTCAATAAAAAGTCAGAGCTTGTATCAGTCATATCTATAAATGATGTACTAAGTTTTGTTTATGAAAAACTCAATGTTGATGAGCTCCCTGAAGAAATAGAAGAAATTCTTCCAGAGTTACCAATCGAATAACCTTTTTTATGCCACGTGACATTTTTCTTTTACATTTCATTTACACAAGAACACTGACTTATCATGCTACCGTTTGGTTATAACCTGACTTATGGAGCCATTTATGGAAACTGTAGCATCGCAAGACTGGAAAAAAGTAGTACGTAAATATACAACGCCCGACCCTATTAAAAGTTGGTGGCAAGTCTTTAATACACTTGTTCCACTTTTTTTATTATGGTGGTTGGCCTATGAAGCATTAAGTGTTTCAATATGGCTTGCCATTGCTATTTCATGCGTTAATCAATTTTTTAATATTAGAACATTTATTATTTTACATGATTGTGGGCACGGCTCATTTTTCGAACAAAAATGGCTAAGAACTTTTATTGGAACGATTTGTGGAATCCTTACTTTCACCCCTTATAAACAGTGGACTCGCGAGCATGCTGGTCATCATAACACTTCAGGTAATCTGGACAAAAGAGGCATTGGAGACGTTTGGACACTAACCGCAGATGAGTACACTATGAAGACACCATTACAGCGTCTCGGTTATCATATTTTTCGTTTCCCTCTTGTTAACTTTATTATTGGTCCTTTCTATATCTTTCAAATTAGATTTCGATTTAAGCAACGTTTTGACGGACCAGCTGAAGATAGAAACAGATGGTTAACAAACTTTGCACTCTTTGCAATAATTACTACCCTTTGTTTAACAATAGGCTGGAAAGCTTTTTTAATAGTTCACCTTCCAATTGTTCTTGTTAGCAACACTATCGGAACCTGGCTCTTCTTTGTTCAACATCAATATGAAGATACATATTGGCGTAAAAATGAAGAATGGGATTACTTTGAAGCTTCAATGAAGGGAAGTTCATTCCTTAAACTTCCAAAGTTTTTCCAATGGGGAACAGGCAATATTGGTATTCACCATATTCACCATTTAAGTCACCAAATCCCAAATTATTATTTGCGAAAAGCTTATGATGAAAACCCGTTATTTCAGGACTGTAAGGTTTTAGGGTTTTGGGAAAGTTTCAGAGGGATCTGGTTAAAACTTTGGGATGAAAAGCATAAAGAACTAATCTCTTTTGGTGAATACTACAGAAGATATGGCGTAAGATCAGATGTCTGGGTTAAAAGAGCATGGCAATCTTTCCTTCCATGGACAAGAAATTTTAGAACCGCCTGACCAATTACTCTAGACGTGTTAAGATAAGGCCTTCAACACAAACGAGGGCCTTATGATTAACGAAATTTTAGAGCTTGGAAGTAAAATTGAGAATTTATGGGAAAAACTCAATTTTGAAGAAGCGGCCTTCCCAGATATTTGTTTTGAAGAATTAACCAATTTCAATCACCAATTAACACTTGAAGAGTTTGATAACGAAGTGGCCAATTGGGTTCATCTCCCTAACCTTCCAAAACAATTAAATGTTTATAATACTTTTGGACAGCCACCTGTCACTTTGTTTAACAACGGAAAGTTTGTTCTCGACATCTACTTTTGGATGTATGTTGATACCTCAATCCATAGCCATTCATTCTCAGGGGCCTTCAAAGTTCTTTATGGAAGGTCTATTCATGAAGAATTTAAAATTATTCCTAAAAAAATATTTGCCCCAGATATTATGTCTACGGACATATCTCGCTGTCAGACAAATTTAATTTCACAAAATGACTGCTCAAGAATTACTCAGGGTAATCAATTTTCACACAGACTTGTCCATCTTGATGCACCAACAGTTACCCTTTGTGCACGTACAATTAATGATAAAGAAAAAAATCAATGGCATCACTTTACCAATGGTTTGAGTATTGAAAAAAGATCAATTCCTGAAAATGTTCTAAAGAACCTTTACTACTACCAATATTTATTTCAAAGGGACGAAGAAAAAGCATTACTGTTTCTAAATAGAATGGTCTCTTCATTAGATATATCTGTAACACTCAACCTTTATGAACAGTTAACCCTCGACTCTATGGGATTAGAAGTTGAGGCCATCGAGTATTTATTCAAAACTGTACTAAAGACTTATGGTAATACTGACTGGTTCAAAATCTATGAGAACTTCTATGAACAAATGCAGAATATTGAAATAGAATTTGAAGCAATCTCTCCAGATCAGCGCTTTCTAGAACATGCCATTATTAACCAATACACTCGAAATGAGGCCGAAAGCTATTTAAAGTTAATTCAAGAGGAGCCTATTAATAAGTTTCAACACGATTTAATGAATCAACTCAAATAAATAACTGTCTATTTCTTTTCAGACTTAACCAGACAGGTAATTTTCAAGAATAACAAATTTACCCGACAACTGGGCTCAGAGATATTAAAGAAAACCTATTTCTCCCCCGAAAAGCAATTATGAGCTTCTACATAAGTATTGAAGGTAAAACATTAAAGATTGGAAAGTATGTCATCATTGGACGTGGCTCTCCTTTTGATAACCTATTACCTTTTAAAGATATTGGTAGAGCACATGCAAAAGTTTTAGAACAAGGCCGAAACTATTATATAAAAGATCTCGGAACCGAAACTGGAACTTTTGTTAACGGTAAGAAGATAAA
>JAGSHI010000088.1 GCA_023954635.1 Bacteriovoracaceae bacterium
ACTTTTTGAGAGCAAGCACCTTCATCAATAGCAGAGTATCTAGCATGCAGTGGACCCGATACAAGAAGTCCAAGTAAAATTAGTATTTTCATACAATAGGTATCGGGGTGAATGTAAGTTATTTAAAAAGCGTAGGGGCAAAAGTGAAAGACTCGGCAATTCTTTCACTAAGTAGTTGAATTGCCGATGAGTAAAGGATTTTAAAGCTCAGAGATTCTTTTTCCACCTCGTTCGATGACTTCTAGTCTGAATTTTTTTAACTCTCTTATAACAAAAGCGCTCGTTGCGAGCGCCAATCTTCGATCTATAAAATCAATCAAGGTTCCTTTGTTATAAGTTCCATGTATTGTATTTAGAATTGATTCGTACTTAAAGTTAGGGTTATTAGACTTCACAATATCTAAGTAGTTCCAAAGTTTTTGCCTAGAGTGAACTAAGGCATTTTGATTAATGACATGAAAAAGTGTCCAGTTCAAAGTTCCACAATTGATTGAATTAAAAACATCTTCAAGCTTATGGCCAGCATCACTGAGTAACTCTAGTACATATTCAAAGTCACCATCAATCATATAATCACATACATCTAAATTGAGATCATGATCAATCTCAGGGCTTGATAAGCTACTTTCAACTTGTCTTGAAAGATGGGAAAGACTAGCAGTATTTGTATTTCTCATACTAACCGTTGGATTAGTCGCCAACCGGCTTTCACAATCTCCACAATCTGCTTCTGCCCATGAGTTTGAACTCAAAATCAAAAACAGTATTGGTATTAATAACTTCTTCATGGTTTTTCCTTTCCCTTAACTACAATTTCCACACATATAAATGCCAAAATCATGCCAAAGTCATAAAAATTCTAATGTTACGTTATAGTGGGGCACCTAGAGTTTTTGAGAGAATTTGCATACTCGAGAGAGTTGTATAATTCTAGTAAGTTGTCTATTTTTTAGACACTAAATCAAACCCTTAGGAAACTTCAAAAAGACTGTTGTCCCCTCTCCCTCTGTCGATTCATAGGTAATGCTTCCATTGATCGTCTCAAAAAAATGTCTAGCAGAAGAAACTCCAATGGCATTCCCTTCATGTTTTCCAAAAGAGACAGATTCATTCATTATCTTGGAGACTAACTCAGGAGACATCCCAGCTCCATTGTCTTTAATTTTCAATAAAATTTGATCTTCAGTTAAGTTGAGTTTCAACTCAATTTGAATAACCTTGTCTTTTTTAGCTTCTCTGGAGTTATTTATGAGATTTGATAAAACTCTTTGAAACTCTACATCAATGTCAAAATCTAAATTATCTTTGTTCTCGAAAGAGAACTGAACTTCATCTTTCCAAATAAGCTCTTTCTCAGTAATTACTGATTTAATAATCTTAGAAATAGAATCTTTTTTGCCTATCTCTTTTAATCGAGTTTCATCTAATAAGTCATTCGCAATATTTTCAATTCGATCTATCGCCATATCAAATAATGGGTTCGACTCCATTTCTCCAGAAGCGACCTTTAATGCTTCAAGAGGTGATCTAATATCATGGGCAACTTTTCGTCCTAATTCTAATTGTGCTTTTTCGGCCTCATATTTAATTTGTTCTTCTTCATAATCTTGAATTTTCAAAGATGCATTATTAAGAGTCTGAATCAATGGCCTAAAAATATTCCTTCTTATTCCCTTTGACACATGACTTTTTTGCTCATGTCTATTTAGAAAATTATCTATTAAGGGATTTATCTCTGACAATATGAAGCTGATTAACTTATAAATCGAGGTTGAAAGGATTAAAACAAATAAGATGAAGAGAATTAAATACTGAGATAAGATGCTTTCTTTGACACTCTTCGAATCAATTTTAAAGTCAAAAAGTGCTACTTTACCCCATTTAGTGTTTTCACTATATAAAACATCAAATGAGTAAACTTTCATCTTTGTATAATCAGGTTTGCTATTTATAACTAAGTCATTTTTTTTTAATACTTGAAAGCCTGAAATTTGTTTATTTTCCAACCATGAATCTAGTTTATTTTTAACTGTTCTTGTGTCATCTAGAAGAAGATCATTTCTAAGAACATTAACCATACTTTGAAATTTTTCTTGGTTTTTAACTTCAACTTTCTGAATTAATAGCCCTGAGAAGCCATCTATTGTTAAATTAAAAAAAACAAGACCTAGTGTGGTGCAAGTCACAAATATAATTATACCAATAAGTTTTTGATAGTTTTTATTCATACTAAGCTAGAGGATGGAGTTGAAGATTAATATCACTCATATTACTTTCAACATGTTTTAATCTTTTAGGATTCACTTTATCTTCAGTCGTTGAGCCGACAAAAAACTCTTGGCAAGAATCACTAGATGATTTTGCAACAAAAAATGAGAACTCTTCATTATGAGATCCGCTTAGTGTTTTGGTCGTAATCTCAAACGAAGGATACTCTGATACTTCTTCGACAAAACTATCCCAATGCCATTGAATATTTTTAAAGTTTTCTTTTTTTAAATAAAAACTAGAGTGAAAATCAATTATTTTGTCTAGTGGCACATCTTGAGTATTTCTTAGATTTGTTAATACGGAAGCTGACTGAACTCCATCTTCGAAAACTTTTTTTACAGCTTCACTAATTGACCTCGAAGAAGCAGAAGCAAAGAGGCCTACTTTTTCTGTATTATCTATTGTCCAAGCCCCTACTACGAAATAATCAGAACAAAGTCCAACTAGCCCTATACGCATTTCAATATTCTTTGATTTTAACTCTTTCAAAACTTTCATTTCATCTGAAGAGATTAATTTCTCAACAGGTAGCTTTCCCATTTGTTCTTTTAGAAGCCAGGATAACAAGAATACATCTCTTTCTATAAGTTCTTTTCTTGAATTCTCAATGGCCTCTTTCTCGATAGGGTGAGCTGCGTACCCACTTGATGAGAGGTCATCACCGAGAGATTTACTTGAAAACACTTTTCTTTCTATATACTCAAATAAAGCTTTTTTCATTGCAACATCAGAGTTACGATCAGTTCCAAAACCTCTCACATCTTCAGAGTCTGTTACTTTAAAGTGTGTATAACCTTCAACAGCAAGGTTTTCCTGTTTATTAAAAGTAAGTGAGGATGATATTTTCATATTTGGTCAAAGTTAATGAAAGGAAAATTCATAGGCCATTTATCCAAAGAGATTTCTTTTTTATGGATATAGCTAACCCTTTTATAGGCTAAAGGTACTGCCAAAGAGTTTCCTAAAACAATATTTTGGAGCTCTATAACTATTCGCTCTCTTTTTTGTTTATCACTTTCTTTATAGCCTTGTTCAATAAGTTCTAGGCATTTCTCCTTATATTCTCCAAGGAAAAACAAAGGACGGCTTTCATTGAAGGCCCACTTAAAGTTTTTTAATACATTTAAAGAGGCAAAATCATTATTGTTCAAGACTATATGGTAATCATTTTTTTTAATTAAGTTTGAAAGCTCTTTTTGGTCTGCATATAAGACTGTTTCTACCTTGTCACCAAGGTCAGTAATACATTTTTCAATTTCTTTATTGAAAGAGAAGCCTTTAAAAGTCAAAAATTTATACGTGGTTCCTTTTTTTTCATACTTGTGCTTTCCACTATATATCTTATCCATTTCTTTTTCATTCATGGCACCAAAACTATTCGGAAAGACGAGCTGACGGGCCCTTTCCCATCCACCAAAATCCAATTTAAAATTATTCATACAAACTTCAAGTTTATTACGTAATGCCTTTCTCGAATCATCTTTAATTAGCTTTGGATTTAAACTTAACCAGTAGGTAAAACCAATATTGGGTGAAGTTTTAACTATATTTTTAGATTTTTGAATCTTTAAACTGTCTTCGGTAGAAATTCCAGTATATGGAACATAGAAGTCAAGTTCCCCATCAGCAAGTTTCTTGAAGCTTTCTTTCTCAACACCTTTCCTATTAATCTTAATTTTTTGAATTGGCCCATTTGAGCCATAGTTTAAATTCTTAGATAAATGAAAAATATCAGAGGTGAGACTTTCTAAATAAAAGGGACCACTAGAGATAGAATAATCGTTTGGTTTTTTAGAGTTATAAATAACTCCAAACTCAGGCTGCGATAGGCTTGTAAACAAATCGATATTAATCTCAGCATCCATAAGCATTTCGAATTCAGTGCTGGATAACTTGTTTATTTTTTTTATTAATGAAAAGTTATAATGGGTCGCTGTTCCTTTTTCTTTTTGGAGTAAATAAGAACTCATAATATGTTCTATTGATATCGTTTCTCCATTAGAGAATTTTTGATCTTTCTTAATTTTAAATTTAATTTTTCTCTTCGCGTGATCGATGTCCCACGACTCAGCCAGATCGGACTGGATTCCACCATGCTTATCAACTTTAATTAACTTACGTAGAAAGTGATCAAGTACAATGTACTCGCCAGCAGAGACAATATGAGTGTGATCAACATCATTGTGGATTGGAAATAATGAAATATTTAAAGTCTTGGCCATTGGAGCACTAATTATAAGTGATAAAAGTAATAATGTGACCTTACTCAATAATAGTAAGTTTTTTAACCACATCATTTAACACTCTTACTTGAGACGAATTAAGGTCATAACCTTCATTTTTCAAGACAGCTAAGATTTTCAAATGTTCTTCTATTGGGTTTTTGCCTCTAATAAAGTCACGAACATCGTCACTTTCAAGTAAATCAGAAAAATTTCGACAAGACCCACACTCGCACCAATCAGCACTTCTAAGTAGCTCTTCATTTATTCTGATTCCACCGAGATAATCTTCAATTTTTACAAGATTTTGAAAATCTATTTCAGATAACACTGGCTCATACTCATAACTAATACCCGAAAAGTCTTGAGCATTTAAACTTGATGTCATGGCAAGCGCTGCTATTATTGATACTTTTTTCATTTTTTTCTCTCCATTTTTAGTTTAAGTATCATGAGAGCATTGTGAGGACAATAGATTTGATCTTTTTACATACATAAAATCAAACAGTTAGAACACTTCCTGTAATTTATTTAGGCTATTGGACGAGAATATCCATCATTTTGAAGCCGTCGAGGGCCATCTTCCACATATCAGGATTTGCTTGAGTTATTGAGAGACTACCTTTTTTCGTGGCATGGATATCTTGTTTTCTTTTGATGTCTTTGTGACCTGACTTATTTTGAATTCTAACGACACCATCACAGACACAGAGATAAGTTTCTTCGTCAGACTCCATGACATAAAACTTCGTTCCCCGAACAGCCATAGCAGTATGCCTAGTCTTGACTCTAAACTCTTTTTTAGCGGCCTTATTTACATAGGTGAAAATCGTGCCCTTTAATAAATTAATTGTTGTTCCATCTTTTCTAAATTTTTGAAGAATTGAAATTCCATTTTTAAGCATCAACTTCGATCCACCAACAAACAGTATTTGAATAAAACTCTTCTCACCTTTTGCCTCAATCTTATCGCCATAGCTCAAGGGAATTTTTTTTTCTATTTTCTTTCCATTAACCAAAACCTCACCTCTCATAAGCAAGATTTCAGCATCACCCGCAAAGGAAAGAGTAGAGAAAAGCATCGTAATCAAAATAATTATTTTTTTCATAGGATTATTCTAAAGAGAGATTGTTAAAAAAGACAAAAAAAAAGGGCCCGCGTCCATGTGAGCCCTTTCTCTAAGGAGATTGAGAAGTAACCCGAGGGCCACTTTTCAAAATATTTTATAAATTTAATCCTTCTGCAGTATTTTCTAAGTAATTAACCATGGACTTTCTAAGTTCTTCCATTGAAAGAGACTCTTGATCCAAAAGTAATTCCTTCTTAATAAAGTCCACAGGAAAACCTGTAAGCTCACTTAGGGACTCTAGAGGTACCTTCTTGGTCTCTGGATTAACTCCCTCACCTTCTTTCCATCCTGAAATCTTGGTCGCATTCCCTGCTGCCATGTCACACTCCTTTGTGTCCTAATTCCTTGACCCACCTGCCCGTTGGTATTCCTTGGTCAAAGGTGCCTTTCCTGGCACAACAAAATCATATCTATAGGGAATTTTTACTGTCAACGGTGCAGGGGCCACAAGTAGTGAATGTAAGTATTTTTTAGATCAAATAACTGTATTTAATTTAACCAAACCATTAAGTTAGCAGGTTCGAAAAAAATCCCCCAATTGCCGATAAACACAAGCTTTCTTGCCGATTACTAAGAGTGTCATCATTGTGGAAAAACTATATTTTGCTTTAAATTGTGGATAAGTGTGGTTTTAAGGTGTTTTAAAGAAAGGATTTGTTAGGTGAAAAGTAGGGAGGATCCGGGCCGACGGACCCTCCCTGGAACTAGAGACTTATATTCTAGTAGAAGAAGTCATCATAGTAATCGTCGTTACTTTGAGTACATTTCTTCCACTGAATCTGATAAACGATTCCAGCATTAATATCGGCAGAGTCAACCATAGATAAGACTTCGTCTTTATATCTATTAGTCCTTACCATCATTGAAGCGTTAACCCTTAGGTTTACGTCTTCCCCACATTTAGACCAAACTAAAGCGTGAAGTCCTAGCTTGTTTTGGATGAGAAATTCATCATCCAGTGCTCCCCTAAACCTTTTGGCGTATCTCGGTCCTCTTTGGCCTGCAAAGAAGTACTCTGCTGAGAACATAGACATTCCGCCTCTTGGGATTGAGTTAAATCCTCTATAGTCAATGTCGACAATAGAGACACTAAACCCTTGTGGGACATGAACAGGAATAGCAATGTTACAAGTCTTTCTTGCGACACGCTTTCGTGTTGATCCCCCGGCCTCTACTAGAAATTCATCAAATAGAATCGATAGTGATTTGCCATCTGGACTTAGAATTGTTGAAGCACTCCCCTGTGGACAGCCTGATCCCCCATAGCCTGGCTCTCCTAGTGAGATATCATCTGCTGCTTGTAGTGGTGCTGCAGATAATAATAAAAGTGTCATTAGTGATGTAATTGTTTTTTTCATTTTCTCTCTCCTTAAAAAATGTTTTGCCTTTTAATTTTTCTCCTCATCGGATGGCCTATTCAAGCCGTCGATGGGAACAATCTACAGCGAGAGAATAAAAAAAAAAGTTAAATCAACAAAAGGCAAGCATTACCGCGCCAGGTGGCGCACCCTACTCGAAAATAGTGTTTAAAACCCTTAAAATGCATTCTAGAGCTGACCAGGTGGCGCACTTTGTAGTCATAACGGCATTTTCATACTGTACACAGAAAAGTTTTTTGCTATCTATTGATCAGACCTTGATTACAAAAGGCAACTAGGAACGGAGAGAGAAAAATGAAAAAAGGCACTTTAAAAACTTTATTAATGATCACAACAATGGCCACTCTTTATAGTGGAAAAGTTATGGCCGAAGATTTTCAATTTCAAACTATAACGATGAATGGAACTGGTTGTCCTGAAGGAACAACTTCAGTTATTCACTCACCAGATAATAAAGAAGTTTCTATCCTCTTTGATGAGTTCATGGCCGAAGTTCCTCAATATGATGGAGATAATGACAATGATGATTCTTCTGAAGGTAATCCTGGAAACAGATTTGATTCAAGAAGAAGTCATAAACTTTGTCGAATCAATATAGCAGCTAAAATTCCTGAGGGTCACAAGGTTGAAGGTGTTGAGATAAGCGTAGACTTCAGAGGAGCTACAGTTGTTGAGCGAGGTTCAATGGCCATGTTCAGATCCGTTTTAATGGACTGGAGAGGTCTTAGAGGACGAGGTTCTGGCAAGAATGTCATTGCTCAAAAGACTTGGAATAGACCAACTGAAGATGACTGGGCGATATCTGAGAACAAGTTCATCAAAACAAATACAAACTGTTCAACTCGTGGGGAACAAACACTTAATTTGACCATGAGAAACGTTATAAGCGCAATATTAGGAAGAAGAGTAAGTCCAGAAAACACTTCTGCATTCATCTCAATGGATAGTGCAGACTTAGCAGGGAAACTAAAAGTAAAACTCATCACAAAGAGATGTGGTGGGTCTTCAAACAACGGAGGGAATGGACATGGAAACAGCAATGGAAATGGTAATGGTCATGGCAATGCTAACGGTAACGGCAATGGCCACGGTAATGGTCACGGTGGTGGCTGGAATAGACCAAGACCTAGCAAGTGCCAAAGAGGATGGGAATTCCACCCAAGACTTAGAAGATGTGTAAGAGCATATAGTCACCTTGTAGGAAGTAGAGGAAGAGGCCATAGAAGAGGTTGGTAATCCTTATAGGGTGTCAAAAAGGGTCTCGTCGATGGGGACCAGAATGAAAAAACAGGGACTTCTAAGTGTAATTTCTTTAAAAAAATGACATTTGGGAGTATTGAGGGGTTGTGGGTCACTTACGAGTGGCCCACTTTTAAATTAGTCAGTAGAAAAGGGTTATAGGGAAAATGAAAAAGAGGAACTTCCATGACCCCAAATGAACAATTGAAAGACATTGTTGATACATACTTTGATCGCTATCCGAATATGAGCATCAATGGTCTCGCCCAGAAGTCTGGAGTAGGGGCCACAACTCTTAGAAGGATCGTCAATGGAACAAATAAGGGTGAGCCAGCACCACATGTAGTCCTTGGACTTGTAAGCTCAATATCTAAAGAGAAGAGCCTACCAAAGTTGATAGGCATGTTTGATGGCCCAATTGGTGAAATGCTTAACAAGGCTTTCGCTCCTTATATAGAAAAAGAAATGCCACATGAGATGGATAATGACCTTAATAATGTTTTAAATGATCAGGTTTCTTATTTTATCTATAAATTGGCAGCAAATAGAAAAGGAACAAGCAAAGTACAAGTTTGTGAGCTTTATGGAAAAATGGGATTAGATAGATTGGAAAAGTTAATCAATTTAAAATTTATCTCAGAAGAAAATGGGGAACTTCATGCAACGAAGAAAGATTTCAGTCTTGACGTTGAAGTGGCCGCTAGCCATCTCCCAGAAATGACCAAATTCTATAAACCACATACTATCCAAGAGGGGAAAAACCTCTTTTACACTTTGAGTGAAACGCTTACAGAAGAAGGGATACACAAGATCAAGGAAATCCAAAAAGAGGCCGTCAAAAGGGTTTATGACATCATGAGATCTCCATTTTACGAAGGAGAGATCCCCTACTTCACACTTCAAATATGCGACACTTTGTCACATGAAACTGCTTCAACGGGAGTTATGCAATGAAGGCCTTATTAACAGTATTCTTTATTACTCTTTCTATCGCATCTGGTTTTTCAGGAGAAGTTACTGGTGCAGGAATGGTAAAAAATATCCTTAAGAAAAAACATATGAACCTAGAGCGCTTCCTTAGTACGGGACACGAACTTAAACTTGGTGAAGTAACAGGTGCTGGGCGACAGATTGAACTAGATAGAGTCAAAGTTGTTGTTACAAACAGCGAGGCCTTTAAGCTTGAAAATGTTCAACGAATTGAATTTCAAAAATCAGGTGGTCTAAAACTTGGCAACGTAGACTTTTTTGAGATCAATAATAAAGTTATTGAAGTCAAAAATATCAAAGCAATGATTATCAAAAAGAAAAAATAACGATCTAACTATGGCTTCCTGATCTCTTCAGGAAGCCATTTCTTCTATTCCTTAGAACATCCTTCTTTTTTTATCTTTTCACCAAGAGTTTTTGAAAACCTCTTTGCTTCAGAAGAAGTCAAATGATCTCCATCATAGGTTTTGAATGAGCTTTTAAAGTGAATAAAACATGCTCCTGAAGATGTTAACTTTCGTCTAAGACTAAGAAAAAACTGATCTCTTAATCTATACCCTCTTTTCTCTGCTGCTAAAGTTTCTTCACTGATTGGACTTTCAAAAAAATAGACTTTTGCTCCAGTCAACTTCATTTTTTTTACAAATTTTATGAGATGAGAAATAAATTCATTCTTCGGAGGGAGGGACTTAAATTGCTTTTCATAGTGATATACGAATCGGCTTTCGTCGATAGTATCTCCTGTATGTTCACTCCAACCATTTTCATGAGCAATGTTGAGTCTTGGTCTATGCCTTATAAAGGAAGTAAAAGGGTTAGTTTTATTCAAAACAGCATGAAAATCAAAAGAGGGAAATAATGAGTATAAATATATACTCATTTGATTGAGGACATAATACCCTCTATCAAACTTTGTTATAAAGTTCTTCATTGAGATGTTGTTTGATCGTCCCGTAAATGACTCCAAAGATAAACCCATAATAATGTCGCCCGTAGGTTTTATCCTTGATTCTACTTGGTCCAAATAATACTTCGAATACGAGTTTGTAGGGAAAGCAAAATTCATTCCTTTTAATTTATTATTAATTAAATCAGGGTTCGATGAAAACATAACCCGACTATCTCCTAAGATAATAAAATCAAGGTTATTGCTGGTAATTTTTGTATTCATAAGACGATTGTTCATGAGGTCATCTCTCGACTTTTGAGATCGACCAAAAAAAACGGCCATTATAAAAATGATGAGGAGAGCAGGTGAAAATTTAATTATCACTTTCTTCATTAAAACCTAAAGTACACAAACATTTTTTCTCCTAGCCGGAAAAAAACCGTTATTGGGATAATACAATTTAACAAGATCAACTCCTTGATCGTTCCTTTCTTTTGATTTATTTTGAAATGGAAAAAATCAAAAGAAACTGACAATAATAAAAAGAACAACATAAATTGATCAGCTCTATTTAAATGAAAACGACTCAAACCATTTAAACTCAGCATTCTTTCTAAGACTTTAAAGCTAAAATGAAGGTCAGGACTTCTAAAAAATACCCAGCTAATCGTAATGGTAAAGATCACCAGAAAGTGACCAAAGAAAAGGAACTCTTTTTTTCTATAAAGTTTTAAAAGTATCCTCTCGCCTATAATCATGAGACCACAAAATACCCCCCAAATGACAAAGTTGAATGTACTTCCGTGCCAAATACCACTTAGTAAAAATGTTATAAATATAAACAAGTATGAGAGAGAGATTCCCTTCTTGTCTCCTCCGAGAGGGTAATAAACATAGTCTCGAAACCAACTCGATAAAGTAATATGCCAAGATCTCCAAAAGTTTGTTAATGAATTTGCAAAATATGGGAATTTAAAATTTTCGGGAAGAGTTATCCCAAGAAGTCCAGCAAGCCCCCTTGCTATATTTGTATAACCAAAAAAGTCCATATAGATCTGATAGCCAAAACAAAAGTGAATTAGCCACCAAGTGATTCCACTTTCAATGAAGAAACTCGAATTATATGCATTGTCGACACTCTTACCCAAATAATCAGCGAGAAACATTTTTTGAAAAAAACCAATCGCTAAAAAACGAAATGCCTCTTCATAATTGACTTGCTTTGCGCTTAAATTTTTCATTTGTCCTAAAAGCTCTTCTCCTCTGCAAATAGGACCTGCAACTAACTGAGGAAAAAAAGCGAGAAATGAAAAGAAGTGAATTAAGTTGTCTGCAGGTTTTAATTTTCCCCGATAAATATCTAAAGAATAAGACATCGATTGAAAGGTATAAAAACTAACTCCGATAGGAATTCCAAGGAGAAGAAAATCTGAAGACATCGAGTCAGTTAGAGCATGGCCAAACTTAAAAAAGGCTAGAATCCCAATGTTTAAAAAAATTGAGGTTAATAACAGAGATAGGCTTTTCTTTAGATGGAGTCTTTTCCCTATTTGGTAGTCTATGGTTCCACTCAATAACAATAAAAAGAGATGCCAAGGGTTTCCCCAAGAGTAGAAAATAAAGCTGCTTATGACTAAGATAAACTGCCGTAAGAGAACTCCTTTAGAGAAAAACCATATTGTAAGAACAACTGGTAGAAAAACCATAAATTCTAAAGAGTTAAACAGCATCAAAGATCCTTATCTTTTCATTATCAAGTTAACTTCTTTTAATATCTAGTACTTACAATTTTTCCTTGCCTTGCTTTAGTGGCAAAAATTTACTCAGCCTCCAAACTCCCCTCAAAAAGCATCTTTAATTTCAAGAAGTTACATATACCCGCCTATTAAAGTTTATTATAAATAAAAACGAAAAGATTATACGGAATGATGAGAAATAAACTAATCACATTTTCGCTAGCTTGCACTTTGCTTTTCTTAGGATCTTGCTCAAGAAAAGCCAAACTAGCAAAAACGACTTTCAGTGTTTCAACTGGACAGTTGGTTAATGGAACTCAAATGGATGGAGGAATTTATCTATGGGCAGTTCCTGCTGATGGTACTTCACCACCGATAAAAATGGACTTGGATGCAGACGACTCTGCTCATATTCCTTTTGGAAACTATTACTTGCACGTTGTCGGATATGAAGGTCCAGCTGCATGGTCAGGAAACAACCAGTGTGGAGGAACTCCAAACACAGTTCTACTTGAAGACGCTGAAGTAACAATATCAATCGACCTCTCAGCAGGAAATTGTGGGGTCTTACCAATTTATGCAGATATGATGAACGAAAAAGCAGCTTCCCTAGTTGCCCCTAATAATTGGGATACAGCAATCTGGGATCAATCAACATGGGGTCCATGATATGGAACAGAAAGACTTAAACAAAAAAATTCAAGAACTCGAATCTAAACTTGAAGAAGCGACAAGGCCAAAGCCAATATGGTTTATACGGCTTATTAAAAAAACGAGCTTTGTTCAAGGGTTCATCTTTTCTGTCCTCATGACCTCTGCGGTTGGGATTGCTTTTACCCTTCCAGGATCTCCGTTTGTAGCAGGAAATGTTATTAGTGCAGCCGATGTAAATGCTAAATTTACAGCAATAGAAGCAAAGTTATCCGAGCTAGATATTGGTTTTATGGCAACGATGAGTGCGCCTAAATCAGTTGCTTGTGGTGCTTCTGCAATGGGTGCTTTCGCTGTTCTACCGTTTGATACAACATCAAGAAATGATGGAAGTTTTATTACAGGAAGCTTCCATTACTCCGTTCCAGCAAATGCTTACTACAGAATTTTAACACAAGTCCCATTTCCAAGTTATGGAGGAATGACTGATTTTAAAATCACAAAAAATGGAGCAAATA
>JAGSHI010000171.1 GCA_023954635.1 Bacteriovoracaceae bacterium
TAGATCTTGAGTGATACATTATTTCTATGAGTAATAAAGAATCAAAAGAAAATTGTATTTTCTGCAAAATCCTATCGGGCGAATTTGAATGTAGTGAAATCTATAGTGACGATACCGTCATTGCTTTCTTGGATATTCAACCAGTAAATCCCGGACATGTACTAGTGATACCAAGAGAGCATGCATGCTATCTTAAGGACCTAGATAAAGATGTCGGAGGAAAATTGTTTCAAGTTGGTCAAAAAGTAGCTGAAGCAATTCGTAATAGTGATTTGAAGTGTGAGGGAGTTAATTTCCTTCTTGCTGATGGGGAAGCCGCTGGACAGGAGGTTTGGCATACGCATCTTCATGTAGTTCCACGCTTTGAAAATGATGGTTTTGGTTTTAAATTTTCAGAGAAATATTTTGAGAAACCTTCAAGAGAAGAGTTGAATCAGGTCGCTGAAAAAATAAGTAAAAAAATCTAGTTTTGTAGTAATCTGTAGCTACTTAGGAAACTCATTTAAAGATTCAAGTAAGTTAGGGCAATTCTACCACCTCCATCGCCACGACTCGACGAGTCAGGCTTTTGTTGGTAAGTTACCAATGTGAATGCTATTAAATTTCTTTTTATATTTTTTATTAGCTCTTGTTTAAGTTCTTCAGTTAAGTTGGAACCTTTTTCATCTAAGTTGCTAAAAAACAAAAACTATCAAGATGAGTCCTTTTCATTTTCTTCAGAGTTTAAAATTGTTCAATGGTATAAAAATCAAAAAGTGACAGAGATAAAACAGTTTTATTATATAAGTGATGGTCATCGTATCAAAGGATATGTGTTACTTCCTAAGTCAAAAAAATTACAAAAATATCCAACCTTAATCCATCTAAGGGGCGGTTGGGGAAGTTTTAAGAAACCTTCACTTTACCTCTTTAGGTGGCTGAACAAGTTTATTGAAAAAGGTTATGTTGTTTTTTCCAGTGACTTGAGAGGGGCTAATGGGGATGACAAGCATTTAGATGAGTTTGGAGGAAAAGACTTTCAGGATGTTGAAAAGCTCTTTGAAATTGCTAAAGATTTTGACTTTGTTGATTCGTCTGACTTGCATACGATCAGCTGGGGATCGAGAGGAGGAGTGATGTCATATCTTGCCCTCAAGTCAAAGTTGAAATATAAGTCTTCTGTTATAATAAATGGAGCATCAGATTTATACCTTTTAGAAAAAACTAGACCAGCTGGCTTTTTCAGCTCTATTAGTAAAGATGGCAAAGATAATGCTTATAAAAGTAGATCGGGAATTTTCTGGGCAGAAAAAATAGAAAAACCAGTACTAATAATTCATGGTGGGAAAAACAAAAATACATCTGTTGAACATGCAAAAACTATGGCCAAAAGACTTAGAGAATTAAATAAAAAATTTAAATTAAAAATCTACGATACTATTGGACATGATTTATCTGGGGCTGATCATGTTGAGCAAAGTCTCAATTGGTTTAGTAAGCATAAATTATAGTCTTTGTAGTAATCTGTAGTTACTTTCAAATTTCACTCAATAAATTAAACAAGTTATAAGGCAATCACCACCTCCACCACCACCACCACGGTGCATATTGTCATTTTTTCCCTTTGGTTTTCTAATAAATCAAAAGGAAATTTATGAAGATTGTTATTTTAATATTTATATTTGCAATTCTGTTCTCTTGCGCAACTCCACCAAAGCCTTATAAGACAATTTCTAAAGAAGCGGCTAAACCTTTTTGGGGTAAAACCATTAATGAGTTTGAGAAAATATGTCTTAATAAAAAGGGAGTTAAAAGTAATCCTCGCTTAGCACCTGATGGGAAAAATTATTTTTATCAATGTGAGTATAAAATATATAGAGATTTACCGTCTCATAAAATAAGACAATTCAGTGATCACCCTATCTTCGGTTATACTTCTCACAAATATACTTCAAGTAGTAAGGCCTCTTATACTGAGGCCTTTGAATCTTTTAAGAGATATTTTAGAAAAGAGAAAGGCTTTGAGGATATTATTTGGTGGGAGAGACCTACTTATACAGGTAATCCAATGGCTCTCATGTTAAAAAATGGTTACACTCTTTTTACAATGGGTGTTTATAATTGGAGTCCCTCTTATCAAGGGAAACCCTATTTTTCGATAAAGGTTGAAGGCTTTTGCGAAAATGAGACTCCTACTCCGGAAGAAATTTATGGTAGGAAACGAGATATTCCATTAGATAAACTGACTCATACAATTTCTGAATTTAGAAAACATGTTAAAGCACAACAGCAAGTCTCTGAAAGAGCCCAACTTGCACATAACTCAAGGTTACAAGCAAAATGGGATAAAGAAAAAGCTGAGAGGAGAAGAAAGAGCAAGAGAACTCATGAGATGTGGGGAGCTGCTATAGGAAGTTTTAGAAACGAAATGCTTAATAACAAACAGGATCAACAGTTTGCAAAAGCTTATAATGATGCTGGCAATATTCGTCAGAACACTAAGAGGCAATCTTATAGTTATAAACCGAAGTCAAAGCCTAGGTATAATACTTATTCAAATACTAATTCTCAAAAAACAACGAGTAAAAGAAGTTTTTCGCCCTCTTATAATAAAAAAGAGATAGCTCAGAAATTTACTGGTCGGGCAACAAAGACACCTATTAGGCATGGGGATTGCAGCGGAAAAATAACTAACCCTCTAGAAGATGTGAATAAGAATTCGTACTGCTGGGCTGATTTTCATAAAAGCGATACCAAGTGTGAGCAGTTAATAAAAACGACCGAAGCCAGAAAGACAGGCGGATATTGTTTGAAAAAAATGGGCTCACCTGGAAAAGATAAAAAGTATAAAACAAGAGTTTTTAAAAAGTCCTGTGAGTGTGGGTACTACAAAGGTACTAGCACTCATTGGTCGTGTGTGATGGACTACACTATTACCTGTTCTGTTGTCCCCTCCTTAGGAGGTACTAAGGCAATAGGGAAATAAGCAAAAGCCGATGTAGTGCTTTGTAGTTACTTTAAAAATTCACTGAACAATTTTGATTAGTTATGAAGCTATCACCACCTCCACCAAAGTTCGTGTGCGATTGATGCTGCGAGGGTATTTAAGATAAAAAAATACTTAAAAAAATCTGCTCTTCATGATGAAGATAAGCTTATGGCCTCTGCAATTTCAGGGATAATTTTAATTGAAAACCAAATAGCTATTTTAGAGATGATGAAAGAGAGACAATCCATAAATCAAATAACGCCTCCTTATTTAAACCTTTTGCCAGGTAATCCTGAGGCCTTATTTATATTCCTAGCTGAAGAAAAATTTCAGCAGCGTTTTAATAATGTCTTTTTTAAAAAGATCGGGGATTTAAGAACTAGCCTAATAAAGGCTGCAGCAGATAAGAATAAAGCTTATTCAGCTCGCGATCGTAAGTGGTTTCAAAATAGAATAGCAAAGGTCGATGAAGACCTACAGAGGTTAGAGCTAACTAAGCGTGAGTCTCTTTTAAGATAAAACTTCTCTATTATTTTTCTAAGTCTTCAATAATTCCTGAAAATCCATGTGGAAATTGGCACCAAGCAGGCTTGTTAAGAGCTGGCTCCATTAATGGAAGTAGAACTGAGCGGCAATAGGTTTTATGACCAGTCAGACTATTCTTAAGACGCTTCTTTGCTTCTTTAACATAAACTTTTGCTTGATCAAATTCCTGATATGCATTTAAGAGTTCAGTCATAATTTTTTGGTTTTGACCTTGTGTTCCTCGCATAATTTCTAAACGTGATTGCTTAACTGCCCGAGAATGTTTAATTAAGATATCCCCCATGGCCATTGCTTCCTCAGCTGCCAAAGTTAGATTCTTTTGACGCGCTTTAGGATCATCCGGCTTAATGATTGCCTTGGGTTTTGTAGGTTTCCAATAAGGTCCTCTTGAAGAGAACTGCTTCCAATCTTTTGTATCAAAGGCTGCGTGTTTTGCACCTCTTACTATCTCGTCACGCACTTTGCCCAAAGTTTGAGCCTCTAAGAATGCTTTTGCCTTTTTCTTATATCTGCCAAAGATCTCCTGAGCTGCAGTGGAGTCGCCTAGTTCAGATCTTTTGTCCTCAGGAAGAAAAGCCTTAGCGTCTCCCATGGCCTCATCTAGAAAATTTACAGTTAAATCTCCAAATTGCTTAGCTGTATCGATACATTGATCGACTGTTCCCTTTATTTTTTCGTGTATCCCTATTAAAACCTCATCATGTGTTTCAGGGAGTTTGTTAGTTTCACCACTTGCATTCGTCTTTCTAAGCTCAGCT
The DNA here is from genome assembly GCA_023954635.1 of Bacteriovoracaceae bacterium. Classification (GTDB taxonomy): domain Bacteria; phylum Bdellovibrionota; class Bacteriovoracia; order Bacteriovoracales; family Bacteriovoracaceae; genus M0603. The sequence continues at coordinate 4,273 of JAGSHI010000171.1, forward strand.
CTTGGATCTTTAGAGATTCCATCCATTTGTTCAGTCATTGTTAAGCACTTCGCCATTGAGTGAAATGCATGAGCAACTTTTTGGTATTTAGACTCTACTATAAGAGCTGTTTCTGTCTTTATGATCTGATCACTTGTTTCTTCCTCTACTCGAGATTGATTGTAGTAACCAATAATATTATTCTTTTTTGAACCAAAGAAATCATTCAATGGTGTATCACCAGGAACAACAGATTTAACTGTGGCCAGTAAGTCCTCATCATTTAAGAAGTCATAATCTAATTTTTTATCAATTGAAAATTCATCTTTTAATTTATCTTGGATTTTCTTAAGCCTTGCCTCTAATACAAACTGGTCATCTAAACTTAATGTTCCAGACTTCAACTCTTTTATTGTTTCCGTTAAGGCATTTTCATAATCAACAGCACTGGATAGTCCGCTGAGCTGAGAAAGATTACCTTTTGGACCTTTATCCATTTTTATTGAATCATCATTGCAAATATTTACCTGACACTCGGAATACTCAAAATCTTTTTGATCCCGATCACCTCCAAGCCATAGTTTTTCAAGCTCACTTCGCCTAGCAACAACAGGTAATGGTTTTTTATGGCAAGTAGAAGCAGCTTTATTTTTCTCATATCCTTTCCCACCTATCGGTAGGCAATGACTTTTAGCCAGCCCATCAAACTCCTTGTCCACCTCATCTAGCATACTTTTTAAGCAAGACAATTCCTTTTTATATTTCTCAGGATTAAAACAAGAGTTCTTATTATCTAAAATGCCCTCAAGTTTAGCATATGGGTTAACATTCTTGGTGCTATCAGAATCGAAAAGACCTTTAGTAAAACCTAAGAAAGACGTACTCTTTTTATCACTATCTGAAATTTTTCCCGATTTTCCACACTCCATACCATAGGGCATTGTATTTTCAACTCTACCCCAATACTGCTCTTCTTTTATTTTAAAATAATCAACGACATCCATATCTCGAGACATGGCAGGTCCATTGTAAGCAGCTCCACCTTCTACATTTTTTTGGTCATTTAGTGTTTTAAATTTCCATGCGTCGGAATCAACATTAAAGTTTCTATATTCCCTATTTTTAATTTTTTGATCTAATTCAAAAACTGTGCGGAGTTCATCTTTGGACATATCCTGGAGAGGCTTATAAGGATATAGTTTTTTCTCTTCTTTTTCCCAACGTTTCCATAGTTCGATGGAGTCCTTTCGCCCTGATGCTCCTGGATCTCGCCACTCTAGCATATTTTCTGCAAATCTCTTTTTTGATTCACGGCAATCAATCTCTAGTAAACCTCGCAGTGGGCTTAGGGGATGATCAACTTCAAGTAAACTCTCTGGGTTAGGACAGTCTGTAGGTTTAAAAGGATTCTCTTGTTTTAAACCCGACTTTGGATTTTTAGTAAAACTGACACTTACTAGTCTCTTAACGAAGTGGGTAGATTTATTTTTACTCCACTTACCATCAACCATTCTATTAATTGTAAGGGTGCCTGCCTTATGGTCAATATCTATAATTCTGGCCTTTACTCGTCCAGCATGTAGTTCATATAGACTCATATCATCACCGACTTCAGCTTCCTCGAAATTTATTCCACCCGCTTCAACTTGAATCGAAACTAATAAAAAAAATAAAAGTTTTTTTACAAACATTGGACTCCCTCAATAAATATACTTTTCGGATTCCCACAGTATAACCTGAGGATATTAATGATTATAAATAACTAAAATTCAGATCTCGAAAATTGTATTTTCAATAACTTAGCAGATATTATTCAACTATAGACAGCCTCAATTCAGAGGCATTAAAAAGGTCTTGGTGCTTTTACTTCAGGCGGTTTTCCGAATAAAAGATCGATGAGACTTCCATTACTGTTCGCAAAGATTGAAACAGGAGTGAAGTCATTCTCTTTTAAAAATTTTCGAACTCTTGTTTCGATATTCCAATCATCGCCGCCTTTTTTGAATTGGAGCGCCAGACCTCTGCCAAGATCAGTCCAAAGGGAATCCACCAAATTAAATCATTGAAGACTATATTCCAACCGAAGGCCAATGGAAAAATATCTTGGGTATGGAGTAGATAAAACCGATTGGTCCAAAGACTTTACCTAGCAGACCAACAAATGTGATTGGCCAATGCTTTATTGGGTAGGCGGGAACTTTAGCTCCAGTCAACTCAAACGCTTTTGTAGGAAAGAGTATAA
>JAGSHI010000104.1 GCA_023954635.1 Bacteriovoracaceae bacterium
AAATGTTTCCAGCAAGTAAGAACTTTCCTGTTGAGGAATTATCATATGAAGACCCTCTAGAAGAGCTACTTCTTGAGTTTTCGCATATTCAAGATGACGAAACTGACCTTGAAGAAAATGTCTTAGAGGTTGAGGCCTTGATGGTAGAAGATATTCTTAAGAAAAATAGAGACAAAAATGAACTCGTTCAAGATCAAATAATGCTCCTTGAAGAGACCTCACAAAGAATGAAGTTCCTGCTCGATGAGATAGAGCTTTATTTACCAAAGAAACGCTAAGTCAAAAATTCCTATCTAAATTTACTTCACAAATTGGGCCTTGGTCAGTAATATCCTGATTCCTCAATAAGCTATTTTATATCGATGCCCGGGTGGTGGAATTGGTAGACACGCACGCTTGAGGGGCGTGTGTCGCAAGACGTGCTGGTTCAAGTCCAGTCCCGGGCACCATTTCTTGGAATCTTTTCTTTTAAGGTTAATTAGTTTTCTTGAATTCATTTTCAGAGTCAGATACATTGAAAAAAAACTTAACTCTATCTTCTGCAATTCTATCTGCTAGATAAATCACCTCACCAGGACTTTTATGAACTTCTTCTTTTGAGATGTTCTTAACACTTTCAGCTGGATTCTCATTCAAATTATTTATCGATGCTAATACAGAACTTTCGAATCTTTTTGCACGCATGTAGAACATTAACCATGTAAAACTGAAAAGTAGAATTATAAGACCTGATAAAGAAGAGTATTTGATGATTGAGTCACCTAGCTCCTTATTGAGCTTATACCAATACTTAAAATCCTCGATGATATTATTTCCAGAAAAGTACTGTGGATAGGCAGGCATCTGGTATTGGATGATATTCACATTTCGTCGACTAACAAAAAGGTTCTGGTTATAGATAAGCTTCTTGATTTGTTTTATCTCACTACTCTCTACTATTGGATGAAAAAAGAGAACAACATCTACATTAGTTAATCTCTCAATGAGAGGTTTTTTCTCATACTTGTTTTTCTTATTTTTCTTTATGGTTTGGTGTCCAAGCTTTCCAAGATGAATTTGCTTTTGTTGAACTACTTCTCTATTTCTAGATGTAACACGCACTACAAGTTTGTAGTGTTTATCGTTAATGATTTTACGTATTTTATTGTCCAACTTCTTTTTAATATGGTTATTGATTTTCGTACGTCTATTTAATTGAGTACTCGCTTCACTAACGACTGAAGTTGTAGTTGCTAAAAATACAAAAAGAATAAAAAATTTGTAATATATCTTCATGTATATATGATACCATTGTAAAAAGGTTGCCTTTAGGTGTTTCTTTTCAAGTTATCCTTACATAAACTGGCTAATCTATTAAGATTACATCTCTTTAAAGTATTCTTTACGAGAGAAATTCACGTTTATTAAGCTCTATAACCAAGTTTGCCGATAAGTTATCAGTGAAAAAGATTATTTTCAGCCTTATATTTTTGAGTATTACGAGCATGATCTTAACGGGAACTAGCTCTTCATTATTCTCTAGTATCCTAAGTTCTGAAAAATCTTCCATTAAGAGTAGAAAAATTCTGACTATTCAATCTAAAATTTCAAAAGTAGATAATTTCACCTCTCTTGGGATATCTTTTAATCAACCGGTTTTCTTTGATGAAGCAGCTAAGTTACTTAGTAGCGTTGGACCTGAGCTTTATGAATTGATTGAAAAAGAGAAACAAAGTAGCTTTAAATATAATCTTAATTCGCAAATAGAAAAAATCGCATTTTTTAAATCGCAAAATAGCAAAGGCTTAACTGTAACGAGAAGAGAGCTTCTTGAGTATTTAAAAGAATCTGAAAAGCTCTCTCAAGCAGTTCTTTTACAGGAACAAATAAATTGGAACTCAAAGTCTGAAGTCCTTTCTTTTTTATCCAAAAATGTAAAAAAAATTAATTATCTCATTATGGGATTACTTGGAATTTGTTCTCTTGCCCTAACAATGCTTTCCAGATCTTGGTTTAAGCAAAACGAAATTGAAAAACAATTAAATGAGAAAGAAAAAATTCATAGTACTCTTTTCGCCTCATTAACTGATTCAGTATTTTTGTGTACTCCTGAAGGGGTGGTTAAGGCCTGTAACAATAGTTGTACACAATTCATTGGTAAGGATGCTCGAGAAATAGTAGGTCAAAATATTATTCAATTTCTTATTTCTGTTAACTTTTTAGACAACAGCTTTACTCCTTTTAAGAGATCATCTTATTTGATTGATATATTAGAAAAAGGTAAATCGATGACTAATTTGCATCTTTCTTTATTGACGGCAGAAGGAGAATTGAAATGGTATGAATTGAACACTCAACCAATTCATACAGGTAATAGTAATGGAGAATTTCAAATTATTCTATCATTTGGAGATATTACAGAAAAAGTACGAATGCAAAAATCTATGGAACAGCAGAAAGAGAAAATGCTTGAGGCCTCTCAACTTCAAACAGTAGGAGAAATGGCCAGTGGACTTGCTCATGAAATAAATAATCCTTTGAGTGTTATTAGTATGTCTGCAAAAAGAGTAGATAAAAAGTTAGAGAAAGGAATTGAAGTAGATGCAACTACAGTTAAGAAAATGACAGGAAAAGTACTTAAAACAGTTGATCGTATTTCAAAGATAGTTAAAAGTATCCTACAAATGTCTCATAAGACTGATAACGAATTTGAAACAACTACAATGGGCGAAATCATACAAATGACAGTTGATCTAAGTCAACACACGTTAAGACAGAATGGGACATTCTTAAAATTACCCACAGATGAATTAAGTATTCTTCTCGTTTGCAACCCAATTCAAATTAGCCAAATAATGTTGAATCTCATAAAGAATGCAAACGATGCTATTTCTGAATTGGATGAAAAGTGGATAGAAATTAAGATTGAAGAAATCGAAAACGAGGTTGTAATATCAGTTACAGATAGTGGGAGCACTATTGATGAGGATACTGCAGATAAAATATTAAGACCTTTTTATACAACAAAAGAAGTAGGAAAAGGAACCGGACTTGGCCTGAGTATTTCTCGGACTCTAGCGGAAACACATGGGGGATCCCTCAAGGTTGACTCGGACTCGTCTAATGCTTGTTTTGTTTTGAAATTGCCAAAGGTTGCCTCAACCCATAGTGAAGAAGATTTCAAGGCCGTGGCATAAGTTCAACTGATAATGATGACCATCTCACACTAGTGTCTAGTTCACCTTCAATTTCAATCTCTCCAGGTAAAGAAAAATCCATTTCAGAAATGAATAGATTGTTTCCGTCAATAGAACTTTGAAAAAGCACGGTTGACCCTTCGCCTGAGTAGTGATTTCCATTTTGCTGAAAAGAATTTATTGTTACAAGTTTTCCTGAATGCCCTAGAGGAGAAACACTATATTCGATGTGATTGGTACTTATCCCAGGAAGTCCACAAGTTGCATTTATATTTTCTCCCAGAGGATTTGCTGAAGCATTTGATCCAAACGGAGAGGATTCATCGAGGTTTTCAAACTCAACTACTATCAAGTTTGCGGAGTCGACTGAGTTTGAAAGACTTGCTGTAATCAGACCAACCGTCCCTGTTCCATCCCCAATAGCATACCAAATCTCTGTTTTAATAGTATCCATATTTGAACACTGCTCATTTAACTTTTGCCAACTAAGACCTAATCCATTAATGCCTAAAACACTCTCACTCCCATCATTTATTGAAACTGCTGCTAAGTAAACATTGTCTAGAGTCGGTGAAACTATTTGAGTTGTATTTAAAGTTGAAGATAAAGCCCCTTGTGCAGAGACGATCTGGTTGGTCGTTATCCCATTGTCAGAACTTCCACTTTCTTCTTGCGAGTCACTCTCTTTAGCTTTTGTCACTTTTAGTTGTGAACTTGTAGAAGATGTTTGATCTAGAGAGCTTTCATTTGCATTTTCAGGTGGGTTTGAAGAATCAGTACTAATTGCTTTTGGTACTTCTGATTTTGTTATCGATTTACTCACTTTAGAAATTCGAAGGGAAGAATTATTAATGGAATTGTTAGTAGTTTTATTTATCTTATTTAAATTGCCCTTAGGGGAAAATGGTTGTGCTTTAGGTATCGAATTGCCTTGTCCTTTTTGCTCGGCTTGTTTTATCTCTTGGACATCGGCCTTAATCTGTTCAACACCTGAGTCAAGGGAAGAGATTTCAATATCACCAAAACGAATATCACCGTTTTTCTCAGACTTATAGTATGTCTCTGGTAAATCTGTATGTGAATAAACGTTCTGGGAGTCAATCTGAGAAAGTAATGAGCTAGAGCTTTCTAAATGGCCTTGAACTGAACTGTATTGGATTGTTAGGGAAGAGGCAAGCATCAGAGAGGTTTTACCTCCCTCTGATAAAATGGCCATCATGATTGACTTAAACATAACTTCCCCCGAAGTCTTATCATTATATACTCATTAGGCCATCTTTGATTAATCATTAACTTACGATAGACCTTCTGGGAAGAGAGTTAGATGTTTCGTTAAATAGTGTCTAATATTGTTGGCAATTTATGAACAAGTAAAATTGAAGGATTTAGAACTACTTGATTTCACATTGTCATTTATGAAATATTAAAATTAAGTTTACAATAGAGATATGAGTTACTTACGTGAAATGCCTATTCAAGTTTTATACATCGAAGATGAGATGGATCTTGCAGAAGAGGTTATTGAAGAACTAACTGATGCTGGAATTAGAGTCGTTCATGCGACATCTTCAACTGATGCTATTACAAAAAGTGCAAATCAAAAATTTGACTGCATAATCAGTGATATCAATTTAGCTAAAGGAACTGGAGATACAGTTATTCAAGTAATAAAAGGGAATATACAACATATAAATTACAATACACCTGTTCTTGTCGCCAGCTCTCACATAACAAAAGAGTTAATTTTCAAAATAGGTAAACAGATCTCTGAAGCCGTTGTAAAACCATATGACCCAGATGAGTTGATACAAAAGATTAAAGATTATTCAAAAAGAAATTAAAAAGGAAAGGCCCGGTGGCGAACCGGACCTTCGTAGTATAATCAAGTGCCGAGATGAGAATCGATAGCTTGATCGCTTGGAGAATCTTCTGGTATCGCGTATTTTCCACCTTTTTCAAATCCATTAAAAATAGTGAAGTTTGTGATGTCGTCGCTACTGTCGCTATTTGAGTTTACTTCTTCAAAATATTCAAGTGCATCTTTCATCCATTTTCCCTTTTGCCTATTTCGAACATCAGCAGAATATCCTCTGTATCCAAGAGCATTCGATTCTCCTATGATAAAAGGTTTATCACCAAGTCCCTCTGCTCTATATATATTTTTCCATCTTTTAATACTCTTAGAAAAAGGAACAGGAGTTCTATCATATGATGAAGGATAAACATTGATACCAGCAATATCTATGTTTTCTGTTCCAATTTTTCGTATAACTTTTTTAACAGAATGAAAACTTCCAGAGGCATGTCCATAATCGATTGGATTGAAAGAAAACTTCACATTATTGGCACCTTCATTATCAAAGATCTCTTTCATTAACTTCCACGACTTTGCATAGTCGTTGAGCTTTTGCTCGTCCATGATATCCCAAGGCATTCCTTTATCATTCATTTCACTAAGTGGTCGTAAAACAACTGCTGCACCACTTTCTTTAAGTTTTTTGGCATAGGAAATTACATTTTGTCTTACTTCACTGTCAGGGTCGGATAGCTCAGCTGCAAATTGAGTCACATCTAGATTTTCTACTTTTCCATTCACAAATTTATTCGATTCATAACCAATTTGAACTGTAACACCTTTTTGTTTTGCTGACTCAAGCAAACCAGAGAGTCCACAAACTTTTTGATCGAAGTACCCAGAACGTCTTGCAAAGTCTTTGCATTTATACTTTGTCTTGGCATCTTTACTCTCATAACTAAGAGCAGTACCTGAATACCAAAGAAAGCTTTTTGTTTTTGGGTATTTTTTTAATGTCCTATAAAACTGAAGACCAGGATCGTTTAGTCCTTCTCCAGAAGAAAAATACATTCCGACTACTTGATTATTATGAACATCACTTAGGTTGAATGAGTGAGTATTTGAACAATGACTTTGAATTGTCCCGACTTCAGGAATCGACTCTAGAGTATCGATGACCCCGTAAAGTTCATTTGGAGCCACCTCAGCAAAAGAATTCATAGAAAATAAAAAGCAATGTACAGTCAGCAATAACATCCGATTCAACATAACAACCTCTCCAGCTACAACTTTATTTCAACGTGGTATATAACCATTTTAATTTGTCACAAACTCTATACCTAGAAAATTGTCAAACTGAGTAGGTAAGTGATTGAAAATGTGACTTCCATGCTTTTTTAAGGGTATTTAGAAGTGACATTAATATAAGGCAGGGAGACAAAAAGTATCTGAAATCATTGATATTTTTTTGAGAGTAAAACAGCATTGGCCTATAATAAATAAGCAGAAAAGAATAACAAAAGGAAAATTTTGGCCAAGCTATTAGCAGTCTTTATAACAATATTATTATCTACAACAGTTTACTCAAAAGCAAAATGCCCTCCTGGTACAACACCATTAAGTGTAAATATTTATTCGATAGGTCGAAAAATTGATTTCTGCCAAATAAAAGTTAACGGAAAGCTATTAAAGCACGGTCCTGAAAAAACATATAATAATGAAGGAACACTCGTTAATACGAAATATTATGTGCTTGGTAGAAAAACAACTAGAGAAGCACTCGTCAAATATGTCAATAATAAGGGAATCCCTAAATCCAAACGTGGAAATAGCTCTTCAATCCCTCCCGATGCCATAAATGCAGTAAAAACTTTATTTAAAGCAATGATGCCATTTTTAAAGGATGGAAATGCTAGAGGTAATTTTATTGTACGAGGTTGTAGAGATTATAGAAAAGAGTGGGCATCAGTACTTCTCACTGGGCAGAAGCAAACTTTTAATTACTCCTTTAAAAAAGGTTGTGACATCCAGGGAACAATTAGTGCTATGCCTGGAAGAAAAATTAAAATGAATTTAAAGCTAAGAAATGTAGGGATATTTGAAAGAGTTGATATGGGTATTAGCTATTCTATAAAATTGAATATGATCACCAGAGTAGACTTTAAAATTACTGATGGAACACTATTTGCTAAGGGAGAAGGTGACACGTCATTCACTGGAGATTATGCAGTTGAGTTAAACCCTATGAAAAAGTCCCTTATTGAAAGAAACCTTGGTGGTAACTTATACTTTTCAAAGATTTTCGGTAAAGATGTAAAAATTAGTAAAAAGATTATGGTTAATAATTAATTTATATCCACTGAAAAAACATTAGGGATTATATTTACTGTTCTCGATGGACCTGGTCTATAAGTACCGCATCCCATAATTTCATTGTTATGAAAAATGAAGTCACCTTTAATCATAATGTACTGTCTATAATTATTAGATCTTCTTTCGATAGGTTTCCAAATTGGGCGAACAGTACCATTTGTTAAGAGGTCATTTCTTGTAAAACTATGAATCCAACCACCATTATTAAGGTAGATAGAATTACTATTCAAATAGAGAGAACCATAAGGGAATAAGACTCCATGTTTTCTTCTATTGTAAGCGGCTGCACCCAACATCTTTTGAGTTTGTAAGTCATAAGTCACAATTCCATTAAAAGCTTTCTGTGTTTCACCTGTCATTGCAATCCATAAAACACCATTTTGATCACCAGTAATCGCAATAGCTGAAGAGTAATGACCATTTTGGTTATATGTATTTAATGGGTCAGAAAAAGTAAAACTTCTATTGGTCAGATCAAATGCGACAAGACCCATTCCTGCAGATGCTAATAGAAGATGGCCTGATGGTCTATCGTGAAATACTCCTCTGGGTTGTTCACTTCTTCTTCCAGGTGTTGTCCCAGGGTAAACCCATGACTTAAGTTGTTTACCTTCTAAGTTAAATTCTAGTAACCCTGATAAGGATGCTATCCACATTCTATCGTCAGTAATAACAAAATCTCTTACTGTAGAAAATTCTCCTTTAAGTTCAAAGAGGCCATGTGGTGTAGAGAACTCATAAAAGGTTCTAGAGTTTCTTTTTACTCGCTGGATAAAATAATCTTCAGAATTATAAGAATAGTATAGGGGTGGGTTTGTTTTATAAGTACTTTGATTAGGGCCAAAGCTAATTAACCTTTTACAGTAGTTGTTATTCAAAGTGTCTCTATCTATAGAAGCTAAAGATTGGGTCGAGAAAACAATCGATACAATTAATAAAATTAACTTCATTAAATCCTCCATAATTCTAATAATGTAATTTTAAGTATTTTTATTGGGATAGTCGAGAATAGAAATAAGCGACAGATGGGCTCGGTTAAAGTGAAAAGAAATTCTATTTCTCTAAAAATTGTTTTTATTTCTCGATGTGAACAGATCACTGGTTAATCATGAGATTAGAGTCAAGAGTTATGAGTCTCATTTATTCTAAATTGAATTAAGGTTAACTACTTTTATGAGAGGTAAACGAAGTTGATTCTATAAATAGAAAAGGATATTCTTAGAATATGAATAATCCTTATCTAGATATATTTTTAAATAAGTCACTCGGACAAAATCCTGTCGACATTTTAGATATATTAGGAAAAGACGGTGATAAGTCCAACTTAGAATCATACTTTAACTTGTTTAATTATAGATTAATTTTAACTCGAAAGTATGCTTGGGCCATTCCCGATGCAGTTTCTATTCAGCTAATCAAAGAGTTTTCTCCACTAATTGAAATTGGAGCTGGGATTGGATATTGGGCCAATCTAGTATCTGAAAGTGGTGGCGATATATTGGCCTTTGATAATGAGGAGTCTTATGAAACTTTAAGAATTTCTGGAGATCTAGAAAAAATATCACAACAAACTAATGTTAAGCTTGATTTAAGTCATCGTTGGTTTGAGGTTAAAGTAGGTGGTGTCGAGCAAGTAAAATTGAACCCTGATAGAACTCTCTTTTTATGTTGGCCACCGTTTAAAGATGAAATGGCCCTCCAATGTGTTAAGAACTACACTGGTAAATACTTCATATTCGTCGGAGAGGATGCCTCTGCCTCGAATAACCACTCCTTTGATGAATATATTCAGAATCACTTCAAAAAGATCATTGATCACCCAATCCCAACCTATGAGGGGATAAGCGACAGTCTTAATGTTTTTGAACGTCTTTAACTTATCTTAAGTCCTTAAAAATAGGTATATAACTTCTACTTAACGACTAGATTTTTTGTTTAATCTCTCATATAAGAAGTCCAAATTAAACTTAAGGACTAATTATGAAATCATTACTCGTTACTTTAATCTCAACTTTTCTTTTTGGACAGGTTGCCTTTGCTGAATGTACAGCAAAACAAGCCTATGAACTTGGAATGGAAAAATCCAAGATCTATGAAAACTTATCAAATCTTAGAAGAAGTACATTTGAATATACTAATAATTACTTGGCCAAAGTTTTAACAGCAGAGACTGAATCATCAGCTTTTTGTAATGTTATTAAAAGGTTTGGCGATGCTGCAAATGACTTTAACAGAAGAATCCAAAAAGTTTATAACTCAATTGATAAATTTGTTGAAGAGAATGGAACTGATGTTCAATATGACGAGTTAGATACAGTACTAGATAAAAAAATGGAAAAATATAAAGAGGTAATTGATCCTTCTGCTTTTGCAGCAAAATTCCCTGAATACGCAAAGATTAAAAGAACTTGCCAACAGTTTTTTCTTTTAAAAGCACCTCAAAAAGCAAAAATTATTGAAGAATATAAGAATTTAAATCATTTCTATTCATCAACATTAAAACCTATCGATAATAGAATGTTTGAATTGCTTGCTCTTGCTGCACAGAATAAGTTGAATAACTGCCAATAAGGTTTTTGTAGTTTCTAATTAGTTACAAATCAACGACTCTTAAGATAAACTTCAAACAATGAAGTTTATCTTTTTAATACTATTCTTTTTAACGACAAATCTTTTCGCTGAAGATTCACCTAAAATTGAGCCCAAAGACTTACAATATAATGCTAAAAGTGACTTTGTTGAATCACTTGAATGGGCGTATAAGGGAAGTTATAAACAATTTCAAAGTACACAGAACCTAATTTTTTTTGGAATTGCAGCCCTCTCTACTTCTTATTTTGTTATTAACGATGATCGTTTATCCAAACAAGCAGTAAAACAAAACAAAAATGAAAAATTACTACGCATAATAAGTGATGCAAGTATTTTTTTTAATACACCAGTAGTTCCATTTTCATTTTATGCTATTGGAAGGTCAAATAACGATTCTCATATGATTCAGTTTTCTAAAGAGTATTTTGCTGCTCAAGTTCTTACCCTCTTAGAAACGGCTGCGATAAGCTTGGTCCCGGTACATCAAAGACCAGACCGAAAAGAGTTATCATTTTGGGAAAAGGCCTTTCGTGGGCAATCATCTTTCCCATCTGGTCATGTCGTAGGTTACTCCGTTTTAGCTGTAAAATCTTTTCAGTTCTATGGGCCACATTATGGATTTATTCCGTTTACTTTTGCTTTAGCGACAGCATTTGAAAGAGTTCATGGCGAAAAACACTATGCCTCTGACGTTGTAGCCTCAGGTTTCCTCTCATTTTTGGCCTGTGAAGGAGTTCGATACTCCGCTGGTTATAAAAAGAATAATTCAATTTATAACTGGTTTTTTGAGCATGATTTCTCTTTAGATTATATTCGAAAAGACAGTATACCTGGACTCAGGGTTTCACTTACTTTTTAGACTGAGCAAGCTTACTCGGATTAATAAGAGTCCCTTTAAGTAAATGTTTGAATTTCTCATTTAATTTTTCTGTTGATATGTATTGTGTCGTAAGTGGTGTTGAAAATGATTCGGCCATACCGAACTGTCTTAATTCTGTGCCTTCATTATTTTTTATAATGAGATAGATATTACGAGGAGTGTGAGGTTGAATGGCCTCTTCAAATGCAGAAATGATAATTAAACTGTAATCAGCTAGACTTTTATCTTTTACTAATTGAATATTCTCAATTTCGAAATGATTCACAATTGATTTTCTTACACTTAGATGAAGTGGCGTAGCACTTTGCAGGCACTTCTCAGTGTTACAGTTTAGCATTTTGATAAATACTTTAGTTGAACTGTTAACAATTAAAGGATTA
>JAGSHI010000180.1 GCA_023954635.1 Bacteriovoracaceae bacterium
AATCCTTAAGGGCCCTGAATTGAGTGTCGGCCTCTTCGGACTTTCCTCCAAAAAGATCTTTAAAGAAAGTTGGGTGATAAATCATATCTCCAAATAGGTTAGCGAGACCTTCAGAGATGATTCCACTTATTCCCTGATTCATAATGTAATCAGTTGGGTCAACACTTCCGTAGTGAACGGCGTGTCCAGCTTCATGCATAAGAACCCAGAAATGATAAAACTCATTCGTTACGTTCGCCAGTACTCGAGTGTCTTTTCCATAATCTATAGTGAAGTTATATCCCCACTCTGATTTATTTTTTCTTGGGAACACATCAAAAGTGACATTTTTTGAATCAATGTCAAAACCGAAGCGACTGAACATTTCTTTGATTGGCTTTTGAAAGTTCATCATGTCGACTTCAATATTCCTGGCTGGACAAATCTTTCCTGAAAGATATTGTCTGTCCCACGGCTGAAGGTCTTCATGTCCTAGGTATTTTTTTGCCATTTCTGCTGTTTTCTTTTTTATTTCAGGTAAGGCCTGAGTCGTTGTTTCTCTCCATCCGTCAAAGAGAGAAGGATCGAGTTCTGATTTCTCTAGAGAAAACTTAACGTAGTTTTCAGCTCCATAAAGTCTGGCGTATTCTCTTCGAAGTTTATTTAGCTCTAGGAAACCTCCATCAAATAATGGTTGATTCTTTTGGGCCCTCGATCTCCATGCCTTCTCTCTAACACTTCTATCAGAAGATTTAGAGGCCATTGCTGCAAGGTCTGTGGTTGTGACTTCTTTCCCATCGATGACAACTCTATGATTGTTCAAAATTCCAGACAATTTATTTTGAACTTCAAAAATGCGATCATTGATTTCATTCAGTTCATCGCTTAAATGATAAGACTCAAAAGACTTAAACAAGATGTCCATTCTTCTTGAGTCCTCTTTTGAAAGATCTTTTTCTTGGTACTCTCTTATCAAATCAAAATTTCTTTTGTCCTTATAGATATCAAGCATGGACTCTCGAGCAGCTTTCATTTCAAAGTCCATTCCAGTTGTATAATATGTCCACATCAGGCTTGAGTAGCGAACTTGTTTCTCTCTAATCTGATTAGATAAATCGATGATGGCCTGAATGTCTGACATATTGATTCCTTACTTTTCGATGACTGTTAGAATAGGATATGATGCATCTAAAAGATCTTTGATAACTTTTACCTTGGTGGTTTTTAATCTTAGATTTATTTCTCTAATATCTGAGTCTTTGTGAATTTCGAGAACAACACCTTTAGGATATATACTTTCAAATGAACTTTGTGAGTAGTCTGTAATATTATGATAATTTCTGGGTTTAAATATTGTGGGGTACAAGTTCTTTAGGTATCTATAAAGAGTTATAGATTTCCCGTTCTTTAATTTAACTTGTCTTGAAATACCATGTATAGGTTCTCCTCCAACATATACATATGCTACTCCTCCAGGCTTAAGAGCATAATAGTATTGTTTTAAAAGAAAATGTCTTTTGGGAGAATAAAAGAATGCTCCAAAAACATCGATGATGATATCACTAGAGTTTCTCATTTTATCGAGAACTTCTTCAGAGTAACCAACTTTATAACTGAAAAGATTTTTGTTTAATTGATTCTTATAAATGTTCATTAACTTAATGATGATAGAATCTAAATTCATTCTTCCTGAAGACGTCGAAAATATATGCGTTAAAGATTTAACTTCTGTTGATGAAATACCACATTTTGAGAATCTTTTGGGATCTTCTAATCTTCTTATGTAGCAACTAATTTTACTCCACATGTCTTGTGCATTTATTGCAGTGACATTTATCTGAAGTTCATTTGAAATCTGCAATGCCGCAACACCCAGACCTGCACCAGAATCTATCAAATTTAACGCTGAGTCACTGGTCTTAGTTAAGTGATGACTAAAGCCTGGTCCTAGTAACAACTTATAGTCCTTAAGGGTCCTTGCATTATGTTGTTTATACTTCTTTGCATCGACAATTGAATTTGGATTATTAACCCTTAAAAAAGATGAATCTTTTTCTGATTGGATGTGGCGATAAAATACGAAGAGGGTTAGTGAGATAATAATACTTGTTACAAATATTATTTTAAATTTTAGTCGTGCTTGCATTATAGAAGTATAATCAAATCAATGGAAAAGAACCTCATAAAAAACATTTTGCTCAACAATTCAGGTGGCTCAAGGATTGAGACTATAATTGAAACATTTATCGTTATCAGTGGATTAATACCATTTTTTGCAACGAGTTCTCTTTCTCTTTGTTTCTCCCCACCTTTGAGGAATGAGATCATTTGGATGTGATGAAAAGAGGCCTTTCTTTAATCGATAGTAGACATGATACAAATTTATAGATTTACCGGGACTGTAATTGATTCGACAAAGATTATTAAGATTATATTCAGCGTTGCTTCCTCGTCTATAGCCTTTAAATATTGCTCTTACGGCATCGAGAAGTTGGACATGAACTTGGGCACCTAAACCTCGTTCTAAGATATCATTGTAATCGGCCTTAAGTGTTTTAATAGTACTTAATAAAGAATCGTCTCTTGCTGGTGTTGAGTAAGCATCGTACTCAGAGTAATCCATACATCTTCCATTAATGGAGCGAAGGTAGCTATAACCTTGATTAACATACTTAACTCTTTCTTGGGCTTCATTACAAAGAAGATATATTTTTCTCATCAGAAGTGATTCTGGACTTTCGTCAGTTTTCTTTAAGACGTCTTTTACATAGCGAAAGAATTTCTTCTTATGTTTTTTAACAAGTGAATATTGTTCTCTACTATAATTTAACTCGAGAGGGAGCTCTGAATTAGTAAGACCTTCATGTGTTGGCCATTTCCATCTTCTAAAACCCCATTCTCCTTGTGGAAGATGAGTAAAGATGAAACCAGTTTTTCTCATCATAGGGAGATTGTCTCTGGCGATGGCCTGAGTTGCATAAATCACATCGAAATTTCCTAGAGGAGAAATGTTTTTAATATTGTAGGCGTGTCTTATGAACTTTCTGTTACGTCCCTTGATTTTATAAGTAAAAAGCATTCCTGGGGTTATAGAGCTAATTTTTACAGGAATCGTATCTCTATGTGTAAGATGTTCTGTTCCAATGCTTGTTCCTAGATAGTTAATCATTGCGATTAACTTCTTTGTTGAACTTTCACTTACTTCATCGAATTTCTCTGTTCTATTGTGTAGGGATTTGTATACGTCGGTGTTTCCAGATGGAGGTGTGTGAACTTTAAATGGTAGACTGTTTTCCATCGAAAAAATGGCGCGTAGGGCGTAGGCGGCGTCTGCACAATCGGCCTTTATGCCAAAATACTTGCTTGTTTTACTGACGAACATTCTTGGATTGACATCATTACCAGAAATCCACTTTGCATATTTTTCTTCCCATTCCATTGACCAGGATTCAGTGTCTTCCCAGACTGCTGAATAAGATAAAGATGAATAGAATATCGATAATAAAATAAGTAGTTTAAGCATGTTTCTCCCAGTGTGTTTTCTTGAAAATTAGCCTACTGAGGAAAAAATTCAATGATTTGAGAGTATATCTGGAAGGACTACTAGGTTTCTTTTCAAAATATGGGATAATGGGGGAGCAAATTAACTTAAAACTTGGATTCTAACCTGAGCAGATACCCTAAAAAGCATTTGGCCATTTCTGTAATACTTCTGATTAGTGCGCTTGCTTTCTTTATCAGAAATGCGAAGCCTGGAAGTGGTTACTATTTTCTTATTTCTATCATTATTCTTCTTTGTTTTGTCTTTTATTTAGAGTTTGGAAATAGGATAGGGAAACTCATTGATGAGAAAATTTCTCATTCGTTTATGAAGGCCATTTTTAAATTCTTCTCTTTGGTTTCTTTGTTTTTTATCAATGTCTTTCTTCTCGATCAAATGTTTTCAATAATCTCTAATCCAAATAGTACAGATGAACTTATTCAAAAATGTAGAGAACAAAAATATTCTTTTTATTGTCATCGACGTGCCAAGGAGCTTAGATACAAAGAAAAAGATAAAATAAGTTCTTTTAAAGTACTGTCTGCAATTTGCCATTCGAATGATGCTGATGCTTGTAATAGTGGTGCGTGGTTGGTTGCTAAAAATAGAAAACTATTAGGAGATCACTTACAGTCTGCAATACAGATGAGTGAGAAGTCGATTCAACTCGGGCCAAAGAAAGAATATTTTTATAGTACTTTAGCCTTGGTTCATTATGTTGTGGGAAATAAAGAGAAGGCCATTGCAAGTCAAAAAGATGCGATTAATTTGCATGAAGTTTTAATGAAGAAAGGTCACACTAGTTTTAAGAAGATGTGCGAAACTCGTCAGCGTAATTATATAAGAAGACTTAAGTCGTATGAGTCTGGTGTTAGTGTTGATAAAATCTTGTTAAGTCTGTGAATAAGTTTTAGAATTAATAGGTTGAAGGGGAGTCTGCACAGTGAAAGGCCGGTCCTCCAATAACTCTTAAAGAACTATACATAATGTTTGCCCATCTTTCGCATTTCTTTTTCTCTGGTGCATTGACACAACTTTTCAAAGCAATATTCAAAAATAACTGGTCACAATACTTTCTATCAAAACCATTTGTTGAAGGTTCGTGATGATAACAAAGATCGTGTTGGATGCAGGCATCGAAAAACAATTCACTATGGCCGCCAGATGGTCCTGAGCATCCATTTACAAATTGGATGTCTCCATTAAGCGTTTTGTATTCGCAAGTTTTTACAGGGAGTCTGAGTCCGGACTTAGGGCATTTGTAGGATTTGGAGAGTTGTCCTTTTTTGGCAAGACAATACTCTTCAAGTTGATCAGCTTGAGCTGTGCTCGTCAGTATAAATATGAAAAATAGGAACATCTTCATTTGAGATCTCATTCTTTAAGTTTAGATAAGATGGTAGGTTAATGAGCGCTTTTAGGCAATTCGGGTAAAAGATAGGAGTTTATTCTTTTGAAGCCGATGCTGGTACTCGCCTTTTTTTTCTTTTTTTCCTAAGCTTACCTAAAGGTTGATTAGAATGATCATGATAGTATTTACATGCAAACCTTGAACCCCTATGACAGGCAGTCTTACTAATTTTAATAACGTTATATTTTTTCTTCTTTTGTTTTGCAATCGAGCGTAAATCTAGGTTTTTACATGACTTTGAAGAACCTTGTTTACAATCGCTAATGTATTTTTTTTGAGACATCATATAGTCAAGTTCGTAATATGCTAATACCGACTGTACACAGAAAACGGCCATTCCTACAGCAAAAGTCCTTTTAAAGTTTTTAAGGTTTGCTCTATTGGCAATAAAAAAGATTTTTGCATATTTATCATTGAAGTAACAAAGTAAAGCAAATAAAAATAAAGCGATATAAATAGACAGCTCAACTATTATGTCTGTTGTCAGATCTAAGTTTACAACGAGAGATTCATAGAAAAAATTGACTACGAAAAGTAACAGTACAAATATAAAGGAAAATATTTGTAAAGGAGCTTCGCTTTTTTTGAATTTTTCGGGGTGATTTTTCTTAAAAAAAGATAAAAGTTTATCATAATTTTTTAGTTTATTAATATTGAATCTGCCATCATGAGCGGCAATAACCATACCACCATACGTCTCAATTATATAATCTATGTCTGAGTATAATATTGACATATTTGAATCAGGGTAATGAATTGTTAACCCATGTTCCCCAATAAGTAATTCTGAAATGAGAAGATTATTAGACTTTGAGAGACGGGTTAAAAATAAACCGATGGAACCGCAAAAAGATGCGAAAAAAGCACTGAATAAAATATTTGAGAAACTTATGCTTCCATCATCCACTGATAAAATTATTATTGATAAGGAGAAGATTATAAAGAAAAGAGTCCAAAAGCTATTAGTCCTTTTTAAGTTTTTAAATCTTCTTACCGTTTCAAACTGACCATCTTCACATGTAAGTGAGAATTTTAACTCTCTTTTCCCTAAAGTTATTGTGTCCTCTTGGGAAATTGTAACTAACTTGTTTGGTATAA
>JAGSHI010000192.1 GCA_023954635.1 Bacteriovoracaceae bacterium
CAGCTCCAAAATTGTCTTCTTAATTTTGATTCCCATAGGGTGAGCATACACAAAGCATGAATAATTTTACAGATTTAAATTGACGGTTAATTCTCCTTCTATTAAATTTTGTCTTCATGTTTAAAAGACTGCCCGGTTAGCTCAGTTGGTAGAGCAGGGGACTGAAAATCCCCGTGTCCGTGGTTCAAATCCGCGACCGGGCACCATTTAAAAAGCCTCATAATCTTCATTGGTTATGAGGCTTTTTTTATGCCCTAAGATGATCTCTCGAACCAAGAGGTATATATGAGTTATGAAATGATAGTGGGGCTTAAAGTTAAAGATGATATTCAATATACTAATTACAGAAGGACATATGCTTATCTTTGAAGACCTAGATGGAAACGTTTCAAAACTTGAAAATGCAAAGTATTAGTCTGTATAAAGCTTAATATTTTTAAGAAGGCCTTTACGCCCAGACCTTTCTAACGAGGTCCCCTTAAATTTAGTTATAAATCCCCTATTAGACATTTCAGACAAATCTTTTTCAATTTCAGAAATTGGTCTACTAAGGAAAAATTCTTTTAACTTAGTAGAAGATAAATGATCGAGATCTCCAGGGGGAACTTTTTCCTGTTCTTTAATGTTCCAAGGGCAGACATCTTGGCAGATATCACAGCCAAAAATTTCACCACTCCCTTTCTCTTTGTGGCCAGGAATCTCAGCAGCATCTTTAAAAAGTTCAATCGTCCAAGTTGAAATACACTTATTCGAAATAATCGTTCTATTTTCAACATCAATTGCATCCGTAGGACAGGCATCAATACACGCCCTACAAGTTCCACAATGATCAGTTTCAAGCGTATTCTCTTCAAGCTCCAACTCTTGATCTAAGAGCAAAGAGCCAATCATAAAAAAGCTTCCAAAGTTCTTATTGATTAACATTGAATTTTTTCCAAACCAACCCAGCCCACTCTTATAGGCCAAATCCCTCTCCAAGACTGGATGAATATCAAGTGTGTATGTTGCAGAAAGGCCTGGACGGTTTTGTTTTAATTTATCCAAAACCTCATTCATCCTTTTTCTTAATTCAATATGATAATCAACTCCTCTAAATCCAAAAACATAACTTGAGATTTTGAGACCATTACTTTTTTCTGAATTATAAAATTGTTCAAGGGATTTTTTTTGAGGTGAGTAATCGAAAGCAAATACTAGAGCAGATTTAAATTCGGGATAGTAGTTCTTAAGGTCTGACCTAAGGTCTTTTCTGTGGTCAGCGAGATAGCCCAAAGGCTCATGTTTGCCTTCATTTACCCAATCGTTATAGTGGTCAAAACTCATAGGCTGACTAAGTTTAGTATAGCCAATATCTCTTATTGAAAGTTCCTTTATAAAACTATCTTCAAAGAGTTCATTTGATTTCATAGAAATTTAGATATGATCTCGATAGCACCAGTAGGACATTTCTCGACACATTCCATATCAACAGTACATGCACCAATCTTGTCTTTTGCTATTGTCGTTCTCTTTCTCTCATCCGTAGTTTGTGTCCAAATACCATGTGGACATACACTGATACAGTTATTACAAGATGCACAGACGGAGGTATCAAGATGAATTTCTTTTTTGTCATCTTTAGCAATTTCCATTCCGATATCACTGCCTAAAACCCCTGGCAGATCATTAAGAATTTCAACTTTGACTGAATTTGAAGAACCTCGAGAAAAGAATTTCCCATCACCTCGAGTGATGACAATCTTATCTCCATTCTTGAAATTCCCATCTGATTTGATTTTGTTAATAACATCTTTTTGAAAATCAAAATCATCTTCATCAAACTCATGAATATAATAAGGAGAAACTCCCCAGTACATACACATCTTTCGGGCTGTTTCAATTGAGTTCGTAACACCTAAAACAGGAGTTAATGGTCTAAACATCGATATTTTTCGACAAGAGTTCCCTGACTCCGTTACCGTTAGAATTCTTTTTGCTTTTGTTTTCTCGGCTATCATTGAGGCCGCAACCATGACTGAAGCATTAACATTTGAAAGGTCGATATGGCGAAGTAAAGGTCTGTCTTTTGGGTTTTTCTCTGCTTCTGAAATAATATTACTCATCATCTCGACAACACGAACAGGATGTTTTCCAGCAGCAGTTTCACCTGAAAGCATCACAACATCTGTTCCATCCCAAATAGCGTTAGCAACATCTGAAGCTTCAGCTCTTGTAGGTGTTGGATTATCAGTCATACTCTCAAGCATCTGAGTCGCGGTGATAACGGGAATATGTCGAGTATTACAAAGCCTTATTATATGTTTTTGAATAGCAGGCACTAGATGATTACCTACCTCAACCCCCATGTCTCCACGAGCAACCATGATAAGATCAGTAACTCCTAAGATCTCTTCAATATTATCTACGGCCTGAGGTTTCTCAATCTTGGAAACGATAGGAAGATTTATTTTCAACTTGTGCATGAGGTTTTTAACTTCTTGGATATCTTCTTTTTTCCGCACAAAGGAAAGCGCCACATAATCTACATTTTGTCCGAGAGCAAAAAGAAGATCTTCTCTATCTTTCTCGGTAAAAGCAGGGGCCGAAACATCACAGTCTGGTAAATTAATTCCTTTATTCGACTTTAACGTTCCACCTACTGAAAATTTAATTTTATAAACATCTCTATCTCTTTCAAGAGCTTCGGCCTGTAGAAGACCATCATCAAAAAGAATCCTTGCACCATCATGACAATCATCGACAAGGTTTTCGTAGATTGTTGGAATATAGCAGTCTTTGTACTCTGGATACTTGTCTCTATCTTTTGTTTGCCCAATTACCCAAGTCTCACCCTCTTTAGGTTCAAGGTTTGTTGAGACCTTATCGAGTCTAATTTTGGGCCCTTGTAGATCAATCATGATCCCAACTTCTTGCCCTACTTTTTTAGAGGCCTCTCTAATATTAGTGATAACTTTTTTATGGGATTCATGAGTACCGTGACTCATGTTAACTCTAGCGACGTTAAGGCCAGCTGAAATGAGATCCGCAATTTGTTCTACAGTATTAGAGGAAGGACCTAATGTCCCAATGATTTTAGCTCTGCGCATAAGAATGACCCTTTTGTGTAAGTCTACAATTTAGCAAAATTGATGAAGGGTCACAATATAATGATGGGCTTTTTTAGGAGTTACGCGTTATGAACTTTTAGTTGTAGCATCTTTAGCTTTTTCAATTTCTCGATCCGCTATACCTTGCTTAATATTTTGCATTTGAATTTCAAATTGATGCTTTAAAGTGGCCTTTTCAAGCTCTGACTTCTTGTAAAGTCTATCGTACTCAGCTCTCGACTTAGACTGCTTGGCCTGAAGTGTTCTTTGGGCCTCAGATCTCTCTCTTGCTAGCATTCCTTCATATCTCTGAGTAATTTTTGCTAACTGAAGATCTGCCTCTGTTTTACTAGAGCCTAATTGCTTTTGGAATTGTCCTTTAATCCTTAAAAGCTCTTGTTGCATTTGTACTTGAAGTCCAGAGAACTCCTCTTTGAAGTTTCTTTGATCTGCTTTTCTTCTGTCATCGGCTAAAACTCTTATGTTTTGTATTTCTTCAGAAGACTTATTCTTGATATTAGCCATTTTTTGTTCATACGAAGCACGTTGAGATTGATTTTCTTTTAAAGAATAATCAAGTTTCTTGTTAAGACTATCTTCTTTTTTCAAGAATGTATCAGCTAAGTCTTTTTTCAAGTCTTCTCGAGATTGAAAATTATCTTTTCTTTGTTTTTCAATGAACTGAGTTTTTTCCTCAGCATTTTTTTCTTGGATATCTGTAACGAGTGCACGATTCTGATCACTCATTTCAATCATATTACGAGCAAACTCCATTCTCTGGTTAGAAAGCATTCTTTTAGATTTCTCACCTTGACTAATATTTTGCTGAATGGAAGCATCTTTAGTACTCTTCAATTCTTTTTTGTAAGAATTAATTGTATTTTGCATTTCACCCTGAGTTTTCTTAACTACCTTTTCTTTGTAGTTCCTCATTTCAGTCTTTTTCCTCTCAAGAGCTTTGTTATTAGCTCTTTCAGAGTTTTTAAGCTGGGCCTGGTTCATTGCATTCATGCGCTCTTTATCATTTTGAGTCGCAACTTGAACTTCTGACATCTTATTTTTTAGGTGGCGTAATCGATTTTCATACCCATCAACTATTCCCTTCTCTTTGTCCTTTTGTACATCAAGCTGAGAACCACCTGTAATCTTTTCTTTGGTTGTATTTCTAAGAGACTGAAGTTCCCTTCCATGCTCAGAGTCTTTCCTCATAATCCGAGCTTTCGTTTCTCTTCTTTCGAGTTCATTATTTTGTCTGTTTTTTTCAGACATTTTATCTGTCAATTCTTGAAAATTTTGCTTTAAATCATTAACTTCTTTTTTCTTACTATCGTTAATCTTTGCAACATTCTCACTTTGATGTTTTTTAAGTTGATCAAGAGAGCTTTTGTGTGAATTTTTCTGAGCAAACATTTGATCTGCTCTCTGCTCATTTATACGATTATTTTTTTCTTTGTTTTCTCTATTTATTCTTTGAACTTCAGTTACACCATTTTGAATAATCTGGTGTTTTTCACGATTGTTTTCATTTTGAAGTTTAGCCAGACTATTCTGCGTCCCCTGATCAATTTTTCTGATCTTGTCTTCAGAATCTTTCTCGGCTCGATTGGTTCTCTCTTCATATTGGTTCTTTGCACTCCCCAATCTTTGCTCGAAACTTCTCCCCTTCTCATCAATAGACTTGTTGAAAGCATCACTAATATTTGAAAGACGTTTATCGTAATCAAGTTTAATTTTGTTACGTTCTCGATTAAAGTGCTGAACTTGGTCTTCATTTTTCTTTCTGTAGTCTTCCGTTCTCTCATCAATTTGGGCCTTGGCCTCAGCTGAATAGTCTTCAGAAGCCTTAGTGAACTTATCTTTAAGTCCTTGCCTCTCTTTCATATAGTTTGATTGTTGAGATTTTTGTGATTTTTCGTGAAGCTCTGTTAAATGCTCTTCATTTTTTTCATACGTATTACGCTGATCTTCAGCACGATCAGCATACTTATTCCTAAGGTCTGTAAGTTTTGAA
>JAGSHI010000135.1 GCA_023954635.1 Bacteriovoracaceae bacterium
CAGGTGCTGCATTTTCAAGTGTATCCTCGGCGTAAAGATTGGTGTGATTTTGGATGTTGTTTATAACCATCTTTACGCCGAGGATACACTTGAAAATGCAGCTCCTGGGTCTTATATGAGACGAGTTGAAACTGGTGAAATCAGTTTTAAATCAGGGGCAGGGGCCTCTTTAGAATCACGTAATTTAATGACAAGAAGACTCATTATTGACTCTCTTAAGTGGTGGAAGAATTACTTTGGAGTAGACGGTTTCCGATTTGATTTAATGGGATTTCTCGATATCGAAACTATGAGAACTATTCGAAAAGAATTAGGTGAAGATACTGTTCTTTATGGTGAAGCATGGGAGTTTACAGATCTTCCAAAACATCAAGCAACGACTAAATCACAAATTCCAAATGACTTAGATATATCTGCCTTTAATGATACTTCTAGAGACAGCTATGCAGGGGCCATGCAGAGCAAAGGATTTGTTCAAGGAGAGTCCCATGAACTTCCAAAAGTAAGATCTGGTCTAGTAGCAGGATATCAAAAGTTTCCCACTCAAGGCGGGCTTATTAGCCAAGATAGATATCATCTGTTTGCTAAATCTCCAGTTCAGGCACTTAACTTTCTAACAATTCATGATGGTTTTACCTTATGGGACAAGATTAATCTTTCTTATAAAGGTACTCCAGAAGCACGAAAAAAATTAATGAGACAAGCAATGGCCATGCTTTTCACTTCACAAGGTCGTATTGTTTTCCATGGTGGAATGGAAATTGGACGGACTAAACCCTTGGCCAAGAATGATCCTAATCCTGGAAGGGCCCATACAACTCCTGAAGTTGATTCAGAAAATGGAGTCACACATTTTCACGAAAACTCCTATCGATCTCCCGATCCTACAAACTTTGTAGACTGGAATAGAAAGAGTGATTTTAAAACTGAATTTAATTATTTAAAAAATCTTATTGAACTTCGTCGTAAGATACCAGCATTAAGGTATGCCAGTGGAGACAACCTTGTAAAAGGTCTCACTTTTTTAGGAGGAACATTAAATTGGCCTCCTGCTGACTCTGGTGGGTATCAAAGTTTTAACGAATCAAACTTAGATAAGTTAACGATTAAATTTATAAATGCTCCTCAAGATGCTTTAGAAAAAGAATGGTTCTTAGCAGGTGAAATTCATCCTGAAGGAGTTGGGGGGGAGAGTAAGAACCCTAAAAAGAATAACTGGAAAGTTTTTATAGATAAAAAAGGTAAGGGATCTCTTAGCATTAAAAAAAGTGACCTTTTAAAACTTGATTTAGATTCTTGGTCAGATCCTGAAGGTCTGCAATTTAAATTAGTATCTCCTGCTGGTAGTTGGAACACTCTTCCTAATGCTTATTCAACAATGGGAAATAATACGATTAAACCTCTCTCAATTCCTAAGTCTAATACAGTGACAATCGACCTCTCTGTCCTAAATCACGAATCTGGACGGGAAGGAGTGAAGACTCAGGCCTTTGTTGCCTATAGATTA
The DNA here is from genome assembly GCA_023954635.1 of Bacteriovoracaceae bacterium. Taxonomy (GTDB): domain Bacteria; phylum Bdellovibrionota; class Bacteriovoracia; order Bacteriovoracales; family Bacteriovoracaceae; genus M0603. Next base: position 1,508 of record JAGSHI010000135.1, read on the forward strand.
GACAACACTCTCGAAACTGATGTCATTGATGAGGGCCTAGATTATAAAGAGTTGATTGTTGTTCATAATGGGGAGAATAACTCCTCCATTTTAAAACAAAAAGATCTCGATCCGGCAGTTTGGAAAATCATCTTAGATGGAGCTCAGATCAACTTTGACGGTCTCAGCTCTTCAGAGCATGTTTTATCTCTTGGTGAACTTATTGTGGCCCCTCAAAGTAGTGCGATCTTAATAAGGAGATAAACCCCTTTAAAATCAAGTACTTATTTTCATGTTAAAATGATCTATGGCCTTGAACATCAGAAAATTAATGGCCCCGGATCATCCCGAAGTGACTTATCCTGAAGATAAGCTTGTCTCGTGTATGGGTGAAGAAGGTATGGTTTTAGATGATCAAACTAAGGAAGGAGATGTCCTCTTAGAAGATCGCCGAATGCATAGTCTCAAACATGAAGAAGATGAAAGCGATCTTAAAAAACTCGATATTATTTAGTAATTCTCACAAATACTGGTCTGTGATCAGAAATTGAATCAATATAACGACTATCACATCTATCAATTGGCATTGATTTCGTTTCTCTATTCGTCGACACGAAATCATTTGAAACAATAATTTGATCAAGTTGGCTTAACCAGCCTGGGTAACTCCAATCATCAGAATTATCTAGAATATCAAGAGTTGTGACATCGTAATTTGGAGAATCCATATATGGAAAATAGAGATTTGAACTATTTCTTGTATCAGTTAAGTGTTCGTTAAAATCACCTAGTATAACTACATTCTTATTTTTAAAATTTTTATCGAGATAAGTTTTAAGAAGACCCATCGCCTTTGCTCTTCTTGAACGGTTTGTATTTCCACCACAACATTTGAGATGAATATTGATCGCGGTAAAGGTTATGTTTAGAGACTTGTGTTTAAACTTGGCGACAAAAGGAGCTCTAGGAAAAGAACCGCTATCGTCTTTGAAAATTTCATAAGGTTTTCCGATCATTTCGAGATCACGAGTATCGTAAATATAACCGAGCCTGATGTACTCATTCTCGCCGTGAACTCCATTATGGTTTTCAAGGTCAGCAACCATGTCATTGTATATATTTGTATCTTTGATTTCTTGAATGGCGATAAGATCCATATCAACGCTATTGATGATCTTTTTAACTTCTGTAACAGTTTTTTTACCGTCCATTGGAAACCGCTGGATATTCCATGTCATGACTTCTAGTTCATCATCGAGTCCTGTTTCTGTACATCCAAGAGTTGAAAAGGGGTCTTTTGGTTTTGCCGTGGGAATCACTGTCTCTGTTCCGTTCTTTGAACAGGCAGAAATGACGATTATAAAAATCAGAGAGACTAGTGTGTTTATTTTCATGGAGGGAATGATACCCAGAAAAGGAACGAGGTCGCAAATTATTTACAGGAATTGCATGAAGGGTACGCCAATAGAAAGTCCCCAAGTCGTTGCTTTATATTGGCCACGTCCCCATTCTATAAAGTTAAGTTCCCAGAAATACTTAGTACCCCAGCGAACCCAAGCATTTGTGTAACGCTCATCGTCATCTGTGGACAGAAACATTCCATAAATAACCATGAAGTTTTCAATATCAAAGACGTGGCGAAAGACGACTTCAAACCCCTGAGGGTAGATAATATTGTTATTTGTTCTTGGGTTGTCCTTGAATTTGAAGTAAAGACCTTGAAAGCCTAGTAGTGGAACAATACTGACTTTTCCATCCATAATATCGGCCAGATGATAAGCGAAGTAGAGACCTGAATTGTTAAAAACTGATCCGTTATAAACGAGTGCATCGAAAAACCTAGCAGATACTGTTTTAGTGAAGTCGTATTTTCCATAGAGCATAAATGATGCTCCCCATTTGTCATTTGATTCACCAGAGAAACTATTTTCCAAAAAGTAGGGGCCAAAACCTAGGGCGGTTTTCATTCGGTGCAATCGCTTAGGAAGTTTGGCCGAAATAGAAACTTTAACTTCTTTACCTTGTCGATTAACGAGAACAGTTTCAGTTTTTCCTGTTTGATTAAAATAACTCACAAAAGGGGAGTCGACGCCATCTCTTAATCGGTAATTCGTAGTGGCCCAGGTGACGACAAGTCTTGGCCTTTCTTTTCGCCATCTCCCTCTTTTTTCCATTCGACAACCAATGGAGAGATATTGATCATCAAGTCCAGTCACTTCAATTCCATTTCTTGAGCAAGAGTAATCAATCAGCTTGGTTTTGGAACCTTTTCTTGGCTTTTTAGCATTCACCTGAATATGGGACACGACTTTGCTTCCATCTTTTATCTGAGCATCTTCAAGTCCAAAGAGATCTACAAAGAGTTCGGTATATAAATACTTATTTCTATTTTCAGGAATAATGGCCTGACCCTTGTAGAGAATATGCACTCTTGGAGAGTAGTTCTTGATGATGATGGCCATTCTAGCTCTTGGGATAAGAAGATTTTGCTTCGTTCGAACCCATTGAACTGAACCTTTAATAAAGCTGGCCTTAACTTCAATACCTTTACCAATAGGTTTGATATCAAAATCTCTAAGGGAGAGGTTTATGCGAGAGTCACCTGTAGTCACAGGTCCAAACGAAAGATTAAAAGCACTTTCTGCGTACAAAATTGGAGAGGAAATTAAAAATACTAAAAGAAGAGTAATCTTGAACATAACGACATTATAAATGAGGTAACTACCCAAAATAAGGGGAAATTAAGACCCTATTGTTTGTGCAGTTTGACAATTGGTCCCTTGAGTTGATTTGATGCTTGTCTTGGAGAGAATTATGGAAAAAGAATATAAGTCATTCAATGAATTTTATGTGTTTTATTTAGAAGAGCATAGTAGTCCTGTAAATAAACTTCTTCATATGTTCGGTTCGGCACTGGGTCTAGTTTGCTTAATTATGCTATTTAAAACAGGTCTTTGGTATTTTTTCCCGATTGGACTCGTTATTGGTTATGGATTTGCTTGGACTGGTCATTTTATCGTAGAAAAAAACAGACCTGCTACTTTTAAGTATCCGCTTTATAGCTTTATAGGTGATTGGCGAATGTTTTTTGATGTGGTGACATTTAGAATTCCACTTAAAGCAAAAGAAGCTTAAAGCTACCTCGAGCGTAAACGCCTCTTTTTTAGCGGCTTAAATTCGAGAGGCATTTCTTCTACTTCGTTTAAGAGTTCATTTACTTCTTTTTGGTCTACCTTATTAGCTTTTTTTATAGCAGACATACTTAAAGAGACGCTATCTTCGTTTTCAATAGTTGATCCGCTCGATTTGTCGTTTTGAGGTGCAAACCACAAGACTTTTTGAGGATCTTTTTTTGGAACATAAACATCCAGATTAGCAGATTCATTCTTTAGAAAAGAGAGCTCATCTTTAAGTTTTTGAGCGTGATTTTCCGTCGCAAATACCGGTTGAAAGACAAGAATTAGCACTACAATGGTGAATTTATATGTTAATGATTCCATTCCTTAATTATAAACAGTTTGATTAACATGGGACAAGATGAATCCTGACCTACTATTAAAAAACTATGAATTTGAGCTCCCTTCTGAGCTTATTGCGAGTAGGCCTGTCGCTGGTAGGCACCATTCCAAGCTTTTGGTATATAACGAAGAAACCGGTGAAATTACGCATACTGAGTTCAAGAACCTATCCCAGTTTTTGCCGGAGAATTCTCAAATCGTCATGAATCAAAGCAAAGTTATTCCTTGCAGACTTCATGGAAATAAGTCTTCAGGGGCCAAGGCCGAAATTTTTGTCTTAGGACCATTTGGAAATGATAAGTATCAAAACTGTCTTATTAAAACAGGGTCTAAAAAACGAGTTGGGGATCAATTTAATGTTTCTAATGCCACTGTAGAAATTAAAGAGCTGAAAGACGATGGAACGTTTATGGTGGAGTTTGGTCACGATGAGTCTAGCTTCGAAACTTATCTTGAAAAAAATGCTTCGATTCCAATTCCTCCTTATATCAGAGACGGAATAGCTGATGAAAAAGATAAAGAAGATTACCAAACTGTATATGCAAAAGATCCTGGCTCAGTAGCAGCACCTACCGCTGGCCTGCACTTTACAGACGAAGTTTTTAAAGGCCTTGTAGAAAAAGGGATTGATAAAAATTTTGTCACTCTTCACGTCGGGCCTGGAACATTTGCTCCCGTAAAAAGTGAACAAATAACAGATCACAATATGCACTTTGAAAAATTTTGCGTCGATAGTAAAAATTTAGAGAAGATAAATTCGGGTAAACCTGTTTTTTCAGTTGGGACCACTAGTCTTCGTGTTCTGGAGAGTACTTGGAATGGAACAAAATTTGATATCACTCCAGATAAGCTTTTTTCGACTGATATTTTTCTTTATCCTGGTAAAGAAGTAAAAAGTATAAGGGGGATGATTACAAATTTTCACCTTCCTGGGAGTTCTTTACTAATGCTTGTTTCGGCCGTTATAGGTAGAGAAAAGACATTGGAACTTTATAAAATTGCCATAGAGAAAAAATATCGTTTTTATTCTTATGGTGATGCCATGTTAATTTTGAGGAAATGATGAGTATATATAAACCAGTTGCAAGTAGTGGGAAGGCCCGGGCCGGTGTGATCACAACCACTCATGGTGAAATTCAAACACCAATATTTATGCCAGTGGGAACTCGCGCTTCTGTAAAATGTATGGATCAAGATTCTTTAAAAGAAATAGGTGCCGAAATCATCCTCGGAAATACTTATCATCTCTATCTTCGTCCTGGTCACGAACTCATTGAAAGAGTGGGTGGTGGATTACATGGCTTTATGAATTGGGATCGTCCAATACTTACAGACTCAGGTGGCTTCCAGGTATTTTCCCTTTCAAGCCTCAATAAAGTTACTGAAGAAGGTGTGGCTTTTCAAAGTCATATTGATGGTTCTAGGCATATGATTGGCCCTGAAAAATCAATGGAAATTCAAAAGGCCCTCGGCTCAGATATCGTCATGAATTTTGATGAATGCCCTGCACTTCCGGCCACCAAAGAAAGACTACGTGAAAGTATGGAGCTCACTTTAAGATGGGCCAAGCGTTGTCGCGATTATCCTTTAAAAGAACACCAAAATCTTTTTGGCATAATTCAAGGTGGGCTTCATAAAGATCTTCGAACTGAATGTATGGAACGTTTAGTAGAGATGAATTTTGATGGCTACGCTCTCGGTGGTCTTTCTGTAGGAGAGAAAAACGAAGAGATGGTTAATTTTCTTAACGACTTTGTCCATACGATGCCTTCGGATAAGCCACGTTACTTGATGGGGGTAGGAAAACCTCTCGATGTTCTCAATGGCATTCGTGCAGGTATCGATATGTTTGATTGCGTTTTGCCGACCAGGAATGCCAGAAATGGCCAGGCCTTTACTCGTTTTGGCCCCATAAATATTAAAAAAGAGATGTTTAAAGAAGATAAACTTCCCCTTTGTCCTGACTCAGATTGTCCCATGAGTAAGAAATATAGCCGTGCTTATCTCCGCCATTTATTCTCTGTGGGAGAATATTTAGCAGGTCAGGTCATCACTTATCATAACCTGTGGTTTTTCTTGGATATGACACGTAGAGCTAGACAGGCCATTGTTGAAGATAGGTTTGACGAATTTTACGAGAAATTCTATAAGGATTTCACCTCAAATAAGTGGAAATAAACTCAAATATAATAGGAGAGACACATGCTCGATTTTTTTATTTCAAGTGCTAATGCTCAAGACGCAGCTGCAGGACAACCTGGTGGATTCGCCAGCTTTATTCCTTTTGTTCTTATCTTCGGAATTTTCTATTTCCTAATGATCAGACCTCAAAAGAAAAGAATCGATGAAGAAAATGCAATGCTAGCTACAATTGGTAAAGGTGATGAAATTTTTACTAAGAGTGGAATCCTAGGAACAATAGTTGGAATGACTGATAAGGTCATCACTCTTGAAGTGGGAGAGGGCGTTAAATTTAAAGTTCTAAAATCTCAAATTGGTGGAATGGCCAAGAAGATTTTCGAAACTAAAGAAGAAAAGAAAGAAACTCCAGCAGTAGAAAAGAAGTAAAATATGTTTGGACTTGGTGCAGGTGAAATTCTTCTTATTCTCCTTTTTGCTCTGATTTTTATCGGACCAAAAAAGTTGCCTGAACTCGCAAGGGGTCTTGGTAAAGGGATTAGAGAATTTCAAAAGGCCAAGGATGATCTTCTGGATCCAAGCAATTCTGTAGCTGATAATGGAAATACGGATTCACTTCCAACTGGTGTCAGCGAACCTTCTGAAAATCTAGCTCATAGCGAAACAGCACTTGAGAAAGATTTACCTAAAACAAAAACGCAAGAAGTCAAAGAGGAGTCGTAAGACTCCTTTTTTCTTTTCCACTCCATAGCAAGTGTTACCTTGCAAAGTTCCTGAGTTTTCAATTATACTTTTGTTTATTCTCAAAGGCTTACAAGACTAGTTTGCCCTGATTTTACCTACGAGGAGTAGTTAATGAAGCGAAGTTGGTGGTACCGATTTACCTTTTTGCTCGTGATTATTGGAATGTCTGCAATGTTTGTGACTCCAACTTTTTTCGACTTTAAGGAAAACAGCAGTTACCCAGTTAAATCAAAGATTAGTTTAGGACTAGACCTTCAAGGTGGTCTCTACATGATTCTTGGAATTGATTTTAACAAGGTTTACCGTGATGAAGTTAAAAGTTATGCCAGGAAGATTGAATATCTTTTAAAAGATCAGGGTATAGAGAGTGTCGTTGGAACACTTCAAGAAACTGAAATTGGTGATCCAAGACATACAATCGATTTAACAAACTCATCTGATATGACTTTGGCAAAAGATAAGATTCGTGAATACTTTCCGAGTGTTATTCGGATGACGAATGAAACGTCTAATTCTCTAGAGTACGGTTTAACGAAAATCACAAAAACAAATATCGAAGAGCAGTCAGTTTCAAAATCTATTGAAGTTATTCGAAATAGAATTGATGAGTTTGGTGTTTCAGAGCCTGAGATTGTTTCTCAAGGTTCTGATCGAATCATTGTTGCTCTTCCTGGTGTAAAAGACATTGAAAGAGCGAAAGAGCTTATTGGTAAAACAGCGAAGCTAGAGTTCAAACTTGTTAATGATGATACTCCTCTTCTTACACTTCAAAGCTGGGTTGATAAAGCTAAGAAACAAGGAATTGAGTTTAAAAAGGGAAATCGTTTTTCTGACTACCTTGCAACTTTAAATAAGTTCATTGAAAAAGATCTACCTAAGGGTTTTGAATTGGCCTTTGAAAAGAAAGTAAGCAAGTTCAACAACGAAATTGAATCAATGCTTCCTTATCTGGTTGAATCAGCTCCAAGACTTACTGGTGATCAGTTAGCTGATGCTAGAGTACAAATTGATCAACAAAAAAATGAACCATACGTTTCTCTTGATTTTAAAACTCAAGGGGCAAAGATATTTGAAGAACTGACAGGATCTAATGTTGGTAAACGAATGGCGATTATCCTTGATGGAAACGTTTATTCAGCTCCAAATATTCTCACGAGAATTGCAGGTGGTCGTGCCCAAGTAACACTTGGTGGCGGTGGCTTTAATAAAGTGATGAAAGAGGCGA
>JAGSHI010000119.1 GCA_023954635.1 Bacteriovoracaceae bacterium
CTATCATTCAGTGACCAAGCAAAAGATCCGCCGAGGCCTTTACCTTTTAGGTTTTGGCCTTTGTAGTCCGCACCGCCACCAACTCCTTCGGTTGAAAAAAAGGCATGATCAATTGAGACATATGAAGGTTGAACTTGTCCTTTCCAAACACCTTTCTTGGCATCGCTCAATGGTAAAGGAGTATCATTCGCTAAAAGATTTATTGCATTGTAGGTTGAATCTAGGGGATGGGCTAAATACCTCGTACTATCCAACTTCGCTTGAGCAGTAGTTGAGAGTAAAAATATTAATAATAAAAATTTCATTAGATACTATCCAGTCCCGAGATAACGATTGGTTTCGCAAAAGTTTTAAAGTCTTCAAGTGGAGACGGTCCAAAGAGATAGCGAAAAAATTCTTCATGGCTTGCTTCATAAGAGTCACCATTGAAACCAAATTGAATGATCGAGTCTGTAATACTTGAAATGGCCAATGTATCTCCAGAAAGTGTGTAAACCATCTGAGCAAACTTTTGATAATCGCCTACTTTGAAAAAAGCAGTGTAAAGGCTCGTGTCACCTTCTGTTGTTCCCTCGGCGAGCCATGCTTTCTTTGTTGAAAGATGATCTTGAAATCTATCGAAGAGACCTTCATAAAAACATACTTCATGTGTAATGCCTGAAAGGTCTTGTCCTTTTTCTGCAATAGTATAACCGTGTGGCTCTAGGCGACTCGGAATAAAATGAATAGAAGCACTTTCGATACTTTTTAAAACTTCCCAGTCAGACATATCTCTTTGAATAGTCCACTTATCTTCACTAAAGTCATCATAGATCATCATCATCTGTGAAATATCTTCCATGGAGAGTTCAGAGAACTTATAAGGACCTTCGGTTGGACCAGTAGGGGTACCTTTACTTTCAACTATGACTTGGCCACCAGCTTGATGAAAACTAAACTTCTCATAGAACTCACTTTTATCTGACCAGAGACTAAAGAGTGCGGCATCTTTATATAGGTTTAAAACTTTATCAATAAAAGGAGTGAATAAACCTTTACCTCTAAATTCTTCATCTATGCAGATTCCCCCGAGCATGACCAAGGGAAAAGAAGATGCCTTTGTTCCAAATTCAACTCTTCTTGCCCCAATGTGACCTATGATTTTATCTTCATGAACCATAACGTGACAGTTTGACCGGTTAGTTTGATGAACAAGAGGTGCAAAATCGATTTCATAACTATTATCTTTAGAATAATTAAATGATTTTTCAATGAGATCGATCGTCTCTTTATAGAGTTCAGGTTTTTCTTCAAGGTTGTGGTATTTGATATCTTTCATTGTCTAAAACTATAACACTTTTTTACTCTTCATTAGTAGATAAGAATTCACGGGCACTGTGTAATGCATTGAAATTAAAGGTGAAATTGGCAAATCGGCAAAGAATGCCCTGTCTAATATTTTAACAAAAAAACTAAGGAGTGCTGAATTTAGAACGATACGTAAGAGGTAGAAGCATTGGTAACTTCTGCATGAAGGAAAGGATTTTCTTCATTACCCAATATCAAGGAGGATAGTATGGGATTACGTATTAACACCAACGTTGCGTCACTAAATGCTCAGAGAAATTTGAGTGGTACGCGAGTCGGGCTAAACCTTGCCCTCGAAAGGTTATCTTCAGGACAGAGAATCAATAGGGCTGGCGATGATGCTGCCGGATTGGCCATCTCTGAAAACCTAAAAGCACAAGTTAGAGGTCTAAAACAAGCTGAGAGAAACGCCGCTGATGGTATTTCACTTGTTCAGATTGCTGAAGGTTCGCTAGGCGAAGTTTCAAACATTCTTATTAGACTTAGAGAACTGTCAGTGCAAGCAGCCTCGGATACCATTGGACCAACTGAAAGAAAGTTCCTTAATGTGGAATTTGAGCAGTTGACTTCAGAAATCGACAGGATTGCTAACTCAACAGAATTCAACCGTGTTCCACTACTAAACGGAACAGGTGCTGTTTTCGACATCCAGATTGGTACTCGAAATGATCCTATTAGTGACAGACTTACTTTCGACGCTTCAAGCGCGGACGTAAACATTGCAGCTCTTGGGCTTAACCTTGCTTCTGTTTCAGACAAGATTTCAGCTCAAAACTCATTGTCTGCCATTGATCAGGCGATTATTTCTGTTTCTGGTATTAGAGCCGACTTTGGTGCTCTTCAAAACAGACTACAATCGACAATTAATAACATTCAAGTGAGTGTAGAAAACTTAGCTTCTGCGAACTCCAGGGTCAGAGACACTGATGTTGCAGCAGAAACAGCAGAACTTACTAAGCAGTCAATCTTAATGCAAGCTGGTACCTCAGTGTTGTCACAAGCCAACGCAAGTACCAAAACTGCACTAACTTTGATCAACTCAGCTGGATTGAACTAATAGTTAAATCTAGAGAATGGTTAAAGAAACGATTAAGAAGACTACTAAGGAGTTAGAGATGCTAGGACTATATGGATAAAGTGCGTAAAACAATTGGTTAACCTGCAAGTTCTGATTGTTTAAAAATAAAAACGTAATCGATAGGGACTAGCGAAACTATCCAATAACGAAACGAAACGAAACGAAACGAATAATAACAATTTCGTCGCCAGGATGTGCGACTGATAAAAACAGGAGGTTTTTTTATGTTTGAAGGAGATTAATCATGGGAATGAGAATTAATACTAATGTACCGTCACTGTCAGCACAAAGGACACTCGGGGTTAATAAAGACAAACTAAACGACAACTTGAGAAAATTGTCGTCTGGTGAGCGTATTACACGAGCTGCGGATGATGCTGCCGGATTGGCGATAAGTGAAAACTTAAAAGCACAGATTAGAGGATTTAGACAGGCAAAAAGAAATGCGAATGATGCCGTCTCTCTAATACAGGTTGCTGAAGGTGGATTGAATGAAATTTCGAACATCGTTATCAGACTTAGAGAACTATCAGTGCAGGCAGCGTCCGACACTGTTGGGGAAACTGAGCGAGGATTTTCAGATATCGAATTTCAGAAACTCAAAGATGAAATCGACAGGCTTGCCAAAGGAAGTAATTTCAACGGCGTCAAACTGCTCGATGGATCTGGGGGAATCATGGAATTCCAAGTCGGAATTAACAATGATCCAACTCTCGATAGACTGTATTACGACGGAAACTTTGCAGATGCAACGCTTGGTTCCCTCGGTCTCACTGCTGAGAACATTCAAACTAAAGAAGGTGCGCAGACTGTACTTAAGAAACTCGACGATTCTCTTGTACAGATCAACGGAATGCGCTCCAACTTGGGTGCGATGCAAAACAGACTCACATCAGCGGTCAACTCACTGTCGATTGCCGATGAGAACATGTCAGCTGCCAAATCGAGGATTAGGGATGTTGATGTAGCAGAAGAAACTGCAGCGATGGCCAAGAATAATATCTTGGTACAGGCCGGAGTGTCGGTGTTAGCACAGGCAAACCAGTCGACCAATGCAGCATTAAAATTAATTGGATAGTTTCGTATAGAACCAACGCCCGCGGGCCTCGAATGAGGCCAGGGCGTTTTTTTATTTTGTGAATGTGGTAAACTCATTTATAGGAATAAAAAATATGTCAAATGAGAAAAAAGAAGACGAGAAAAAAACAATCCTTATTTTTGGAGTAAGTAGTTTTCTTGGATCAAACCTTGCACAAATTCTTAGAAAAGATTTTAAAGTTATTGGAACATACCATAAAGATCCTGTTTCACTCCCTGGAATTTTAACTATTCCTTGCGATGTTCTTGCCAAAGATGAAGTTCAACTAATCATTTATGCATTTAAGCCAGATATAACTGTTTACGCGGAAGGCGTGAGCTCAGTCTATGAGGCCCATAAGAAACCAGAAATTGCTGAAGCCTATAATACGAGTGGATTATTCAATGTTGCAGAATATTGTCATCGTTATAGATCACAAGTTTGTTATGTCTCTTCGTCATACGTTTTTGGTGGAGAGGATAAGCAATACATAGAAATGGATATACCAGACTCAAATACTGTTATTGGAAAAACCCAGTCTCAAGCAGAGTTCTATATTCAAAAAACAAGTCTGAATTATATTATTTTTAGGGCCTGTAACCTTTATGGTAGAAGTATTCTGCCTAATATGGATCCTTGGTTTGAAAAGATTCAACGAAATATATTAACTGGTGAGAGAATAAACGCAGACAACTATGTCAAAGTAGGATTTTTAGATGTCTTCTATCTCGGTACGTTAATGAAGATATGTTTTGAAAAGAAAGTTGCGAATAGATTATTTCAAGTTTGTTCTAAAGACACATTAACTCATTACGAATTTGCTGAAGCGTATACAAAAGTTTTTAATGAAAATTCGAAGTTGATTGAAAAAGGCAAATGGACTTTTCCTGTAGAAGAAAATCGAAGAGGTGATTCAAATAAATATAATTTTCATCTCGATGTTTCAAATATAGAAAGTTTTTTAAATGTTAATATGCCAACGGTTGAAGAGTCATTGGAGTTCACTTTTCGAAGAATGCACGGAAAGCAATCCAATAAAAGAAAAACAAAAAAGGGTGCAGGGATTAGTTTTATCTAGAGGAATGTCTAATAAACTCTGATAAGTAATGTTTTACGAGTGCATCTAAATCAACATTTTCACCTTGAAATTTCCAGGTAATCTTATTGAAGGCACCAACATGTGCACGAATCTCATGGATTCCATGTCCAGCCGTATTGTCTTCAGAGTTTAATCTCGCAGCAAAAACATCTTTACCACTTGAAAGAAAACAAATTGAGATAAGATCATTTGCTTTACGTGCAAAGACTAACCTTAATGAATTTCTAAAAAGCATAAAGTCATTAATAGTGTTTGAAATTTTAAATGTCTTTATATGTGAACCGCCAGCTTCAGCTCCGCGGTACTCATTAAATTTTCCAGCATAAATATCAACTCTCTCTCGTAGCTTATTCATAAAGAGAATAGATGACTCTTCTAATAGGTGAGCTGGATTAAGATGATCATCGATATGAATAATACCTGTTTCATCCATATTGAGCTCTTCAAGAGCTAATGTTTCAATCCAATCTGTTTTAATGTCTACGAGGGGTTGTTGAGTGTTTTCCATATAAAAATGATGAGGGTATTAACTTTGACTGTCAAGAAATTGAAAATAAAGGACCTTGGCTGGCTAGGAGGTTCCGCCCGTCATATGACAGGTGGACGCAGTTAGTAACCACTTTAGGCTTCTCACTAATCGCTTTAAACGATATGAGCTTGCTCACTGTGATCAGGGACCGCTTCCTTAAAAATCTTGTAGGGCGAAACTCTAAATTCACCGAACCAAGGTCCTAAAGCCATTATACCTTTTTGAGACGAAAGAGGCCCTAGTAAACATTTTCACGCTTGCCTTTTTTTAATATTTTCAAATACTTATACTGGATAAAAAGGGTCTGATTTTGCTTGTTTTGAATCATGCGCAGCGTTATAATTAAGTATAGGGAAAAACGGAGCATTTAAGTAGTTTTTGTTTATATGCGTATTTTTCCTAAAGTGTATTGCCACTTCTGCCGATAAGTGACCAGTACTATCAAGTTTCCTTAGTATAGGAGAGGGATATGATGAGTAAGTTTTTAGAGTTTCTTAAGGATGAGGAAGGGCAGACTTCCACTGAATACATTCTGCTAGTTGCAGTTGTTGCCTTAATTGTTTTTAAATTTAAAACAACGGCGCAAAAGAAGCTAGATGAATTGACGAGTGGTGTGTTTGACACGGCCAATAGCAAGATCACGAATGAATTAAACAATATGGAATAAGTATTGTTTAGATCTTGGGAGCTTTGATCTCAGAGCTCCTGACTGATTTGGCCACTTCCGATCAAAAATGAATGATATCTTCATCAAGAAGATATTGCCCTTCTTTGTGTCTATCCTTGTGATAAATTAAAATGTATCCATATGAAATCAAAAGAGAATAGCCTCGGGCAGGCTCTCGTGGAATACATTATTATTTTTTCTTTTATGGCCATCATTGCTATGCGAATGGCCGGAGCAATCAATACATATATGAGTGATACGATGGGTAACCTCGCCTATTACCTCTCCCAACAGTTATCTGTAGGGGTTTGTAAACAATGGTGTTTTATGGACTCTTTTTCAAATAACAAATAAGAGGACCGAAGCATGAAGCTTCCGCTATCAGTGTATATTTTCCTTATGATGGAGCTACTTTTAGTGGCCTACGGAGACATCCGATTTAAAAAGATTCCAAATTACTGGTCAATTATCAACATTGGAATTTTTATTCTACTTACAGTCTTATTTCCTGAATATTATCGATGGGAACTAAAAACTTTTTTATTCCCTGTTGTCTTTTTTCTAGTTGGCTTTGCTTTGTTTGTTTTGAAAATAATGGGTGGAGGAGATGCAAAGTACCTTGTTACGTTTTATTTGCTTACTCCCGTTCTTCTTCATGAAAGCGCATTTATATTTTTAATGTTGTCGACAATTATAGTCGGGCTATTCCTTCTTATAATGAATACACTTAACAACTTTGAAAAAATTATTCATGCCCTTAGGATTATGGATATTGCCACAATTAAACAAATCTTTGATACGAAATTTTCGTATGCACCAGTTATACTAATATCATGGATGTGGTTTGGATTTGAAAATTGGGAGAACATATTTTGGTAAAAAATGAAAAAGGTCAAAGTATGGTTGAGTACATAATGCTTTTAGGAGTAGTACTCGTCCTTGTTTTGACAGTTTTGAAAAATCCAAAATTTAAAGAAATGATGGGGCCCAACTCAACACTCTTTGATGGAATGAGACAGTCAATGATGTATAGCTATCGACACGGTCGAAGAGGAGCAACATCGGCAGACACTACAGATAATGGTTACGGTGGAAATCATGAAACTTTCACAAATAGTTCAGGGAGTGCTTCAAGATTTTTCACTAACGATGCGGAGTACCCAGCTCCATGAAAAATAAGTCACAACTTAAAAATGAAACAGGACAGTCAACAGTTGAGTTTATTGTTGTCTTTGTTTTGATGTTTGGATTTATGTTTGTTTATTTAAAAATAGCCTTGAACTATGCAAGAGGTTACATGACTCATTATGCAACCTATCAGGCAGCCAGGGCCTATCTTGTTTTTGATAGAAATGGAACTTCAGATACTTCTATGGATTCAACAGCTGAGGCAAGGGCCAAAGAAGTTTTTAAAAGGTACATGTCACATAATCAAGGTGATCCTAGTTTTAATGCTCCCCCTTCAGACCTTACTTCCCGTCGTCTCTACGTCGGAGCAATTATGAGATATCAAGAGAAGTTTTCCTTTGGGTTTCCATTCGCTGGTCTTGCACCAATGGATATGATTTCGGAAGCATTTCTTGGGAGAGAGCCAACTAGGCAAACTTGTTTAGAAAGAACATGTAAGGCCATTAAAGATTTGGGGGCCCCAAATTGTCAGGGTGATACCCCACACTTCACATTGGATGATAACGGATGCTGAAACAACCTAAATTCTTAGGTAACGAAGATGGACAAGCTCTCTTTGAATTTGTTGTCTTTTTGCCACTTGTTTTAGTTCTAAGTGGATTGTTAATTGTGACAGGAAACTCAATAAATGCGTCAATCAATCAACAAAAGGCCACTCGTGGTTATTTTTATTTTTATATACAGAACAATTCTCGTCTACCAATCAAGAAAGACCTTGAAAATTGGCATGGATCAATTGGCTTAAATAATATTGGTCATTTTGCCCTTGGATGGTCCGAAAAACTTGCGAGTGGTTCAACGCCTTTTACTACCTGTTTTAAATATAATGCCCTATTTGGTGACATCAAGGATGATGAAACTTGCGATGAACCAGATCTGGAAGAAGCCGCAACGTCATATATTCGTCCAGCAACAGCTTATGGAGTTTGCTCGGAATCATACTCGAGTAGTATAGACGGAGATTCAGAACTGAGAGTTGCATGGTTACCGTTAAACGGGGCCCAAAGTAAGTTATCTATCTGTGCAAATAGGTAATGACTTTAAGTGTAAATATTGCCCCTCAATCATAAGCCTTCGAAATATTTGATAAAATTGTAATGAACTTTCCCTTGGATGGAGTTTTATGAATACTCGTGCATTTACACTTGCCTTAATCATCTCTGTTTTCGCTATGTTTATGGTTTATACCTACATCGAAGACCGTGAAAATGTTCTTGTTGAAAAGTACGGTAAACCCGTCACGGTTGTTGTTGCGAAAGTAGACATCAAAGAACTTGAACTTATTGATGACTCGAAAGTTACTGTTAAGTCAGTGCCGCAAACCTTTGCAGCACCAGGACACTTTAAAAAAGTGAAAGACCTTGAAGATGGAATGATTGCTACAGTTCCCATTCTAAAAGCAGAGCAGATTACAAAGCCAAGAGTTTCCTTCCCTGGTTTTAAGACTGGTTTGGCCAGAACGGTTTCTTCAGGAAAGAGAGCGATAGCAATTACTATCACAGAAAAACAATCGGTTTCAAAACTTCTAAAGCCTGGAGATAGAGTAGATATTCTTGCGGCAGTTGATTATTCAGCAGGTCGAAAAGACATGCAAAAAGTTATGACAATTCTTCAAGACGTACTTATCTTATCTACAGGAATGAATATGACAAACTCAATTCCTTTAATTGGAATTAAGACCCCGAAAGTAATTAGAAAAATGAATCTAAGTACATACAGTCAATACAATACCGTAACCATGGAGCTAGACCCTTATCAAGTACAAAAGCTTGTCTTCCTTGTTACGTTTGTGGGGATCCCACCTTATCTTTCTCTTAGAAATAGTTCTGACAATAAAGTTGTGAGAATAAAGTCTACTCGGATTTTCGATTTGTTGGGTGAAGATGCAACAGAAGCTAAAGCTTTCTTTTCAGAAAAATTTAGCAAGAAGAGGTAACTGAATTGAGAAGAGTATTTTTATTCTTCATATTTATCCAAACGATTGGCTTTTCCTTTAACGTATTTGGACAAGCGGGTAGTACTGCGCCAGAAAAAAATGTTGAAGTAGTTTTAGGAATAGATAAAATCGAAAAACTTGATTTTGCTCCATCTACAAAAATCCAAATTGGTAATGAGTCGATACTAACATTTCAATTAATTCCATCTAAAAGAGAATTAACTTTTAAAGGGTTAAAGCCTGGTAAAACATCTGTCACAGTCAGAAATACTGTAGGGGATATTAAGGCCAGATATCTCGTAACAATTACGGCAAGTGATCAGTCAAAAGTAGTTAGAGAATTAAAAGATTTTTTAGGTGATATTGAAGGACTCGAAATTGGTGTTAAGGGAGAGTATGTCTATGTCGGTGGGAAGATCGTGGTTCCAGCTGATATCGGGACAGTCGTCGTTATATTGGAAAAGTATCCTGATGTTATTAGACTGGTAGAGCTTTCGCCACAAACACAAAGAATTATTGCTAAGAAAATGCAAGACGAGATTCAAAAAAATGGTTTAAGAGATGTGACTGTTAGAATTGTGAATAATCTCTTTTGGTTAGAAGGTATTGTTACTAATGATGGGGACAAAGTAAGAGCAGAAGTTATTGCTAATGCTTATGTTCCAGATAGAATTCAATCTTTGGCCCAGAGAACAGATGCTGTTCAGACTGCTCGTAAGAATATTATTCAAAACTTTATTCAGATTAATGCAAAATCAAAACCTCAGCCTGTTCCTAAATTAGTTAAAGTAACGGCTCAGTTTGTAGAACTTACAAGAGATTATAATAAAATCTTTGGTTTTACTTGGACACCAACACTTGGTGGAGATGGTGGTTCAATTAATATCGGAAAAGGTGGTGGTGGAGTTACGACTGGATCACAAGGAACATTACAAGCAACAATCTCTAACCTATTCCCAAAACTCGCATCAGCTAAAAGTGCTGGTCACGCTAGGGTTATACAATCAGGAGTTGTTGTAATTAAAGATGGTGTAACAGGAAAAATTCAAAAAAGTTCGAGTAAAAAGTTTGCGCTAGGTACTGGGGAGTTTACTCGTGCTGATGAAGCAAAGTCAGGATTTGACCTAAGTGTGACTCCAAAAATTCTTCAAGAAGAGA
>JAGSHI010000102.1 GCA_023954635.1 Bacteriovoracaceae bacterium
ATCTTCATCTCGATCTTCATCTCGATCTTCATCTTGATTTTCATCTTCGAGATCCTCATCATTTTCATTAGAAAATAAGCTTGAGAATTGAACATGTTGAGGTTCTGTTTTCACTAATCCAATGATTTCCTTGGTTTCGTTTACGATATGGTCAAACCTCTCTGGGAATTTATATCCATCTGGAAGATTTTCTCTATTTTGAAACTGAGAAAGAACATACCTTCTAAATTTCCCTTCATCAGTGAGCATTTCAAATTGCTCTAGAAGGACGTGAAGTTTTGTGACTTTACCTGTGTCACCACTTTCAACCTTTATAAAGGTGCCTTCCTTAGGGAGTTTCTTGCGTTTTTCGCTGTAAACATCATCTTCGTACTTGATGCAGCATTTAAGCTGACCACATACACCGTTAATTTTTGAAGGAATTAAGGCAAGGTTTTGATTCTTCGCCATTTTTATTGAAACATGGCCATAGTTCTTTAGAAAAGATGAGCAACAAGTTTGTAAACCACATGCTCCTACACCACCTAAAGCAGCGGCTCGATCTCTAACAGAAATTTGTCTTAGTTCAATTCTCATTTTTAATTCAGAGACAAGATTTTTGACTAGTTCTCTAAAATCTACTCTGGCCGGTGCAGTAAAATAAAAGACGGCCTTCTTCCCAAATTGCATGAATTCAACGTGGGTGATTACCATATCGAGTTGAAGTTTATTGATAATATTAATACAAGATACTTCAGCTTTTCTTTCGGCCATCGTATGGCCTTTTTGTTCAATAATATCTTCTTCGCTCGCGGCCTTAACTATACTTTTAATTGGTAACATAGATTTTTGGAAAGGCACTGTGTAGGGGATACTGTTGATATAACCGACAGTCATTCCACGATCACTCATCGCAACAACTTTTTGTCCGTATGAAAATCTTCTTTTACCAAAAATGAAAGGAAAGGTTTTAGCATTGCCTGGAAAACGAACACGCAAAAAAGTAACGGGATCACCGTCTTTCCATTTAGTGTTTCGATCTTTGCTTTCTTCCGTATCTTCTGAGTCGTCCTTTGTTGCCTCAGGAGTTTCTTCGTTTGTTGGAATTTCAGCTTGCTCTGTATTTTCTTCGAACTTTTGTTCGGCTTCTTCTTTGTGCATAGTATAAATGAGTCCTCATTCATTAAAGACTAACTGATATACTCGTGAAATCGAATGTTTTTGTCTAGGCCCATGGCACCATGTGTTTAGACAGTTTTAAGGGCCGTAAGTAGGCCAATAAGAGATTCTTGAGGGGAGTTATGAAAGGTTTTGGCCTTGTTCCACCATTTGAGTTGTTCTAGGGCCTTTGATTTTAATCCTACATGTTCTGAGGTGTTTGTAAGACACTCTGCGATAATATGAAAACAATCTTCATAATCTGCTCGTTTTGAAACTTTTCCAATGACCTCGTATAAGTCTATTTCATTATTTAAATATTGTTTAATGGTAATTGCATTCTTAGAGTCTGAGTTTTTCAAATTAACTGTTGAGTCAGAAACACTTGTGCGATTTGAAAATTTAGGTAGTTCACTTTCTTGATCTCTTAGTTTCCAGAGAATCGCCCTTGAGAGAATAGTGGGAAGAAATTGATTAGTTTTATCTGCTAAGAAAATGATCGTTGTTCTAGGTGAAGGTTCTTCTAGGCTTTTAAGTAGTTTATTTGAAAGCTGTTTGCTAATGAGGTGAGCATCTTCAACGATAATAAACCTCTGCTTTAGTTCCAAATTGGTGAACGTTAAAAACTTAAATAAAGGCTCTAGGTCACCACTCTTTTGAGTATATTCGATAGATTTCTTATCTGACTTTCTAATAAAGAGAATGTCTCCATGTCCTGATGTGAGTAGACCTTGGGCCTGGGTTTTGGAGATATTTTTTTGATTTTGTAAGGTTTGGACTAGAAAATCATTAATACACTTTTTTAGAAACACTTGTTTTTTGTTAACACTAGCATGGGCCTCAAAAATGTAAAAATGTGCGAGCTTTGAGTCTTTCCATTGGTTGTATAGGACATCAATTTGTTTAGGCATTTTGATCACTAGTGCTAGTGGCCAATATCAGCTGATCTAATAAACTTCGCACATCCTCGAAGATGGGCCCCATTTCTCTATTCCCATCAATCGTTTTAATTCTGCCAGGGAACATTTCGGCAGCTTTATCATAACCATCTATTAGCTTTTGATAAAAATCACTACCCTGACTTTCAAAGTAGTCTTTAGGGGCATTCCTCATTTTTTGTCTACTGTAACTAGTCTCAACATCTATTTTAAAATAAAATGTTAAGTGAGGAACGAGGTTTAATGGAAAATTCTCATGAATAGTTAAGATAGTTTTAAATCCAAGATTTCTACCAATACCTTGATAAGCAAGAGAGCTGTCTATGTAACGGTCACATATGATAGCTGTACCAGCAACTTCTAATTCCTTCATGATTACTTCATATAAAAGTTGTGCACGTGCTGATGCGAATAAGTGGGCCTCTGCTAACGGGTGAAGATCTTTAGAGGTTTCAAGAATGGCCTTCCTGAGTCTCTCTCCGAAAGTTGTTCCACCTGGCTCTCTTAAAACAAGAACTCTGTATCCCTTTTTTTCTAAGTATTCTGTAGTTCTCTTGAGTTGGCTTGATTTTCCTGCGCCCTCAATTCCTTCAAAACTAAGAAATAATGAGCCAGGATAGGCCGGTGATCTGAATTTTTGGATAAGTTCCTCTGAAGCTTCTTGCATGTTGCAACTTTAGCATAAGAAGATTCAGAGGGTAAATATTTAATAAGACTCTGTGTCCATTGCTGGATCGTTTTCCATCGTAGGATCTAGTTGGTCTACTGTGTCATTGTACTCATATTGCTCATCTTCAGGGTCAATAGTCTCTTTGCTGAGAGTCTTTCTTACAGGATCAAGCTCTACTGGGTCTGATGCATCATCATAATATTCGTTATCATAATTCTCTACTTTTATATGATCACTATTTTGCTTTCTCGATCTTTCTTCTTGTGCTCTTTGGTATGTTTTAGTCTTTTTAAATGGTGTCGTTGTTCTAGATCTTGCAGAGTTTGTTCGAGTATTTAGTTTAGAGCTTTTTAAGGCAGGAGCTCTTGTTGGGGCCTTTTTAGCGGCCTTAGGTGCCTTCCATGTTTTCGAAGGCTTTAACTTTTGGATAGGTGCAACCTTGCCAAGTTTGGTTCCTTTGGTTGAATTTGTAGACTTTGAGCTTGGGTAGAAGAGCCACACGATTCCCACTAGAGAGATTACGAATAGACCAATCCAGAAAATTTGAATCCACTGAGTGTTTCTACTATCTTCTTCTATGATTTCTTCAGCTTCATGTTGCTCGTCTGTAACTTTTCCAAGTTTCATATTTCCAATGTAGGCTAGGCCTGCAATTGCATCGGTTTCAATATCTTGATTTTGAATTTTTTCTATAACTTTTTCTTCATGAGAACGTAGAACTTCTTCTTCTGGAATTTCAGGTAGCTTGTGAGTTACGTTCATTTGTCTTCTATCAAACTCTTCTACTTCAAAAACCTTTCCCCAACTCACACCATCATCAATTGAAATCATGTCAGTAAGTAATATCGTTTTATTTTCAAGCATTTCATTTATTTCAGATGAATTCCAAGGGCCTGACTTTTGGCCTTGATCAAGTAAAAAGAACTCTTCGTCCTTTTGAGGATCCATTACTTGTACTAGTTGAGGTTTTCTTCTTTGGAAAAAGGAGTTATTGAAGAGGTCTTGCCAGTCGTTTTGTCCAAAGACTCTAATTCTTGCACTTTTATCAAAGGAGGTTTCTTGTTGAATAAAATCTTTCAAGTCGTATTGCCAATAAAGCCCAACGACTTGGCCATTGTGTTCAAGTTCGAACACTTCCTCTAGTGGGTATTCTCCAGTCTCAATATTCTCTTTAGTAAGTTTAAGTGACTCGAGATCTTTCTTGGCCGCAACTGGTTTAATTTTTGGTTCACCCATGTCTTATTCCTATTTAAAGAATTAAATCCTCGTAAATTAAATCGGTATAAATGGGGAAAAAATGAAATGATCAAGTTTTGAATAGGGTGTAGGGGCAATTTTTGCTGAATTTTGAACCAAAAAAAGCCCTTCGGCTAGAAGGGCTTCTTTGAGGTCAAATTTCGAGCTTCTTAGAAGGCCGAAATATAAAAGTTTACTCCCCAATTGGCATTCGGGAAGATCTCTTTTTGAAATGTTCTACCATCGTGAGCAGTCATGATGCTGTTACCAGCATAAACACCACCGTAAACGATTGGGTTGAATTGATAACCAAGCTCAGCTGTAACGCTTAAGTCCTCAGTGTTCTGAGTCGCAGCATCAGCTTTTGTTCCTGGCTTGTGGTTTTTGAAAAATTCTTCTGTAATAGAAAGAGATATTTTATCAGTAAACCCGTATGACTGAGTCGTTACTAGGTAATCATAATAAGTATAAGTAGCTTTGTTAGCTCTATTCTTAACAAGGTTTCTCATATGGTAATAAGTCCCTGAAAGACTGATTCCATTTTTAAGACTTCTAGAAGCTGATAGTGAAGTTCTGATTCCACCATTAGAGTTTGCTGAACCTTTCATTGCAGTATCTGGTAGGTGTCTCCACTCAAGGTTACCTGAAAGGTTAATTCCATGCTTATCCTGAGATAAAAGACCACTTCTTGTATACTTTAGAACTTGTCTAGAGAAAGTTGTGTCAGATTTTTCTTTTTTGTCTTTGTTCCAGATAGAAGATGTTGACCATCTGTTTTCAATTCTTACTTTGTCTTTAGAAGTAACTTTCCAGCCAAGGTAAGCGATATTAAGTGTATCTACGCTTGTGACTTGATTGTTTTTATTTTTGTTCAAACCGTAATCAGATAAAATACTGAAAGAAGCTGGTGATTCTTTAAGCTTTTGATAAAGGTTTGCTGTGCTTGCAGTTGATGTGCTTGTACTCCCAGTTGAACCGGCAGCGAAAGCTGTTCCTACCATAGTTAGCCCTAAGATGGCGGACGCAATTCTTGTCGTTTTCATTCCTATCTCCTTCATTAATAAAATTCTTTCCTCAAAATTGACGCTCAATGCAGAGTAAACTACCCAAGTATTGGGTCAGTTCGCAAGTTTAAACTTAAGATGTTGAAAAAAGTGCTTACAAATGTAAGAAGATGTTAGAAATGCACATTTTCTAACAGTTCGCAAGTAGTTGATTCTCGTTTGATAGTAAGTGTGTGACAATATGGCACCGTAGGAATTTAGATGTCGAAGATGTTTGTTTTATTTATTCAGTTCGTACTAATCATTATACAGGCCACTTTTGTGCCCCTTTGGTATCTATTATCACTCTTCATCCCAAGTATCCGAAAACGCATAATCTTTGAAAACACAAAGCAAGGCAAATACACTGAAAAAGTTGACGTCTTGTTTGAGGTTTCATCTCAAGGGGAACTTGAGCAAATCGGTCCGATCCTCCATGACACTTTAAAAGAAGGTAAGGTTGTCCAACTCATATACAGTTCACCTTCTTTAAATAGCGATATAAAGAAACTTTCAGGCATGTATCCGAGTACGTTTTATTGGCTACGGTTACCTCTGTTAACTTACTTTCCAATTAGAACTCCTTTTACAAGTAATGTTTGGTCATGGAGTAAAGGTGAAGTTCTTAATTTTTGTAGGTACGATTTTTTTCCTGAACTCTTGTTATGGTCATTCTTTCATCGCGCCAGACTGTTTTCTGGGACATTAAAAAATAAAAAATTAAAAAATGTTTCAGGCTTTTATCTAAGGGGTGTGTTTTCTTTATTTGAGAATATTTTCACTGCCTCTGATGCTGATCTCAAACGATATAAAGAACTAGGATATTTAGGAAAAGTAGAGTTCTTTGACTTTAGACAGATTCAAATTATCCGAAGACTGAAAATAAAGTGCAAAAAACTTAAAATCCTAGAGGACCTGTTGCAAGAAACTCCAATTACTAAGAGGGTTGTCATTGGTAGTTGTTGGCCAGTCGAAATGGATATTTTAAGTGATCGAGGACTTGTAGATTCAATTGTTAAAGGTGAAATGAAATTAGTACTTGCACCTCATGTTTTATCTTCAGATTTTATTGAAAATATTGTGAAAAAAATCAAAGACTACGCCCCTGAATTATCTCCTTTGTTTATAGAAGATGACGGACGTTTAGTTGGTGACACAAGTTCCAATATAATAATCTCGAAATTAAAAGGTGTGTTATGTGAGACTTATACGCTTTTTGGTCATGCATTTGTCGGTGGGGGCCATGGGAGGAGTGTTCATAGTTTACTTGAACCATATTTGGCAGGTTGTCGAGTTTATTGTGGACCAAAGATACATCGTTCAACTGAATACGATATTCTCATGTCAGAATCACCTGAGCAAATACATATAGTTGAACAATTAAAAGAAATGTATCAAACTTTGATGAAATACATAGAAAACCCTATCGTTTCAAATTCAAAAGATAAAAGAGCTGAGGCCATTCAAGACAAGTACAAAATTTTAATGGGTGAGTTAAATGTTAGATAAAAATTATGATTTAACAATGGTAGGGAAAAGTTATCTTAGTATGCTTTTTTCAATGGAATTCATAGACTGGGGACAAAACACACTTGTTATTGATGATAAGCGATTACAGTTTGGTCCTCTCTACAGCGGCATCTTAAATCAGATAGATGTAAATTTCTTAGAAACATGGGGAGAAGATAGAGGTATTGAACCTTTGGCCCAGATTCAAAAATACTTAAGGCCAGTAAGCCTTTCATTTTATATTGATAAACAATGGTTAAAGCTTGGGGGTTCTCCTGAGCAAAATCTATTAGAACTCCATCGTAAGTTTCCAAAACTATTTGGTGTCGTAGACTCAACTGAAGGCGAGACTGGGGACGATTCAGAAAAAGAAATTCAAACTTTTAATGATTGTTATTTTAATTTCGCTAGAAGAATGTCTCAAAACTGCTTTAGGTTCAGAACTCTTCAAAATTTAAATATCCAAACATTTTTAAACCTGTGTCCACGTGAAATTCTAGACCAGTTTAAAGTATTTAAATCTCAACTTGATCACAATAAGAAGCTTGACCTTATCCCCCTTCATCAAAAAACATTTTTTT
The DNA here is from genome assembly GCA_023954635.1 of Bacteriovoracaceae bacterium. Classification (GTDB taxonomy): domain Bacteria; phylum Bdellovibrionota; class Bacteriovoracia; order Bacteriovoracales; family Bacteriovoracaceae; genus M0603. The sequence continues at coordinate 7,115 of JAGSHI010000102.1, forward strand.
ATCTCTCAAGAGGGTTTATACAAAAGAAACTTTCAATGAGAGGTAATGATCTCGAACTTTTTCATTTAATGATGAGTTTGCTCTCTCCTTGTTATAAATTAGATGAAGAGGCCTTAATGATTGATCTTGAACCAGTCTTCAAAGGGAAGGGTGGCGTATGTAAAGAGACAACAATAAGAGAGTGGCTCTTTGATAAAAGAAAACCTTGGTCTCTAGAGCTTTCTTCTTTTGAGGGAATCATCCATCCAGACAGGATTGCTTTGATGGGTGGTCGACCAGAGAAGATGCCAATAAGTATTGATGTAAAAGGTAAATGCTTTAGAAATATTGAAGTTGATATAGAGATGCAGGGTGATTTAGATAGCTTTTTTAAAGATGACTACTTTGTTTTTACAGAGTCCTCGCGCATTGGAGGACAGTATCCTTTCTGGACACTTAAGAGAGAGGGTGACAATAAATTCAGAGTATCTTTATACACACTTGCAAAAAAAGGCATGAAAATCTCATTCCTTCAAAAGAAGTCTTTAGAAATTCTAAATCAAGATTTAAATACAATTATAGGGAAGCCGTTAGAACTTGAAGTGACAAGGATTGTTTTTGGTAAAGAAGTTTGCCTCGAAGATAATAAAGGTGACGAACGTTTAAACTCCATATTGGATCGAGTAAACATTATGGACTCTTCTTCACCAGGAGATGGTAACAAACTGAAGAAAGTGCACTACTTTGGTCCATTAAAAAAAGGTTCATTAGGTTTATTTAGTACGTTAATGGAGATCAAAGAAGGGATAAGAGTCGTCTAATTTGCCATCCTAGACCTGTTCTTTTGTTTGTATATAATTATAGATATGAAATCTAAATCAATACCATTTGAGCTTTCAGATAAGGGACAAACTGCAGTTGAGTACATACTGCTCTTCTCTGTCGTTATAGTTATGTCTATATCCATTATGAAATATGTAAAAACACGCGTACTCGGAGACCCTGAAAACTGTGAAGGTGCTGCTGAGTCTTCAATAACTTGCCAAGTTCATGGCGTTTTTAATTCCTATAAAGGGAGTTATGCTAAGTTTAGGTACTTTCGTATCCTTTAGTTTCAGTCCTAACTTATTAATATTACGTTCTTGCGTCCCACAAATTCTTAATAATACTGTAAAAAATTCAAGGCTTCTAAGTAATTGATGCACTGAGAAATATATTTGGTATAACTATTGTGCTTTCAAATGAAATAGGAGAGGTTGACCCCAGGTGTGGGTGTCCACCTTGTAGAAGGAGAAAACTATGAAACCAATTACTAACAAAACAAGACCTGGATTCAGATCTTATGTTTTGGCAGTTGCAGTTGTTTGTGGAGCTTTAAGCGTAAATGCTTTAGCTCAAGACGATGCATTATCTGCTGATACAGGATCTGTTTTGAAATCAGGTAAAAATGATGTTGATGGGCAACTTTCTAAAAAAGAAACGAGAGCTCAGAAACTGGCAGAGATGAGAAAGAAAATTGAGCAAGAGCACGAGCAGATGGTTCAAAAGAAAATTGAAGACATCAGAATGCAAGAAGAGCTTAAGCTTGGACAAAAACTAAAAGAAGCATTTTCAGGACAAATGACTAGTTCTGAAGAGGACATTATTGGAACACGGCAAGCAGCACCCCAAAGAGTTGTAGCGCCTACTCCAGTAGTTAAAAAGAAGAGGAATTTTAGCATCATTCCAACTATTGGTATGACTAGTATTCAAGCAAAAAACAATCAGGATTATGAATCAGAGATTACAGCAGGACTTTCTTTTGAGTCTAAATTAAATAAAAGGTTTTCTGTTGGGCTTGGTTTTGGATACGCAGCAATGGACATTGTTGATGTGAATCCTAACTACTCTGGATATAACTCTTTTAATACATTTAACTCATTCAACACTTTCAACACTTTCAATACCTTTAACACATTTGGAACAAACGCAAATGTAACTCAAGGTCGAGAAATGACTTACCGTCAAATGGACCTTTCGGTTGATGGAAAGTTTTATATCGTTCCAGATTCAAAAATTAAGCCATTTGTTGGTTTAGGAATTGGATACAGAAGAGCTACGCTTAAGTACAAAGATAGTGACCCTTACTTTAATCAACCATTAGGTAATGTCGCTACTTCGCTCAAAGATTCAGAATATGGATCAAACTATGTAACTGGTACTGCAACCACTGGTGCTGATGTTTCTTTCTCTGAAATGATTGGAGCAAGATTGATGCTTAGCTATACTAAAGGACTAACTAGCAGTTCTAATACTGATAATACTCGAGCTTTTACTACTCTTGATCAATACAATCTTGAGAACACTGGGGAAAGCATTGAGTCAGGAGGGTTTGCATCAATCTCTGCTGGGTTAATGATTAGCTTCTAATAATTATTTTTGTGAAGTGTGTAAAAGCACTTCACTCAAGTTTTCTTCTCTAAAAGGAGCTCTTGTGGCTCCTTTTTTTTATACCTGTTGAAAATTACTTATATTGCACCTTTTCCAATTCATGCTTTTTCGTTAAAATTCCCCTTGGTTTATCAATTAAGACAAGGAGAGTTTTGTGACCATGTCACTAAAAGACGTTTACATCGTAGATGGTAGGCGTAGCCCACATGCCAAATCAGGTACAGACTTAAAAGATGTTGCTGCACCATTTCTTGGGGCTTATTTAGTTAGAAAAATTCTCGATGGAACTAGTATTCCAAATGATGAAGTCGACGAAGTAATTATAGGTAACACCGGCTCTCCAGCAAAATATCCTAATGTTGGTAGAGTAATAGCACTTGAGGCCGGACTACATAAGAAAACTTCTGGTTATACAGTTCATAGAAATTGCGCCTCTGGTATGGAGGCCGTCTCTCAGGCGTTCATGAAAATTGCAGCTGGTAGAGCTGACGTCATAGTTGCTGGTGGTGTTGAATCAATGTCACAGATGCCGCTTATCTACTCAAAAGAAATGACAGATCTTTTTGTCAATGTCATGAAATCAAGATCATTTTCTGACAAAGTAAAAGCTCTCAGTGCTTTTCGTCCTCCGTTTCTCTCTCCCATTATTGCCATCGAACAAGGATTAACAGATCCATTTTGTGGTTTGAATATGGGTCTCACTGCTGAATTGCTTGCCAGGGAGTATGGAATCACTAGGCAGGAGCAAGATGAATACGCAAACATGTCTCATCAAAAGGCCATTGCAGCAGAAGCTGAAGGACGATTTAAAGATGAAATAGTTCCTCTTGCTTATGGAGCAAAACTCGACAAGTTACTTACTAAAGACATTGGGCCACGCGCCAACTCAACGGTTGAAGGTCTTGGAAAAATGAAACCATATTTCGAAAGAAAGTCTGGAAGTGTAACTGTAGGAAACAGTTGTCCAATCACAGATGGAGGTTCGGCCTTACTTTTTTGTAGTGAAGAAGCTTTAAAGAAATATAATCTTACTCCAATTGCACGAATGGTTGATTTTCATTTCCATGGATTAGAACCAGAAAGAATGGGAATGGGTCCATTACTCGCTATGGATGGGTTAGTAAAACGAACTGGTGTTGCCCTTTCGGATGTTGATCTCGTTGAAATTAATGAGGCCTTCGCAGCTCAGCTATTAGGAGTAAGAAGAGGTTTAACTGATAAAGAAATTGCATCAAGATTTGATATAGATACAGTTCATGGCGATATTCCAGATGAAAAATTAAATGTAAATGGTGGTGCTATTGCTTTAGGCCACCCAGTAGGTTCAACAGGTAGCCGATTAATCGTGACTTTAATGCATGAATTAAAAAGAAGAAAGGCCGACAAAGGTGTTGCTTCTCTCTGTATTGGCGGGGGCCAAGGTGGAGCATGTCTTATTGAGAACTTAGTTAAGTAATTAAAGGAATAAACGATGTCATATAAAAAGATTAAATTTGAAACTGAAAATAAAGTGGCCTACGTTGGTTTCGGCTACAACTGTGATAAATCTATGACTGTTCTCGATGAAGATGCTCTTACTGAGTTAAGAGACATTGTTGAAGAACTTCACCAAAAGAAAAAAGAAATTGATGGTGTTGTTTTCCATTCAGTTAAAAAAGGGTGTTTTTTGGCCGGAGCAGATATAAACCTTATTGCTTCTTTGAAAACTGAAAATGAAGGGGCGCACGGTGCAGAACAAGGTCAAAATATCTTTAATAGAATTGAA
>JAGSHI010000204.1 GCA_023954635.1 Bacteriovoracaceae bacterium
CCTAAAACTGGAGCGAGGACTATTTCCCACTAAACCTGAAACAATCTTTTTAATGTAAATAAATTCTAAGTGGTTTCTAAATGTTCTGATACATCAGCTGTAAATATGACCTACTAAAAATGAAAGTGTCGAAAGTTTGTGAGATTTTTTTGAAAGGTCAGGGCCTAACACCCTGAATTTACTTTCTGAATTCTTGGAAACTAAAATGCCCGTTTCCATATAGTGAGCCCATGCTATCTGATTTACAATGGTTTACGATTTCTAAGTTCTGGAAATCCAAAGACTAAGTGGTTGTTTTAACAACCACCCTACATCTCTGGTCGGTTGGTGGAGGTGGTGGAAGCCTTGTATCTATTTAATTTCGTTGGTTGATTTTTGAAAGTAACTACAGATTACTACAAATGACTTAATTTAGATCCTTTTCTGGAAACGTAATAAAGGCTTCTTTGTGTAGGGTAACCAGTCCAGCATCAAATCTGAGGTTCTCTCAATTGAATCAAACTCAATATAAATATTTTGTCGTCCCTGTTCTTTTAACAGTTTTGTTTGGTAGCTATATAGCTCCTGAACGAGAAGTGCCTCTTCAGTCTTATCTTCATTATTTGCATATCCGTGTAGACAAGTAACGTCACTTACCTCTTCTTCTAGCTCATCCTCAAAGTTCAAATAAGCAAACGAACAACCGATTATTTCTCTATCTTTGAGAATAACAACCCCATAATCGAGATTACCATCACTATAATAATCATATCGAACTTCCTTATCCTTATTTAGCGGAAGATAAGGTTCATGATCTCTATCGTACATAGAACAATGAAAAACCTTAACTCTCTCTTTGTTCTGCTCTTCTTTATAAAAGTCAGATAATCTCACTATCTCTCGGTTATTATTAACTATTGTAACTTCATCAATACTAAAGACGTTATTGTAGCAATTAAGATATTTCTCAAATCCAAGACTCTCAGCAAACGCTCTAGCTTCAATATTTTTACTTTCGCATTTTATATCAAACGCAAAATCATTATCTCTTACAGGAAACTCTTCATTTAATTTTTTGAAAACTTTTGTTCCTATCCCTTCCCTTCTTTTATCAGGTAGAACACAAATTTCTATGACAATAGTTTTATTATGCAATTCATTCCGCCATTGCATGGCCAAAGCCATTACTTCATTCTGATCACTAAATGCAAAAATCCCAGTAGCTTGTTTCTTAAGTTGGTTAATGGAAAAGTCATTAGAATTACATCTATCAATAAAAGACTTCGCTAAATCAAAATCTTCAGAACTATACTTTCTAAATTTCATAACGGGAGAATATCAATAAATCACTGACACAACAAGTCGTGATGGTGGAGGTAGTGGTATCTACGTAAGTTGTTTAAATTATGAATCTAAAAGTAGAAATGACTACCGATTACTACAAACTATTAAATATTATTTAAAAACTTCTTAGCTTCAGTTTCACTATAGCAAGTAAGAGTTTCTAAATCTCCACAATCAATTAAAGTTCCTACAATAATTTTACAGATATTTTTAATTTGATTTGAACTATATTCTTCAAGGTTGATTTCCGACGTAGCTTCAGCATGGTCTAATAATGAAAAAGCTGTACTACAAATATTGAACTCTCCAATTTTTTCAAGATTGCTAGAAACATACTCAATGCCCCCAGTTTCTCTCAGGCAAATCGCAATAAATCGGACCAACTCAGTTTCTGCTATCGATTTATCGGACAACTTAATAGATTTAATATTTTCCATTACAAAACTCTAATTAAAAAGTCTCTGCAATGCAAGAAATCGAAGTGGTGGAAACTGCCGACGGCCCGACAATTCAAATGCTTAACGTAGCACTAAGCCACGATAAGCCAATTTTCAATTAGGATCACTAGACTACGACTGTAGTCTAAGACTCGAAGAGAATAGAACTATTTATTTTGATTTTTCTATAAATTTTTGGATATCCATTAAACAACAATTTCCCGATGGGTTAGCTTTTTCGCAAAAGCAGCCTGGATCTTTCATTTTTGATTTTATTTCTTCTATTAACTCTGTTTCCTTTCCTTCGTTCAAGGCAGATTTAAAATCATCTTCAGAGTATTTAAAACAGTAGCAAAGTCTACCTAATATAACCTTTGCTTGAGGTGAGTCTTTTGAATCTTTATTACAACACTTCATGAATTTAAACTTGAGACAAAACAGAGTTAACAGTCTCTATAGATATAAATAACTTCATAGGCTCATTATCAAACTCAATAAATCCAAATTGTATGTAATAATCCTTAGCTTGCTCGTCTAAAGCGTCGACCACAACAATTTTCACAGCTGCATCCTCACTTATTCGCTGTATCTTAGTTAAAGCATGAACCAAAAGTTTTTTTCCATGGCCTTTACGTTGCTCACTGGTGGCAATTGCTAATCTTGCCATCAACATCCCAGATATTTCAGGAGCTGGGTATGAAGTGAATTTAGCAAGTAAGGACTTTTCAACTGAGAGTGTACTCAATGTGTAATAACCAATTATTTTTAAGGGCTCTTCCTCTATCAGAAGATGTGTTTGTCCTACTTGATTTTTGCTGCCATTTTTAGCGTACCTTTGAATATAGTCATCTAAAGATTGCTTTCCGCTACTAAAACTAGCCCTAACTTTTACTTTTTTTGAAGTTTCTAAATCTAAGAGTTCTTTTATATGAACAAACTTTTCACTCATCCTCAATTACACTCTTATTTGTCCTAAATGCACTTACCAGCTTTTCACTAGGCTCAGAAGGACTGGCGATTTCATTTGAAACCTTATCAAAGTCACTTCTGCTGAGAACCAAAGACTTCATTTCTTGATATTCTTTAATGTCTTTCTTAGCTTTCTCAAGAGCTGTACTTACAATATATGCCGTAAGATCTTGGCCCGTACAATCAGCAGCGTACTTGAGCATACTCTTATGTTCAGAGCTAATTCTTCCACCAAATGTATCTTGCTTTTTAGCCGTAGACATAATCTACCTCCTGTCATTCCTGTATATTATAGCATTGTTCCAATCGTGAATCAACCATGTTGTAACACTGTTAAACATATCGGAATTAGGAGGATTTTCTTTAATCGTAACTACCTAAAAATACAGGGAGGGAAACCCCCTCCCTGTAACTTATTGAAATTTAAAGATGTTCACTACATTCTCCATAACCTCTGCCTCTGAAGGCAAGATGCTTAGACAGTCAGTAGCTCCTTTCTCATCAACCCCTGCAACACGGATATAAAACTCCATGGTTTTCAAATCTCTCCAACCACAGATTTTCATCACAATTGCAGGAGGTGTTCCCTTGGCCAAAAGCTGTGTTGCAAAGCAAGCTCGCAACGCATGGAATTTGATTTTAGGTAAGCCAACACCAGACAAAAACATCTTTAATACTTTTGACTGATCTCCCCTCTGCCAATCTCTAAATCTTGGAAGTACAAACTTCTCCCCTTTGGATGATTTAAGAGAGAGAAAAAGACTTCTAAGCTCCTCAGACATTGGAACATTTCTCCAATATCCAGCCTTAGTACTTTTAATCTCATTCATTCTTTTATTGAAAGACTTTGAAACTCTAACAATACCGTTTTCAAAATCTACATCATCCCACTCAAGGGCATAAAGCTCACCACTTCTCATTCCTGTTAGAAGAGCAGTGGCCCAAATAGGATACCAAGGGTGATTCTGTCTTCTTGCTTCGTGAAGAAACTTTTTAATTTCTTCCAAAGAAAGAATATCAGGAACCTTCTCCACTTTGTTATGAAGTTTAATTCCATAAACAGGAGATTGTTCAACACCCTTGATTCTGCCTTCCTCAATACCAAAGTTATAGACCACGTTTACCGTGTTCTTAACTTTTTTTATGAAGCTGACAGATTTCCCTTCATTGGTCATTCTCTTTATAAGATCACGACCATGAGCTTTACCAAGTTCAGAAGCAGTGGTTTTAAGCCAACTTTTAGTCCATCTATTTAGACTGGCCACATGATCCAATATGGTTGCTGGATTATAAGTACCAAGATATCCACCAGAGGCTTCAATTCTCCATCCTTCGATCACAGCTTCCCAAGTATCGCATCGGCCTTCAAGCTCCATTAGCTTTTTACCAAGTTCTTGGTGAATTCTATTCTCTTCTCGTCTTGCTAACGAAAGGGATTTTAAATCGGAAACAGTTTTTTGTACTCGTAGCTTTGGGTCTGTTTTGCTTCTAGCATTTACATAGACCTGATAAAGCTTCTTTCCTTCTTTTTCGTAAACTTTAATTGCCATATTAACCTCCTATGGTTGTTGAGGTTTCAATTAGGCGATCAAGTTCACTCCGTTTAAAATAAAGTCTTCTTCTGAACTTCCTGGCTTTTATATGTCCGCGACATACTGCCG
>JAGSHI010000144.1 GCA_023954635.1 Bacteriovoracaceae bacterium
ACAATAAGCCGAAGGGCAACTGATTGAACTCTACCAGCAGAAATTCCTCTTTGGATTTTATCCCAAAGAATTGGAGAAATTTTATATCCCACAAGTCTATCGAGAACTCTTCTCGTTCTTTGGGAGTTGTACATATTCTTGTTGAGCTCAGTTGGGTTTTCAATAGCTGCATTTACAGCAGCTTTTGTTACAGCGTTAAAAACGACTCTATGAATTTTTTTCTTTTTCCCAATCTCTTCAGAAAGGTGAAATGCAATGGCCTCTCCCTCACGGTCCATATCGGGAGCGAGGTAAATTTCTTGGGCACCTTTTGCTAATTCTTGTATTCTTTCAATCTTGTCTTTCTTTCCCGTTATAGGAACGAGATCAATAGCAAAATTTTCTTTGATATCAACACCAAGCTTAGATTTTGGAAGATCTTTGATGTGTCCATTGGAGGCCACAACTTGATATCCCTTTCCAAGATACTTTTTAATCGTTTTCGCCTTGGAGGGTGATTCCACAACAACAAGTTTGTAATCACCTAGATCACGTTTACCTGTCTTTTTCTTTTTTGTAGTTTTTTTCTTTGCGGTTTTCTTGGCTGCTTTTTTGGCGGTTTTCTTTTTAGCCGTTTTCTTCTTAGCGGTTTTTTTCTTGGCCGTCTTTTTCTTAGCTGCTTTCTTTTTTGTTACTTTTTCTGTTGTATCTGAGGCTTCTGCTGCCATCACACCATCCCTATTCGTAGTTCATGTATCTTCTATATACATGAACTTTTTAATTGTGGGATTAATTTTGCTCAGTATTTAACAGCTCGTCAATTTCTTCTAGATCAAATTCTGTTAAACCGTATGGATTTTCTCGGCTATTTAGGTCTTCATCCATGTAGCGCAGCCCAACTTCAGTTTCAATATCGTCCAATGACTCGAATGCGTCAGCATCTGGATCAGAAGTCTTTTTCTCAATAAAATTAAGGTCCTGCTGCTCTAGGAACTTATCTTCGTCAACTTTCGATTCGTTTAATGACGCTTCTGCTTCGGAAATTTCTTCTTCAAGTTTTTCAAGTTCTTTAAGATCTCTCTCATGATCCTTGATGATAGACTTTTCTCTTTCTTGACGCTCTAGTTCATCTAATTCGTCTTCAGTTAGCTGCACCTTGTCGGCTTTATCGAGAAGATCTTGGCCAAGATTATCGAGGTTGAGTTCAACATCAAGTTCATCGAGGGCCTTCCCTTCAACATCAATAACATCTTTAAGGAGCTCTTTATTTTTAACTCGAGATGCTCTTGCGGCCTGCTCAGCAGTTTTACTTAAGGCCAAAGTACCAAGAGGAATGACTTGGCTACTTGAACTAACAAGAGTGGTAGCAAAGTTATCAGTGAGTGAAATAACAACACCTTCACCAATTTTATAAGTCGGATCAGGAGTAATTCGTTTCCCAGTTCCTCTGTCTTCAAAGTCATAGAACTCAAACACAGTTCCAAGTTCAACTCCGTCGGCCCTACCTCTATCTAAGTAAAGAACATCACCAAAAGCACTACCTCCAGCAGTTTCTCTATAACTATCGATGGCAGCAGCTTCAATATTTCGACGGCTAAACGCCTTCGTGATTCTATTAATTTTTGGAGTGTAGATAGTGATTCTATTCAATCTTTCAACAAGTCCTGTCAAATCTTCAACGTAACATTCCCAAAGATGATTAATTTTTCTCATCGCCTTAATTTGTGCAGTTATTGTGTAGCGATAACCTTCTCTATCAGAAATAGGATGGGTTGATTTTCCTTCAGCTGAATATACTGAGAATTTATCGCCCGGTTTTACTTTTACTGAATTATCGAACTTCACATAAATAGTATCAAGCTTTTGAATAAAAACTTTTTCAGGTGCCAATGCTTCAATATAGCCAAGGTCTTGAACAATATTTGAAGTTAAAAATGTATTTAGAAAGAATCCTTCTTTAACATCAAATGCAACTTTAGAGTTTTTATCAAAACCGGCATCATCATATTCTTCTGGTGGCTCAGCAATAACAATATCAACAACCGGTGGCTCATACTTAATATGCTCATCATTTAAAGATTGCTTACTTATACTTGCGATATCTTCATATGTTTCTTCACTAATATATTGAAAGAATGCTCCGTTAGCTGCGAGTCTTTCTCTTTCTTTCATCCAAGGTGGTTCTGCATCTTTTCCATACTCTTGAAAATCAAAGAGTCCTCTTACTCCTGCGACCTTACCTCTATTCTTCGCGTCTAACTCAGAGTCCACAAACTCTCCAAGCTTTACTTCAGGCATAGCATCACTTGAACCTGTATCAAATACAAGAACCATTCCAGGCTCAATTTCGTGTGGGTTTGTAATCTGTGGATTCATTGACCAAATTTTTGAGTAATAAAAACCTGATCCGAATAGCTTTTGAGAAATTTTCCAAAGCCAGTCACCTTCTTGAACAGTATATTTTTCAATTCTTGCTGCTGTAGCAATTTCATCCCATTCTTTCTCTGGAATTTTTCCTTGAATATATTTTGCTGTTTCGAGGAGTGATTTTTCTTCAGAACCGACATCAAAGATAACAGTACCTTTTAACTTTTCTGCGTCATCAACATTAAATGTAGATTCATTAACAGGTTTATTATCTGGAATAAGATCTAGGGAAGGTCCCTCTTCTTCGTCATCATCGTCATCATCTTCAATAACTTCTTTTTTCTTATCCTCTTTAAAGATAGTTTCACCAATATCATTTTTTAAAGAGTCTAAGTCATCAACTTCTTCTAATTCGGATAGATCGAGTTTTTGAGCTGCTGCCTTATCTTTCTCCCCTTCTTTAAGAAGGACTTCAACATCAGAGCTATCTAATAGGTCTAGAGATTCGACATCCTGAGACTGGGCCACTGACGTCATTAGAAAAATGAATAAAAAACTGAATTCAGTTATTTTAATAATTATCTCTCTTACGATTCTTCAAAAAAGTCATGAAGAATAGAATAGTATTGCTCTTGCTTCTTTTTTAATTTTAATTTTTCACTACAAGCGATAAGTCTTCCCAATGTCTTAATGACAATTCCAGAAAAAGCATCCTTATGAAGAATCTCTTCATAGACTTGTAAGGCGAGATCAAACTCTCCCTGTCTAAAAAGTAATTCTCCTATATTAAATTTGGCCCTTACTTTAATTTGTCTAACTGGCGAGTTTTCCAAAAGTTTAAATTCATTCAATGCAGAATCCATTTTATTCTGTCTGAGGTAAAGCTTTGCTTTTTGAAGTTGTTCTATTTGGCCATGAACATCTACATTGTCATAATCGGATGCAATGAGTGATGAAGAGCTGCTCCCAGAAGGTTTTGACAACCCTTTCCCAAAAACATCTACTGTCTCGACAAGCTCAGGTGCTGACGAGTTTTCAGCCATTCCTGGTTCAAGTTTATTGAGTTCATTTACAATATCTTCAGGGTTTTTATTTTCAAATAATTCTTTTTCTCTATTCTTTGTGTTCGCTAGAGTATCATCTCCAGGCAACTTAGGTTGACTTCTCGACCCTTCCAAAAGAGTCTCGTACTTCTCTTTGAGTTGGTCATACTGGGCCTTTGGAACGGTTTGTAATTTACTATCCGCGTCTGAACTATCTCCAAATAGAGAACGTTTACTGGTAATCCATGAGCAACTAGAAGCAAGAATCATTATGGTAATAATGACTGCAATACTCTGAATTGAGATGAAAAAGAGACCTTTCTGGGGATCTTTGATAGAAATCCTTTTCACTTTTTGTCCTCCATGACCTATAAAGCGTATCGGACATTTTAAAATGAGCCAACTGTCCGATGTTATTACTATTTTAAAACATGACGTACGTGTGTCAATCTATAATAATGAATGAAATGATAGAACATAACCAACTTTTTCACATGACTATTAGAGTTCCAAAGGATCAATCCGCCTTCACTTACTTCACATTTGAAGCAAATGATGGCCTATGCTTTTACTCCACTTTGGAATCCTCCCTCGGGGAGCCGTATCGAGACATTGATATAAAAACTCATATCAGTATGAAGGAAGAACTTGAGAGATTGATAGGCGTTCTTAGCTCGGCCTACCCGATCGAAATACTCAAGCAAGTTATCGTTGAAGACAAATAAAGTCTTCATGCTTTATACTTCATTCCATGAAATATCTGATTTTATTTTTTATTGTATCGTGTGCTTCCACTAAATTTGTCGCTCCAGACTTAGAGGTTATTCACACTAGAGATGGGAAATCTATCGGTGGAGTTGTGGTTTATAACCATAATGGAATAAAGCAATTAGTTGTTCAAAGAAAAGGACAGGCCATAAAAAGAATGCGCCATGCTTGTTCTCCTGGAGCCTATAGAATCGTCAAAGAAACAATTCAAAAACCAAGTGACAGAGATCCTAAATACAAAGGTAATATGGAAATCTTCTCTGGCAGAAAAGTTAAATTTATAGATTACGAATGCGTCCATTAAAATCAACTCTCTTATTTTTAGTCTTCTTTATTCTATCTTCGTGTAGCTCGACTCCTCTTACCGGTAAGAAAGCTCTTTTACTTGTTCCTGAGAGAGAAGAGAATGCAATGGGAGTAAAGGCCTGGAACGATATAAAAAGAAAAGAGCGTGTCTCTAGGGACTCTAGGATAACTTCAATAGTTAATACCGTCGGGGTTAATATAGCGAAGCAAGCTGCTCGCCCTGATTTTAATTGGGAAATTAAAACTTTTGAAAGCTCTTCCCCGAATGCTTTTTGCCTACCCGGAGGAAAGATTGGAATCTATACAGGGATCCTAAAGTACGCAAAAAATGAAGCAGGACTTGCAACTGTAATGGGTCACGAAGTTGGGCATGCCATTGCCAGACATGGTGGTCAAAGAATGAGCCAACAACTTGTAACAAATCTTGGAATGGTTGCCATTGGGGTTACAGCTTTTTCAAAAATGCCTCCTCGAAAAAGAAATTTATTAATGGCCGCAATTGGAGCAGGTGTAGCGGTTGGAGTTATGCTCCCCTATTCTCGCTCTCATGAATTGGAAGCTGATGAGATAGGAATGATTCTTATGGCAAAGGCGGGCTACGATCCCCGTGAAGCTGTAAAATTCTGGGAAAGATTTGGTAGAGCTGGAGGAAAGGCGCCTCCCGAGTTTCTCTCTACTCATCCAAGAAGTGGAAAAAGGGCCGAACGCTTAAGTGCTATGCTTCCCAAAGCATTGGAAATCTATAATAGCTCGAGAGTGAAATATGGATTAGGTCGATCTCTCTAAGCGATATTGTGTTAAAATGAGGAAACTCAAAATCTGGACACAAATATGAAAAGACTTCTTATCATTTTCTTGTTTTTACTTTGCCAAGCTACATCTTTTGCAAGTGATACTAAACCAAATCATAAAGAAGAGAACTCAGATGATGACAATGTAACAACAGATAGAGGCCAATACGTTGACTCCAGCTGGGATAAAGAAGACAAAAGAGACGATAGCGAAGCTGAAGACGTTAATGATGAAGAAGAAAGTGAAGACGAAGAAGATAGTGAGCAAGACAAGGATCAATATGTTGACTCAGGCTGGGATGAGTCAGACAAAAAAGAAAAAAGTAACGATGAAGACTCTAGTAAAGACAGTAAACAAGAAGACTCAGAGTATTAGTAAGCTCCTTAATCTAAGAAGCTTACTCAAAACTAATCTATAATTTTAATTTTATACTGACAGGAAAGTGGTCTGAATAACCTGCTTTCTCTGGAGTTTTAGATGAGTGATCATAGCTCTTTGGAACTCTCTTAACTGAAGAGCCCTTAAAGTAACCTGCTTTTTTTCCATTATATTCATGAGTTGTTGTAATAAATTTTGGTGCATAAATCTCATACGTTGAAAGAACGATATCCATTCCCTTTCCATCGATTAAAGATTCATCAACAAAAATTCTATCTAAAACATTCCATGCCATTTCTTTGTAATAAAAATATGTCCCCGGTGGCATTTTAGATTTTTTCTTACGATCGATACTTCTATCTCTTTTATACATTGTATGAACATCGAGAAGTAGTCTTTCTTCTGTGATCTCAGTATGAAAAGGATGAGGATAATCAGTCGGAATAGTATTAAAATCCCCTAGAGAAATTACTGAGTGATTAGATTTCTTTTTAATCTCCAGAACTCTTTTCTTCAACACTTTTGCAGCCGCAACTCTTGCTTCAGGAGGGTTCCCTTGACTTGGCCAGTGATTAATAAATATATGGACAGGTTTTCCTCCCAGTTTCATTTCAACTTCAAAGATATCCCTTGTCGGTCTTTTAATATCTTTTACTTCATGTTCTCTCTTTGAAACAAACTGAATAGATTTTGAGGGGTTATACATAATAGCTAAATCAATCCCTCGCTTGTCTGGGCTTTGACTGACATGAAACTCTTTATAACCTAATCGCTTTGCCAAACGACCAACAACATTTGGTCCTTCAACTTCAACAAGAGTTAATATCTCTGGAAGTTTTCTATTTTTTGTAAGTACAGATGCTATTTGATCTAATTTCATTTTAAGAAGAGTGTCGTTCCAGTCTGTATCAAAACATTGTTTTTTATATCTCCAGTAACTTATTTTTTTACAAGCATCATCTTTTCCAGGAGTTCCTTTTGGAAGAAATGTCCAATCATCTTTTTCAACTCCATTTTCAATAGTATGAACAGAATCAAAAAGGTTTTCGACGTTATAAACCATGAGCTCGATTTCACCAGAGGTTGCCGTACTGGCCGAAGAACAACTGAGTACAAATATCAAACTGAGAAATTGAAAAAATGTAAGCGATTTAGTTTTCACTACTAACTTCCTTTGAAATAAGATTTTTACTTATTAGCAAAGTGGTAATGGTGATTCAAGAATTCTATGTTTAGGAATTTATTAGAGAATCAGCGCTTCCAACTCAAAACTTCAAGAGAATCAATAGCTTTTGAAAGATTTTGACCTTTTAGAGGGGCCATTCCTTTTTTGTAAATCATCCCAAAGTGCGAAAAATAAGGATGATTTAGAGATAACATTCTCTCGACTCGGTAATCTTGACTCGGAGTTTCAATCTCTGCAGTCAGTTTGTAAACGATAATAGAATCAAAAATAACTTCTAATTCTCTTGTAAGTGAAACATTCATTGATAAACAACGACCACCTAAAATATCACCGCGTTCTTCACAGGCCTTAATCAAAGTCTGGATTTCAGACTTTATAAGTTCTTTATAATCACTCCAGGCCTTTTCCATATCTAGTTTTCTAGAGAGTGGAGATCCAGCGAGCATGCTGTCTTTAACGGCATCACAACTTTCTTTTACATCTTGGATCGGTATTCCAGAATAGACGGCCTCAAATGGAGTAGTTGTTTTTGAAATATTGAAATCATCTCCAGACTTAGAAACGACTTCTTTGATTAAAGCTTTTTTGTATTTGTACTTACAAATAGATCCACTGGTAAGAGTGAATTGAGCAGACCTTTCTTTGACATATTCAACTCTGTATTCAATCTCTTCTTTATCTTTAGGCCTAGACAAATCATCCTGAGAATACCCATTAACTTCAACTAAGAGCTTTTCATAAGTTCCAGAGTTGAGCCCAAAGATTCCTCTACCGGCCTTAGTCTTCCCACCTCTTCGGGGATTCTCGACACTACAGGAGACCAATAAAATGATCATAAATAGCTGAAATAGCGTTGATATTTTCATATGACGCATTATAGAAAAAAAAGGCCTCCGGATCAACCAAAGGCCTGAAATCGTGTAATTCTTTTAGAGCTTAGAGATTCTCTTTAATCCAATTTAGGGCATCTTCATGGTGAGTCTTAGTATTGACCTTGTCCATGATGTGTTTGAGTTTCCCATCTTTACCAATAATAAATGTCGTTCTTTTGATGCCCATAAATTCACGACCCATGAATTTCTTAAGTCCCCACACTCCATACTTCTCAGCGATCTTGTGTTCAGGATCTGAGAGAAGATCAAAGTTAAGCTTATCTCTATCTTGAAATCTTTGAAGTCTTTCTGGAGCATCAGGGCTCACTCCAAGCACTACTGTTTTATTAGAAGAATATTTTCTTTTTGTATCTCTAAGGGCGCAGGCCTGAACAGTACAACCTGGTGTCATTGCCTTTGGGTAAAAATAAAGCACAACATTTTTTTCCCCTTTATAATCTTTAAGAGAAACTTTCTCACCTTTTTGATTCAATAGATTAAAGGCCGGAGCCATGTTTCCTTCTTTTGCTGCCATCGTTATCTCCTTGGTATTTACCATTTATTTCTAAGTTCTCTGAGTCTTAAAAAAACTTGTTTATCATCTGTTGTATCCCCTGAAAGATTATTAATGACTTCAGGTTCATTTAATCTAAAAAATGTATTTATTTCTTTTTCTTCTGCAATATTGGTAACCATAAAGTTATCGTCTGTCCCCTGTGTCTTATAATCGTCCAACATTTTCTTGGCCTCTAAATTTCCAGGTTCTCTATCGAGGGTAAATTTCAAATTGT
>JAGSHI010000128.1 GCA_023954635.1 Bacteriovoracaceae bacterium
GTCCATGTCAGGATAGTCTTCAAAGAGCCTTTCACTAAAAGGTTCTATAAACCGACTCTCTAGAAGTGATTTACCTTTTAAGTGTCCCAAGGTAAGAGCTGTTAGAATTTTCAACTTTATACTTTTGTCTTTTTTGGCCTTTTGATAAAAAGCATTCACAATATGATTAGGCTTTCCAAGTCCAAGAGGAATCCCCATCACTATATTTTTACCAACTTTTTTGATGGTATCTTCTACACACTGCTCTGCATTCTTAAAATAATCTGTTGCCATATCTTTTCTCCTGATAGCAAGTATGTCCTATTTCACTATTTCGGGCATGATGCACAGTGTTTGAGTTGTCATCTTTACAGTCAAAATTTAAACTCAAAGTGTTTTAAAAAAACTGATATTCGTCAATTAATTAGAGGATAAATATATGAAACTTATGAATTACGTTGAAGGCAAATGGTTAGAAGGCAAAGGAGATGGAACTCCACTTCTGAATGCCTCAACAGGTGAAGTTGTCGCTCACGCAACTAGCTCTGGAATCGATTTTGGTTCTGTTCTTCACTACGCTAGAAATTGTGGAAACCATAACCTTAGAAAGTTAACCTTTCACGATCGTGGAAGGATGTTAAAAGCACTTGCTCTACATTTGCTCGAGAAAAAAAATGAATTCTATCGAATAAGTTATTTAACTGGTGCAACTAAAGTTGACTCTTGGATTGATATCGAAGGTGGGATTGGAAACCTATTTGTGATGTCTTCTAAGGGGCGAAGAGAAATGCCTGACACTCCTTTTTATGTTGATGGAAGTCCTGAGGTTTTATCTAAGAACGGAACTTTCATTGGTCATCATATCTATGTGCCAAAAGAAGGAGTTGCAGTCCATATCAATGCTTTTAATTTTCCAGTCTGGGGAATGCTAGAAAAGATAGCGGTCAACCTTCTTGCTGGAGTTCCTGCTGTTGTAAAACCAGCAACTGCGACATCTTACTTAACTGAAGCTGTAGTAAAGGAAATTATTTCTAGTAAAATTTTTCCAGAGGGAGCGATTCAACTCATTTGTGGATCGGCCAGAGGAATTCTTGATCATGTAACAAATCAAGATATTGTTACTTTTACAGGATCAGCTCACACAGGAAAGATGCTCAAGTCCCATAAAAATATTGTTGAACACTCTATTCCATTTAACATGGAAGCCGACTCTCTAAACTGTTGTATCTTAGGAGAGGACGTAAAACCTGGCAGTGAAGAGTTTGATATTTTTGTTAAAGAGGTGGCCCGAGAAATAACAGTGAAGGCCGGACAAAAATGTACAGCGATAAGAAGAACGATTGTTCCAAAAGATATGATTGAACCAGTTGGAGAAGCACTTTCCAAAAGGCTTGCAAAGACGACACTCGGAGACCCAACAGTTGAAGGTGTTCGAATGGGACCCCTCGCCTCTCTCGATCAAAAAGAAGAAGTCCTTTCAAAAATTAATCAATTGAAGAATTCTTGCGATGTTGTTTTTGAAAACTCTAACTTTGAGTTACTTGGTGGCTCTCAAGAAAAGGGAGCATTTGTTGCTCCTACTGTCCTACATTGTAGTGATCCATTCAAGACTACAGATGTTCATGATGTTGAGGCGTTTGGGCCTGTGACAACTTTGATTCCCTATCAGGGTCCTGATGAGGCCATTCAACTTGCCAAAATGGGACAAGGCTCACTAGTTGGATCAATTGTTACTGCCGATGATTCATTTGCGACAGACATGATCATGGGTTGTGCTACAACTCACGGGAGAATTCTTATTTTAAATAAAGACTGTGCCAAGGAAAGTACTGGTCACGGATCCCCAATGCCTCAACTTGTTCACGGTGGACCAGGTCGGGCCGGTGGCGGTGAAGAAATGGGAGGTCTAAGAGGAGTATTTCACTATATGCAAAGAACTGCTATTCAAGGTCACCCCACGACTTTAACTAAAGTGACTCAAGTCTATCAGCCAGGTGGAGCTCGTCCAGAGTTTGATGTTCATCCATTTACAAAATATTTCGAAGAACTCGAGATCGGAGATACTCTTACGACAGAAAAGAGAGAGATTACGAAATCAGATATCGACTCATTTGCAGAGCTAAGTGGTGACCATTTTTATGCGCATAAGGCAGATAGCGATTTTGAAAATACGTTATTTGATTCTCAAGTCGCCCATGGCTATTTCATCATCTCTGCTGCTGCTGGATTATTCGTTGATCCTCCAAAGGGACCTGTTCTTGCCAATTATGGAATTGATGAACTTCGTTTTATTAAGCCAATGTACATAGGCGCCACAATGCAAGTTAAGTTAACCTGTAAAGAAAAAGTTGCCCAAGAGGACAGAGAAGGCGAGATCCCTCGAGGTATAGTAAAATGGCAAGTAGAAGTTATTGACGAAGAAAACGAGACTGCCGCATTAGCGACAATCTTAACAATGGTAGCAAAGAAGTAGTCCATGAAATTTAAAAAGCTATTTATTTTTATAATTTTCCCCCTTTTGTTTACTTCTTGTGTGAAAGAAGAAGTAAAGCCAGAGAAAAAGAAAATCTGGATATATAGCTCTTTGTGGAAAGGAACAATTGAAAATATAAATGAACAGCTTTCAAAAAAGTTTCCAGATATTGAGTTCCATTGGTTTAGAGAAGGTAGTGAAGAAATTGCGAGTAAAGCGGAAGGACAAATTCTAACAGATGGAGAAATTAACGCCGATATCATTATTGCTACAAGTAGACTCTGGTTAGAAGAGATGGCCAACAAAGGTTATCTTACAAAATTAAACACTCCCCTTATTTCAAAAATTCCAAATGACCTTAAACACCCGGAAAACCTTTTTAGCACTTTTAGTATTCCTGTCATGATTCCTGTTTATAATAGTCAGAAGATTTCAAAAAAGGATGCACCAACAAACTTCAAAGATTTTTCAAATAAAAAATGGAAAGGAAAAATTGCTATTGGTAATCCTCTTTCAAGTGGAACGAACTTCACAACAATGGCCATGCTTCAACATCATTACGGCTGGGAATTTATAAAGAGCTTAAGAACTAATGAAACCTTGGCGCAAGGTGGGAATGATTCTGTTTACAAAAGTTTAAAGTCGGGAAGAAGAGATATCGGCTGGCTCACGATGGATATAATGCTTAGGTATATGAAAGAAGAAAAAGTTCTTAAACATTTCTATCCTAAAGATGGAGTTATTATCCAACATAACGTTCTGGCCTTACCTAAGCGGAAAGAAAAGAAAGACTATCGACAAGAAGTGGCCGAGTGGTTCTTTGGAAAAGAGGCCCAATCTATTATGACAGATGCGTACAGTTACTCTCCATTTCCGGGAATCGAACCACCAGAAGGAGGAAAACCTCTCTCTGAATTAAGAAAAAGTTCTTTTAAATGGAGTCAAGACGTCATTAAATCCATATTAAAGTCTAGAAAAGATCTTAAAGATGGATTTATGGATATTCTTTATAAGGTTAATTAAACATTACTAAAAAGTGCCAGGGACTTTTTAGTAAAGCGAAAGAATACTCTCAAAAACATCGACACCTTGTGACTTCAATGTATCGATAGTTCTCTCTCCTCTATTTGAGATGTCCCGTGGAGTCTCATGAGTAAGAGCATTGATAGCAAAATCTCTTACAAGATAAATTCTCGCCATTTGTGGATCGCCATTTGAAAGGTCATAGGCTCCAGCTTGCCATTTATCTCTTGAACCTAACTCGTCAATAAAGTTTTGTTGTAGATTATAAAAGTTCTGGTCTCTAAAGTTTCTCTCTACTCTATAAATAAAGTCTCGTGTAAATGATCCATGCATATCGAGAGCAATGATAGGTTTTTCATTATTATCTAAGTAGATTTTTTTCAAATGAGTTTGAATGATGGCCACTTCATCTTTGGATCTTGAAGGACTTGAGTTCCATACTCGATTGAGGTCTCTCCCCCGACTATTATATCTTTTCCTAGCCTCTGCTCCATCAGGATTAACCATTGGATACAGAATGAGTTGAAACCTATTAAAGAAATCATTTGAAGAGAGTAGTTTCCCTATGAATCCTTCAATGATCCAGTTAGCTGTTCCCTCATCACCATGATGACGTCCATACATCAAGACTGTTTTCTTCTCAGATGAAAAAGAACTTGGGAAGACTGAATAAAGATTTCGGCCTTTAACTGATTTCCCAATGATCTCTACTCTATATCCTCTTTTAATAAATTCACTTTTATTTTCAGCAATAAATTCTTGAATTCGTGAATAGCGATAATACTTAATGTATTTATCATCATAGCCTTGAGTTTCCTTACTGTGGCCCCATTGAACAGTGTACGAAGATGCAGGGTTTAGTTTTGGAAGTTTATCCATTGGATAGAATCGATCATTTATCTCAACATGAAATTCAGAGGCCTTCTCATGGGTTAAAGCATCTAATAGCTCAAAGCCAGATAACTTTTTTTCATGAACACAAATCGCCATGGACTGAGTAGTAAAACAAATTGCCAATATTAGAATGATAAGTATTTTCATTCATCTATTTTCGTAGCGAATCCAATTTGGTTCAAAGAATGTAAGTTTTTGTTTTGATCAAAATTTTTAAGTTACTGAAAGAAGGATTACCCAACCCTTTTAGTCTTTCTTCTCGCACTTACCTAATGACCTATCAAGTGGTGAGCAATAGTCTTTGCGCTTCTTGATTTTGCTAGTTGCCTTCTTAGTAGCTTCATCAATAGGCTTCGGATCAAAGACAACTTTTCCGTCTTCGGTAGTTGAACAAGATGAGAAAAGAAAAAGAAGAGTGAGTAAAAAGTATTTCATTATTAATCCAATAAGTTTTCCGGAAGAGAAAATCTTCCATCATCGTTAGGTTTAAAAGTTATTTCCGCTTCAACACAATCTAAATTAAGCTCTCCGTAAATATGAGGAAAGAGCATGCTACTCATTGGCGCTTCAAGTGGTGGCTCAATTTTGATCTCTGGTTTAACTTTTTCTTGATCAATTCTTAGGACAATTAAGTTTTCCTGACCTTTGAAAAAAGAGTTTGCAACGCCAAGTAACTGATCTGCTTTTGAGCAATGAATGAAGCCTTCATTATCCATTGTTACGGGTCTATAAGTTCCTGCTTTTTTCGCATCATTCCATTCATCTCGAGGTACTATGTGGAAGATTTTCATTAATAACTCCTGAATTTTTAATATCTTAGCACTCTCACTCTCGAAAAATCTACAAAAGGAAGAAATCGCTTTTAAAGCCTACTCAGAGAGGGTATACATACCCCTAGGGGGTATATGAAAATTGTACTTTTATTTCTTCTTTTTGCACTAAGCTCATGCTTTTCTAGCAGTGAAAAGAGTGACGTCTCTTTCAAGGATAGAAGGAATGATGTTAGGGGAAGAGTCCTCATAACGCCAAAAAGTCCATTGAGTTTTAAGTTTCTAAAGAAAAATATCCTAGATAGAAAATGTACTTCATGTCACTCCCCCCCAGACCCTGACTTAGATATTGATTTTTCTACATATGAAACAACCACTGAAGATAGATTTGTTCCTATATTAATAAAGGGTAAGGCCGAAAAAAGTAGGCTTTATAAATCTGTTCTCTCTGGAGAGATGCCCGCTCAAAGCTCAATGTTAAGTTCTCAAGAAATTGAATATATAAAAAGATGGATTAATAACTGCGCTCCAGAGTTTGAGAATGATCAGGCCGATTGCTTAGATGATTCAGATGACGATGACGACTTTGGTGATGATGATTTTGATGATGAACCAGTTGAACCAACTGATGATTTTAATACCGATGAATTTTAAATATATATCTATAAGGAGAAACTAATGAAAATTTTAATGACAGTTCTATTTACTTTATTTGCCTTTAATACATTTGCTCAACATGACCATGGTGGTGACAAGTTAGTTGATACTGCTGAGGCAACTACTGAGGCCCTTGAATACTTCAAGGCTAATTCTAACCATGATGATGTTGACGACTTTAAAGGTATTAAAGCTTGGCCAGTTTCAGGTGGGATAAAAGTTAAGGTTTATATGAAAACTCGCGGCGATGTTGAGTATTCATGTCATAGACACAGTGCTAGTGAGCCATTTGAGTGTCACGACGCTAAGTAATATTTAAATTTCCTAGGTCCCTCACACAGGGACCTAGTTCTTCAAACTTCTAATTAATAAAACCCTGATACTCCTAACAAAACAAAAACACTCTTAACTGAAGCCTGTTTCGTCTCTTCATTTTTAAAATGAGAATATTCATTCAGACAAAAATTGTATGACTTTAAGCATGTTTGACTAATCAAACTTTTATTTGTACAACCATACAAACACATCTAAGGAGAGAGTATGAAAATGAAAAGGACACTGAAGTTTTTTGCTATGTGTCTGGTTCTGAGTGCAGGATCAGCATGTAAAAAGAACATTGATGACATCCCTTTAATCGGTATTGATGGGAATGGAGAAGTACATGAAGTTAGTATTTCTGGGAAAAAGTTTAAGAAATTTAACACGCGTGCCATGAAGTACACCAAGGAAGAAACTCTTAAGGCCCTCAGTTCATTAGATAAGGGTGAGAAAAAGTCTTGGAAGCTTGATGCTGTAGAAGTTGGACTTGCTGCAAAGGCAGGTTTTGGTCTTGGAAATGTATTAAAAGCTGAAGCTGAACCAGCATTTATTCTCGTTTATAAGAAAAGGAATTAAGAGATGAAAACATATCTAATAAGTATTTTAGTTTTATTAAGTACAAGTTTGAATGCAGAAGGACTCCCTTCTCAGTGGTATTTCGGAGAAGAGACTAAATCAAATAATGAAAAATCTTCTGATCCCTACGATATCGATAAGAGTTTAGAAAGCTTGCATGATGCTCAAACCCACGCTCTTAAAAAAGTTGATTCTGAAAAGTCAGGTTGGTATTTAGCCGGCATGAAAACAATTTTAGGTTTAACCCTAAAAGGGAAATTAGGAATTAAGTCCTGGGGTGGAAAAAAAGCAATCGAGTTAAATTGGAAGAAAAGAGATTCTAAAAAAGGTCTCGAAGAGACAGAAAACAATGTCGATACTTTTAATTTCTCTGAATATAAATCTTCTGAAGATGCTCTTACAGAAATAGAGCCATTTATTTCTTCATTAGTTGAGTCAGGAAAAGTAAACGATGAGAAATCTCTTCGAAATAACCTTAGAAGTAAAATTAATGAGTTTTATCAAGTTGCCAAAGGAGCAGAGTCTGCTGCACCTCAAGCATACCGTCCACACAAGATAAGACTAGATCTAACTGTTGGAGCAGATGGAAGCGTTAATGGTCTCTTCGTAAAGGTTGGCGGAGATATAAGGTTAAGATTTGAGTGGAGTCGAAAAAACTTTTACCAAAAAGAATCAGAGACTTTAAAATCAAAGATTACGAAACAAACAGAAAAACTTCTTAATGGTCTTGCCTCAGAGATAGGGAAAGCCATTGAAGAGGAACCAGCTGCTAAAACTTTGAAGTTAAAAGAGTTTAAAGTTGGAGTTGGCGTTTCCGTTTCAGGAAGTGTTGGAGTTGCAAAAGTTTCTGCCTCTATAGTTCCACAAGTTTACTTTAAGAAAGTAACTCTACTTGAGAAGGCTGAAGAAGTTTCAGTTGAGGAAATTCCATTTCTGACTGATGACAAATCAAATGAATTAAAATTTGTTTCATCAACTAGAATAAGAAAAGGGTTTAAAAAATCAATTCGATTTGCAGAATACTTTCAAAAGAAATTTAACAAGAAGAAATATAGAAAGTCGAAGTGGGCCGTTCATACAATTAAGCCTTCATATACCTTTGATTTGTCTGGTGATGTTGGAGTTGTAAGTCTAAAAGGTCTTGCCACTTTCGAACTAGCCTACGTTAACAATAAATTCTAATTTGGAGTATAAAATGAAAAAGATATTACTAACACTTTCTATATTAATGCTAACAACACCGTCCTTTGCAGGAGGGCTTGAACTTTCAAACTTTATAAAGGATGAGTTAAAAGTAATTAACTTAAACCTTGAAGATAGTGAGAAGTCTGCTTCAGACTCACACCAACTTTCTAAAGTAAGAGTAAGAGTTCGAGGAAAGGCAGGGATCGAAGTCCCCTTTCTCGCAAAGTTTGAATTAAAACCAATTGTCGAGTTTCACTTTAAGAAAAAGTAAGGTTACCTAGCACAAGAACCTTTCCAAACAGACACTGGCTTCGGGGCAGGAATTATTCCCCCCGGAGGCGGTGTTCTTTCATTCATATACAAGATTTGAAGTCTTTTAGCCTTTTCCCCTGCTGGGTGCGAACGGTTCCATTTCCGACAAACCCAACGGGCTAAATACTTTCGGTAACTAGAATTCTTTTTATACCAAACGCTGATTAGAAACTTTCTCCATTGAGTGTTTTTGTATCGACTTCTCACTGGATCAGGTTTGTTAACTGTATCCACAGGTTCATCGAAATAAATATCCCAAGACTTTCCATTCTCAAGTTCAGCACTAAAAACATACCATCCGTCAGTTTTCATAGGAGATGGAGCGAACATATTCCATTGCTGATTAAGCTGAAGTGCAAAAACAAAGTCCGTAAATGGTCTTCTAATATCAAACTTTTTAAACATCCAAGTTCCCTCGACATTCCAAGCAACGACAAAGAGTGTGAGAATGACGCCAAAGGCCTGACTCTTCCATTTGTGTGGCCAAAGCGGAGAAGAAAACCCAATTTTGTTTAGACAAGTTCCTAGGAACTCTCTCTTTTTAGAGAGATATAAATAGATCGTATCTCCAAAATCATTAAAGAAGAGGAGGCCTGAAAACGGAGAGAAATATGAGTGCTCAATCAATTTTTTAAAGACAGAAAACTTGGTATATGAGCTCTCCCCCTCTAATAGCACCCAAGAGTTGTTATTTTCCATTTCACTTTTTGCAACTTTATGACCTTGAGCTTCTAAGACTTCCAATTTACTTAAAAAGAGAAATTCTTTAAGTATGAAGCAATACTTTTTACAAAAGCCACATTCTTTATCATAAAAAAGTTTAATCCCTTCTCCTCTTGGGATTTTCTTCCCAAGCCAATCCCAAAATTCGCTGGGAATGAACGCTGTCCAAAGAGCAATACAAGCAGGAGGAAATGTTCCAAGAATAAAAGTTAGCCAGATTCCGATATGAAGACCATAAAAACTTAAAACAGCAGCCCCTCTCATCCAGACTTGCCCAAATGGAATAATTAATAAGAGTGGGCAAACCATCTCAACGATCATCGTTCCAAATGTTAATATCTTCCCTAGAGTTAAAAAGTCTTTGAGGAAGTGACCAATCGGTGTTGTGAATGCCTCCAACTGAAGTGCATAATAGACTGCTGAGAACTCACTCTTATAATGAGGATGCCATTTGTAATAGACAGTGAACCAGTAAATACAAATGGCCTGAACAAATAATAAAATAGTAAAGCTACTAAAATATTTCCTTGGAACTTCTAACCATTTGGAGTTTAAGACTTTATCAATAGA
>JAGSHI010000161.1 GCA_023954635.1 Bacteriovoracaceae bacterium
ACCAGTTCTAAGAGCCAAGGCTGCCTTTGCGTAAATAAAAAAAGGAGTACTTGCATTCTCTACTGCTTTGATTGTCTCGGCCTGATCTTTTGAAATACGAATATTATTTTTAGAAATAAAGTTGGCTGAGTTTTGATCAACATATTGCCAAAGTGTCATACCAATTCTCGACTCTACTGCTTTTTTGTCTTTTAAAAGCTCTACCCATGAGTCGAAGTATCTCTGACTTAGACCAAGTTTGTGATACAAATAGATCTCACTTGTTCTCAAATGAGTATAAAGTTCAGTTGGCATCTTTTGACCTATGACAGATAAAAGATGAGAGGCTTGTTCATACTTCCCTTGAAGAAGTTTCATAAACCAAGAGTTAACTTCATAATCTAACTTTCCTGCCGTTCTCCACTCAGTAAACATTTGAACCATAAATGGATCATTTAGTTTAAATCCTTCAAAGACTGAATTTCCAGCTGACCGATCATTGATCTTAATCGCTGAAGCTTCTGTAGCATCATCAGATCCTACATTATTGAGAAGAATATCGGCTCCATCAACCGCGAAGGTTTGGGATGAAAAAGTAAAAAGAGCTAAACTGAGAAATAGATGTTTCATTAGTTGGATCCTCCAATCAGGTAACCCATTGCTAGATATCCCACCATATTTCTTCTATATGCTGTTTCACCTAACCCACTAGTTTCTTCAAAAACATTATTCTTAAGACCAAATCTCATTCCGAGACGTTTTCCAAACCAAAAGGCTAGCCCAGCATCTAGTGCTACGACAGGAGTTGGGCCACGTCTAAGTTCAACCATCCCACCTGTTAGAGCAAAGTATTGATCAAAATAGAAAACACTATGAGATCCAAGCCTAAACTTTCCATAAAACATATTGTATTCGGCACCTACATCGGCCTGAGACATTAGAAAGTCTGAATCTGCAACTAACTTTTCTTCTTTAAGAAGAAGTTTTCCAGAGTTATTAAGTTCATTGAAAACACGAACATAATTTCCGACGATACTCCACTTATCATCGATATGGTAACGATACTGTAAACCAACCTGATTAGTTGTTAAGTGACCATCAGTTTTAAAATCTTTAGCTCCAGATAGAGAAACCTCATGTGCACCAATAAGAGGGACATATCTCATTTGAACAGAGTAGAGTTTGTCTTTACTAACAGCAGCAGGGGCCTGATTAGCAGGAAGACTCAATTCATCTAACTGATCTTCAAGAGACTTTTTAGTTTTAGGCTTCACTTCTTCTGCCATTGCAGAAAGGCTTGTCAAAAGAAGTAGTGTTGCAAGTATTACTTTCATTTATAGCTCCATTAGCTTGTTAAGCCACGATTTTGGAATTTCTTGATCATCTGTTGAGGTTTTCATATCTCCAAACTCAAATCCGTTTATCAATAGATACCCACCATTTTCTCTTCTACACTTAACTGAAACAAGATGATCAAGTCCTGTCACATCATCACCTAAACTTAAGGCCGAAGTACAAGTTGAATTAATTCTCTTATTTAAAAGAAGTGGGTTATGTGATTCCTTAGTTAAAAGACCATTTAATTTTATTCTTCGTTTTGGATAAGTGAGATCAACATCTTTACCAATTAAGAAATAATAATCAGCGAGGTTTTGTCCTTGCAGGACATCGAGGAACCGACCTCTATAACTAATACCAAGTTTTTTGATTTCAGCATCCATCTCACCTTTAAGTAGTGGTATTACAGACGACATGATCACAATATTTTTAAACTTCTCTCGAAGACCTTCAACATTTGTCAGTTGATCAGGGTTAGAAAGAATATCAGTTCCAAGTACAAGAGTATTTCTTGCACTTAAAAGCCTTGTATTTAATTCTTGAAAATCGGGGTTTGCAAGATCTAGTGATTCAATAAGTTTTCTATTCGCGACAACTTCATTAGACCTTAAACTTCCAATAAGGTTTAAATTCTTTGACCAGTCTTTTGGAAGTGCTTCAAAGGTAAACGATTCGGATGTTTCAATTCCAAAAATTGATCTCGCCACTACTTTAAACTGATGAAGACCTTCTTTATTTGCAGTGAGAACAAGTTTTCCACGTTCAAATTTAACCATGCTTCTCATCGCTTCAGGATAAATTTTAACTGAGCCCATCGAACGAGAATCACTATCTCCATCTTTAACTTGCAGAGGAAATGTTTTTCTTTCTTTAAGTGCTAGATAATTGATGTGAGCAAGTGGCCATTCATCTCTAGTAATAACTGGAGCTGAGTGAGTTTGTTCACTAATTTTCACTTCTACAGACTTAGTCTTACAATTACTCATTGCTCGACTCTTATTATAGACACAGGCCTCAAACCTAAACTCAGCAGTTGTTCCTCTTCTCGAGTCAGGAATATCTTTCCAATTGAACTTCATATGAGTTTGTTTAAGCTCTGTTTTATTCAATTTAGTGTTTAATCTCTCAAAAGTAATACTTCCGTCCCGAGGCTGATTCTTTAAAGTGATGATTGGCTGGACTTCAGCATTTTGGTCCATAGCAGAGACAATAAAGCTAACTTCAATACCTTGTTCAATCTCATCAGGAATAACAAACTTAGGAGTTTGTCTTTCATCATTTACTTTTAGCTCGATATCTTGAACTAACCTTCTTCCATCAGGAGCAATTATTTCGATCTTTCCTTCATCCCACTCCCTATAGCAACTCCAATAATTACAGCTGTCACTTACGGAAACGTAGTAGAAATCAGGTTTCATTTTCATTGTGACCTGATTGCCAGATACTGTTACATCAAATTCTTTAGGTAGATTGATTGTTTTTACAGAGAAGTCTCCATTAGGGAAATCTTCATTAATAAATTCAAAAGATCTTTCAAACTCTTCTCCCTCATCGATATTGGCATTATTGACACTTCCGGTGATGGCAAAACCTCGAGGGTTATCAACTATCTCAACAACGATATCTTTCTTAATCGCTACTGTTGTATTTCCTTTTTCTCTAAGCCAAATAGTCACAGGGATTCTTTTTAACTTAACCATATGATCTTGAGGATCGTTAGCATCGAAGAATCCAGGCTTATAAACTAGTTTTTTCCTAGTTTCGTCAAACTCCATTCCGTCAGGTAAACCAACAAAACTATAATCTGCTGTTCCCTTTGGGACATAAAACTTAACGGGATACATGCTCTCGATTCCCTCACGAAATCTCATCGTAGAAGCAACATCAATTGAGAAGGCAGGGGCCGTATCCCTTTGAATTGGTTTTCTTCCATTAACGATTTTTCCACCTGATTGCGGATATGGATCCGACTCACAAGCAACAAGAATCAATAATAGTGGTAAAAATTTAAGTAACTTTGATTTCATATCTTTTCCTTAAACTAAATTAGATACTTTCTGGTCTTAAACTAAATGGAAACCTTACATCCTGACTAACTCCTCCACGAGGTCGTGGAAATTGCCAAGTAAGCATTTTCCTACTCATACAACCTTCAACCATTTTGGAACCAAGACTTGATTTACCAACTCTCGCGTAACCAACACCACCAGTTGCTAGGATTTGAAAATCCATGGCCACTGTCCCTTCAAGGGCAGGGTTGGTTTTAAGTCCTTGGTTATAGCAGGCTTTAATTTGAGCGAGATATTTTTGGATAGTCGCCATGATAACTGCTCGACTTAATCCACCTTCAAGCGTGACATCATTTGATATCGCAACAGCTGAGATACCGACACCTTCACCTGAAGCAATAGTTGTTGTTCCGTAACCACCAGCACCACCACCGGCACCTTTCGTTCCAATTCCACCAAGACCTTTAGTTCCAGTGTTACCTACAGTTGTTCTCTTTACTGCTTTACCAAGACCAACCAGAAGTTCTCCACCTGATCCAGCGTCTCCACCTTTACCTGCACCGGCCGTAACTTTCTTAAGTTTCATCGGAGTTCCACCAACTGCTTTCTTAAGTGATTTTTTTCCAACCAATCCTAAAAAACCTAGGTTTTGTTTGATCGCTCGATGTGATTTTTGTTTTTTAGTGAGCACTTTTTTCTGAACCACTTTTGGTGCAGCAATCCTTACGATCTCATGCTTCATTTCAACCATTTTTACAGTAATCGGTTTAACAACCTTTGCGACTTCTTCAATATTTTGAGCAGCCCACCAAAGGCCAATAAATAAAAATAAAACAAAGAGGGCCGAAGAAAGGAAACCTTTGGCCATATCATCTTGTTTTAAGTCTTCATCTTCATCTGCAAAATGTGGAATAACAGAATCTGGTGTATCTAAATTAAATATAAAATTCCCTTTAGGTGTAACAAGCTTCCAATTTTGTTCTTGGTTTCTATGAACCTCACAATTATTTAAAGCTTTAATGGAAATTTCTTTATTTTGTCGTACAACTTCAAATTGGCAGTCCCATCGATCTTCACGATCCATGTATCCACGTCTTTTTCTAGAGTCATGTCTTTTCTTAGATTCCCTAGAAGAGATCAATCCAAACATATGGTGAAATCCATACATCCCTTGGTGGAAATTGGATAAAACTTTGACCAATTGACCAGTATCTTCTTTGGTAACAATCATCTTATTTCCTCTCCGAAATCATCTGCT
Source organism: Bacteriovoracaceae bacterium (assembly GCA_023954635.1). Lineage (GTDB taxonomy): Bacteria > Bdellovibrionota > Bacteriovoracia > Bacteriovoracales > Bacteriovoracaceae > M0603. Next base: position 4,585 of record JAGSHI010000161.1, read on the forward strand.
TGATGGTCTTGAAAGTTTTCTCTCAATCTGAGAAGTCCACCAAGATCATCATTTGCATCACCTGTGACGACTAGAATTTCGGCCCTTTTCTTTTCACCTTGGATAAGAAGTGATTCAAAATCAATTTTTCCTGATTTCTTGTACTTCACACCTTTTTTGCTTTTTGAATCTTTGGCAAAAGCAGCTCCAGTGAGTAACAACATACTTACAAGTAAAAATGTTATTTTTTTCAAAACTTACTCCTCATCCTTAAAGAGATAAAATTCTTCCTTTGAAGTAATTCGCAATACGAGATTGCTTACTAACTTCAAAGTATTCTTTAATCTTATTTAATGCTTTGACCTCATTTGGCTTCTCTTTAAGAACAGTTAAGTGTTCATTAAGAGATCCGTAGTTGAGATCCATAATATTATTTCCAAATATTGGTTTTTCATCATAGAAGACCAAGTAATCTGTGTACTCTGCAGTTAGTTTTGCTTTAAGTTCTACGTCTTCAACCTGAGCTAACTGATCTGCACTTAGTTTTTGATAATTCGTTTCTTCTAATTTGAATGGAGCCGCCATATCTTGAAGTTGAGTATTAACTTGAGCCAATTGTTCAGCATCAAGACCTTCAGGAAGTGGAGTGGCCAAGATTTCATCATGAAGTTCTTTATAAGAAGCAGTCACAAGATTCAGCATAATAACTCTAGTTTTATAATCAGATCCTTCTAAGTATCCCTTAGAAAGTTCAACAAATTTATTAAGTCTTGCGATTCTTCTCTTAAACTTTCTTTGTGAACCTCTCCCATAAAACTTAACTTTTTTCTGTTTCTTATAAGCGGCCATCACTTTTTCAAGTTTAGCTAGAGACCATTTATCACCTAGAGAAGTTTTACTTGAAAGCATCATCTTTCTAGATTTCTTAGTTCCTGTTCCACGAAGTTCTAGTTCATGAATAATTCTCATCTTTCTTGCAAGAGACCAAGGAAATCTCAAAACTTTGCTATCAATCATTCCAGCATCATTTAATGTTGCGTAAACAAGAGCTTGCCTGGCTTCATCAAGTTTCTTTTGTTTTGAAAGCCACTTAATAACCTTTCGCAGTACTCTATCTCTTTGTTTAATATTTCTATCAATCTCGTAAAAAAGAGAAATCTTAAGATAAAAATCTAAGTCAAACTTTTTAACTTTCTTTTGGGTCTTCTCAAGAAGATGAGCTGCCTTTGTGTATTCACCCATTGCTTCATACTCAACAATAAGGGCCTTTTCATCTTTAAGTTTTGTTAGGATTTCGATCAGAACTTTTTGGTTCTTAAGTTTGAGCGCCATAATCTTAGCATTGAGACAAGACTTGTCTGCATACTCACCTTTTAAACAATACTCACGAAAAGTGGCAAGAGAATCAGGATTGTCTTCTTTTGTAGCGGCCTCTTCAAATCTGGCCTGAGAAGCAATTTTATTCATCTCTTTGTACTCATTATGGTTTTTAAAAGCAGATACTGCTAACCAACTGGCTGCTTGTGCTTGTATTCCAGCATAGTCTTTTTTCTGATTTAGTATATCAAGAGCTAAATTTTGTGCCTGAAGAGCAAACTTATCAATTTGGCTTTTTGTCGTACCTTCTGGAAGTTTAGCTAACTCTTTAAAACCAACTAGAGCATTATCAAAATCTTTTTCTGAATATTGAGTTCTCGCTATTAAGTAGAGGTACTCTCTCTTTTCTTTCTCATCTAGTAGAGGCAAAAGGTTTTTAGAATCAGAAAGAACGATATCATTTCTTTTAAGCTTTTGAGCTAAAGAAATTCTTTTAATTCGAAGTTCTTTCTCTCTTTTAACTTTTTTAAATTCTGCTTCACTTTTAATCCACTCTGGAAGTTTAGCAAGTATCTTCTCTTCGCTTTCTTCTGCAGCCATCCAGCCATTAACCATTTTGTCTCTTAGCTCATCGTTTGGAAAATAACCTAAGTAAAGATCAATCGTTTTCTTGAGTTCGATATTTCTTGTGACATCTTGTTTTCTTTCACCGTCAACCTGAACAACAAGTCGTCTCATTGTCTTTTCAATTTTCTTATTTTGTTTGATTTTAAGATCGAGAACTGTCTTTTTACGAAGGGCTTGATCTAAGTAAGTATTGTACTTTTCCCAATTTCTAAACCCATAGTATTCTTCCATGAGTCTTATCTGAGAGAACATATCTGGAGTTTTTCTATTGAGATAACTTAAGAAAGCAACTCCAGCGACTCTATTACCCTCACCAAAAAAACCTTCCATTAATTTTGACATCATCTTAGGTCTTTGGTGTTTTTTAGAAAAAGTTTCAAATTCTACAAGTTCTTTTTGACCATCTGTAGCTCTTTGAACAGTGAACATCAAGTAATCTTGAAGGGCCTGATCTTTAAGGCTTCCATGTGAGTCATAGAGTCCCAACTTAATAGTTGAGATAGCTTTTTCAATATTTCCTTCTTTAAAGAAGATCCAAGACTTTCGATAATTAATATAAGAACAAAGTTCTTTCTTGTTACAAAGTCCTAGTGCCAAATCATAATTCTGGGAAGCTTTTGTAAACTCATTCTTACCTTCATAGACTTCGGCTAAGTTTAGAACAGCTTCACGTTTAATATTTTCAGACTTAACTGGCATTTGAACGACTTTTTCGAATAACTCAACTGCTTTATCCAGTTGCCCGATCTTGTGAAATGCTCTCGCCATCTGAAAGTTAATTTTAAATGTTGATACCATTGAAGGGGTCTTAAACTTCCCGTCTTCCCCGGTTATAGAATCATTATAATATGCTAACGATTTCTTAAAGACCCTCTTCACATCATCACTGGCCTCAAGAATACCTTGCTCGGCTTCTTTTTGAG
>JAGSHI010000134.1 GCA_023954635.1 Bacteriovoracaceae bacterium
AGACTATCTTCAAGCATCAAATATCTCTTGCTTTAGTTTGACATCACTATGTGGTGCTTTAAAAAATAGTTTTAATGAAGACTCTTCAATTGTGACTATTAGTATTTCAAATACACGAGCAACAACATATGGTTACATGGGGCCGATTAAAGCATCTCTCGATGCTACAGTGGCCTTTCTTGCAAAAAGCTTTTCTAAATTTTCGAAAGTTCGTTTTAATGCCGTCTGCTCTGGACCTCTTAAGACTTCTGCCTCAGCAGGTATTCCTGGTTACATCGACAACTATATTTTTGCTGAAAAACTGACTTTACGAAAAGAAGCATTAAAAACTCAAGAAGTTGCCGATACTGTGACTTGGCTTTTAAGCCCACGATCTAGTGGCGTGAATGCAACTGGGTTAACTGTCGATGCTGGGATGAGTGCTAATTATTTTGATGAAGAAGTTGTCGAAACTGTTGCAAACACATAAATTTGTTACAAATTTAGCCAATTCACTGTGCTCTTAGACGGTTATTTGTCTTAAACTAGTTATTTCATTACACAATTTCAGCTATTTGTGGACCTATGTTTTACCAAACTACTAAATGAATTAAAATAATGGTGATGAAACTTCTAATCATTACTCTACTATTATCATGTATCCTCAGCAGCTGTGGTGGGAAGATACAAATCGATGGAGCCTCTTTAGGTGCTACAGTTTACCAACAAAAGACATTAAAAAATGTTGGGATTTATTATGCTTATTTGAATAGTTTAAATTACCCAACCCATGCTTGGGATAATGATAAAGTTATAACTGACCTCGATCAATACGATATACTCGTTATTGGCGATGGCATCGAAAAAGCAGCTCATCCTGATTATGCAAACTCTAGTTATATAATCCCCAGAATAAACTCTTCGGTAGAGGTATTCGGATACGTCGATATCGGTAACACTGTGACACATTCTATGGCGGATATGAAAACGTCTGTAGACGAATGGGAAACACTGGGAGTTGAGGGAGTATTTTTAGATGAATTTGGATTCGATTATTGGTCCGGTACTGATAATGCTATGAGGCTTAGGCAAAATGAAATCATTGATTATATACATACTAAAAATTTAAAAGTTTTTGTAAACGCTTGGGACCCTGATGATGTATTTGTAAAAGAGAGCTCTTCCCCTTCTACAATTAGTTCAGGAGATTATTACTTAGCTGAAAGTTATGTGTTTTCTACTGCTGGAGCATTAAATTTTACAAACCATTTAGCAAAAATGGCCAAGATTAACTCTGCTCAAACAACTCATGGAATTAAGGCCTTTGGAGTAAGTACAACAAATGCTTTAGGTGCAGCTTATTCACAAACAGATTTTGATTTTATGTCTATTGCAGCTCAGTTAGATGGCTTGGACGGAATTGGATGGGGGACAGTCAGTTTTGCCGCAACTACAGAAGCTGGGCTTATGCCATTTCGTTCAATTACCTCATCAAATAACTCTTTGAAACTAACGGGTTCAAATTCTGTAGATAATGGAACTGAAGTTATAAGTAGAAGTGTTTTGGATGGAAGAAATGTGAATGCTGATTATTTAAACCAGACATTCACATTACAGTAATTTATTTTTTGTCTTTTTCTCTTTCGTCAACTGAGCTCAGAGCTCTGTAAGTTTCACTTTTTTCAGTCCATGCATTATCATGATTCTCTTCAGTCTTGTCCCAGTGTGGATTAGATGCACAAGATACAAACAAAAACACTGTCATTAAAGATAAAAAATATTTCATGTTTTCCTCCTTGAATTTTGTATAACTTTTTATCGGTAGGAGGAAAAATTCTCTTAGCTATGAATCTTTTAATTTATTGAAATAAAACCGAGTGACTATGAAAATGGGCAAAAAAAATAAAATTTGAACAATTTGGTTTGAATGAGCATAGTAATAAGCTTCCAATGAGTTATAGGCTTTAGGGTTGTTGCAAACAGCTGAATTTATGGATATTTCAAAGAATCTATCGACTAAAGGTCAAGTAGGGCTTTCATCCGGCGATACGTTTATATAATATCTAGAACTTCATTCTCACCGAATCCTTTGAACGAGGATTCAGCACGTAAGCGGTAAAAGTTCTAAAGGTGAAGCATTTAAGGTTCACTAAAATGAAAGCAATGATTGGCTTTAAACTAGTCGCCGCTCTTTTACTATTGATGTGTTCTGAATGGGGCTACTCAAATGAGTCGGTAAAATTCGAAAACTTCAAATTAATTAATCAATCAGAATTAAGAAATGTATATGGGAATAATTCCATTGGGCTGAGTATTATTGATTTTCAAGAGGACAATCCTTTATATCAAGAGATTCTCAATGAACTTAATGGACATTATGAAAGAATAGGGCAAAGGCAAACTGATCGTATTATTAATTCTAATAATGGTTTTTATATAGGAGGACTTAATAATATTGGTTTTAGGTGGGGGAAAGATTTCTTTGACTTTGCAATAGAGGTTAGGAGAAATGTTGCCCCAGACCTTTTTGATGATAAAAGATGGATCGTAACTGATGAATTTGATATTACTATTGATGCTTCAAAAGTAATATCAAACTTAGTAGATCGAAACATTATTGATATCTCTCAAACTCAATATGGAGCATTTGCTGGAGTCCAATTCAAAAGAACTTATAAGTATGTTCACTTTGCCAATAGCTATAATGAGGGACTGATTTACCACTTTGATAAACTTTTCTTGGCCTTCGCAAAATTTAGAGGTCGAGAGTGGTTAATGATGGAGCCTTACGAATTCTTACAAAAACAAGATTACTTATCTGCAAGTGCAGGTGGTTTTGGAACTATTCCAATTTATGGAAATGGAGGAGTTAACTTATCCGCATCAGTCGGGGCAATGGTTAAATTTGATCTTTTAGCTAAAACAGATATTCAGGCCTTAGGACCCGATGATAATCCAAGAGAAGAAGAAAGGTTTAGGCTCAGTTATGAGAAAAAGAAAGGACTATCAGCAGGGCTTTCAGCATCTGTTCAAATTGATTTCTTAAATCTTTTACGAATGACTCTATTATCTTATGATTTTACCTATCGGTACGAACAATCAAGTAAATATTATCTCAGCTTTTATGAGTCTGATATAGAAGCATTAATGTATGATTCTGACCTGTATAGAGAAGTTCGAAAACTTCTATGGCATAGAACACCTAATCTAGACATCCTAAAATATAATATTAACTCATTCGAAAACAGAGAATCTCAAATAATGAAATCAAAGTATATGATATTAATCTTAGGTGGGATTAGAGATCAAAAAACTGAACATATTGAAATTATAAAAGATAATAAAATAAAAACATTTTTTAGGCATAACTTCTATAAAATTAGGTTTGTTCAGAATGTATTTTCAAGACTCTTTTCTGACTTGCTGGGGTCTCTTTTTAGATTACCAGTTGCTATTAATAATACTGCATCTGAAAGTAAAACTGTAAGAGTTGAATATGATCATGAGGAAAACCTTATTAAATCTAAAGAAGATCTAGATGTAGAAAAAGGTTATAAACTTTCAGTAAAGTTCACGACAGATTACTTTGCTTCTAAGACTAAAGGTTGGTCTAAGAAGAAGTATAAAATGGATACGATAAAACTTTTAGAATCTTATTCTGGCGTAGATCCGTCAGTTGTTAGGTTGCTTGAGTCAGATCATTTACATGGGCCTGTGAAAATCCATTACAACTGGCAATTAGGAAAAGAAGCCGTTTGGTACTTTAATGGTTTAAGCTCTATACAAAAGTACAATTATATAGATGAGGCTTGCCAAGTACATACAAAAAAGAAGTGGTGGGATTTTCGTAACCTTTTTAACTTTTGTAAATGGAAGCTTAAAAAAGAATTCGAAAAATATGAAATGGAACTTAAACATACAAACTATACAGGCAAGCTCTATCGAGATTGCGATAAGAGAATGAAAAAGAGATATTGGTGGTCAAAAAGAAAACGTTTCTTTATGACTCGGAAGTGTATGGAATTGTCCTCGAAAATTTCTAAAGATGAAATAAACCATAAGATCCCTCTTTGGCGGTTTAAATCCTTTGTTCAAACTTTATACGAAAAATCAAAGAACAAAATTGATATTTATAATTTTTTTGGAATTCAGCATTCTTTTTTATATGGGAACTTTCAAGCTCAAACCGAGTCAGGCTTACCGTTTTTAACAAATTATAATGAAGGGAAATTTAAAGACTTAGGTGTCGTTGACACTTGGAAACAAGATAGTAACTTAAGAACGCCTGCTAGTATTAATATTGATTAATTGAGAGTAAGGTCTAGACCTTCTTCAATGGTAAATGTTGGTTTAAAGCCTAAATCTTTTTCAGCATTGGAGTGATTAAACCAATGAGACTTCGATAACTGGAGGGCCACGAATCTGGTCATTGGGGGGTGTACATTATAGATACTTAGGAACTCTAGGGACTTTTCTATAACGTTTCCAATTTTATAGGCCTTATTAAAGGATATATTTTTTTTAGGTCGGGGAGCCTTGGCCCTATCTAGTATTTCATTAATAAAATCCCAAAGAATAACTGGTCTTTCTTGTCCAAGAAAATAAGCACGACCATTAATAGAGTTGTCTGTTTTTAACTTATCAAGTGCGTTTAGGTGAGCAATTGCTGCATTTTCAACATAGATAACATCTACTTTGTTTTTACCATCACCAACTCTTTTAAGTTTTCCTTTTTTAGCAGCTTCAATTAGCCTAGGGAAAAGATTTTTATCACCAGGTCCATATATGAGATGTGGCCTTAGTGAGACAACTTTAAATGTTTCACTTGCTTGCTCAAGAACCCACTTTTCCGATTCGGCCTTACTTTTTGCATATCGACTATAGTAAGTTGATGGGTAATCAACAGTTTCATCAACGCCTTCTAAGCTTTCATCACCGAACACAACACTAGGAGAGCTAGTATTAACGAAATACTTAATACCTTTCTTCTTACACAAATTGACTAAGTTTTTTGTTCCTTCTACGTTTATCTTTTGGAAATCTTCCCATTTTCCCCACATTGCAACTTTAGACGCAGTATGTATAACGGCATCAACATTATCTAATGCAACTTCAATTTCATTATGATTTTGTAAGTCGGCCTTAAAACTTTTTATCCCCATCTTTTCTAAGTGAGGATAGTTTCCACGAGAGAGGTTTATAACTTGATGACCTTGGTCTATAAGCTTTTTAGCTATATGTGTTCCTAGAAAACCACCTGCTCCAGTTACAAGGACTTTCATTGAATTTGTCCTTGAATAACTTGATCACGTAACTTTAGACGGTCTATTTTAATATTATGCCTACAATCTACAGGGAAACTATTAGTGAAATATATATTTTCAATTTCTTTAGTTACTGGGTGGGCCTTAGATAAAAGTGAAAGTTCATTTTTTAGTACATTTTGGTTAAGACCTTTTTTCGGTTCAATTACAATAGAAGGTTTCTGATCTCCTAAATTTCCAATTCCAATTAAAGCGGACCTTTTAACATAAGGGTGATTGTTAAAAATAGCTTCACATTGAACACTCGAAAGAATATTTTTTTGAGTCGTAACTCGATGAGTTTTCCTTCCACAAAACCAAATATCACCATTTGAGTCTTTGTAACCAAGATCACCCATCCTATGCCAGGTTGTGCTCTCTTCTAAAATCTTTGCTTCTCTCGTTTTCTCTGGCATTTCATAATAAGCTTTTGTAACAGTAGGCCCCGTCACAATGATTTCACCCATACTCCCTTCAGGAAGTATTTCAATGTCTTCGAACGAAGTTATTTCTTCATCTGAGATTTGGGCTATTTCAACTTTTACTCCAGGTACTGCTTCACCGACACAAGTTCCTTTCCCTTGTTTTGTAAGTGTTACAGCATTTGATAATAAATCAGATCCCTTAACACAGCTAACAGGTAGGCACTCTGTTGCACCGTAAGGTGTATAAGTATCACCATTGGTTAAAATATTCATAAACTGTTCATGAACTTGAGGTGCAACTGGAGCACCAAACATAACCAGGTATTTTACAGAAGGTAGTGTTATCTTATTTTTGGTGCAGTATTCAGCAACCTTAGTCCAAATAGCAGGGCTTCCTGCAACAAATGTAGCTTTGTTATCGATAATATTTTTTACAAGTCTCTTCGGATTTGCAGTCGCTGGCTTACTCGGGTTCATATCTGGAATACAAGAGGTCATTCCCATTGCCAGAGTAAAAAGTGCAAAAAGAGGAAACCCTGGTACATCTATGTCATCTGACTTAAGGTCAAAAAGTTTTTGAAGTAATTGAGTTTGCTCAAGAAATATAGTGTGGGAATATTCCACACCTTTCGGAACTCCAGTTCCACCACTTGTAAATAATATTGCAGCCAACTCATTTGGATCTATTTCGATTTTTTCAAACTTATGGTCAAGTGAACGAAATGGAATTATCGATTTTGAACCGAATAGTGGAAAATTACCTACAGTAAAAGAATATTTGATAGAACTGAAGGCTTTTTTGTTTAAGGCCTTGATTAAGTGAACAATTGGCTCAGCTATAATGGCCTCTGGCTTAACATTTTTAATTGCCTCGATGAGATTTTTCTTTCCCATACCCGGGTCTATAAAAACAGGAATAGCGCCTAGCTTAAATAATGAGAATGTTAGTACAGGAAAATCAAGTCCTGGTTTTACAAACATGAGAACCTTCATTCCCTTTGTAATGCCTTCAGACTTTAAACCATTTGCATATTGATTAGATCTAGTTAAAAACTCTTCAAAACTTATTGATCGATAATTATACCCCCCAAACCTTCTAAGAGGTACTCTCACTGCATCTTTGTCCGGATGCTGTTTAGCTTGTTTTTCAATAAGTGTTGCAATATTCATTTTTGAGAATCACCTAAAAATGATGAAATCATTTCTAATGTTTCTTCTTTCTTGTCTTCTAATACGTAATGTCCGGCATCAGCAAAAACTTTAGTTTTTGCATCAGGGTAAAACTTTGTCCATCGATTGAAGAAGTGCATATTAAAACAAAAATCTTTTGCTCCCCAGAGGATGAGCTTTGGGCATGTGACTGTGTCTAATTTCTTTTCTATTTCTAAAAGGGTTGAGTAACTTTCATGATTCTGAGACATCGGAATATCTTGAACGAATTTTGCCGTTGCAATTCTATTTTTGTAATTATTGTAAGGTAGTAGATAACCCTTTTTTACGTCCTTAGAGAGTTTGTTTTCAACTGCCATAAATGTGGCAGGCCAAGCAAAACCATTTAAATGTCTAACTAGTCTTTCACCAACTACTGGAATTTTACATATGTTAATTCTTGCTGGGATTTTTGCATCAGTAAAAGCGGCAGTATTTAAAAGGGTGACTGATTTAATCCTAGATGGGTTTCTGGTGGCAAGACCCATTCCAATTGCGCCTCCCCAATCATGAACGACTAAATGAAAATTTGTAATTCCCATGTGATCAAGTAATTTTTCTACATTATCAATATGATTTTTTAATTTATAACTATATTGTTGTGGTTTATCAGATAATCCACATCCAATATGGTCGGGGACAATAACTCTGTAGTTTTCCTTTAAACCTTTTACTAAGTTTCGATAATAAAAACTCCATGTTGGATTACCGTGTAGCATAACGACAGGTTCACCCTGGCCTTCATCAAGGTAATTCATTCGATATTTGTTATCAAGATTGAATGATAAACTGTTAAAAGGATATTCAGGTTTTAGATATTGAGGGATCACCACTTGGCTCCTAACATAATTGAAGTTAAACCACTTCCAATTCCAAGCAATGCTATTTTAGAGCCTGGTTTTGGTGATTTTGTTTCTTCTAGATGAGATAAGGTCACTGGAAGAGCTGCACTGCCAGTATTCCCTAAAAAATCGTAAGTAATTTCTGTTTCTATATTGTTTAATTTCATAGCTTTCATTGTTTGCTCTTCGTGGGCGCGACCAACCTGATGTCCGATGACATAATCAAGCTCTTCTCTTTTCCATTCAAGTGCTTTGAGCATCTCCTCAACATTGTTTTTTGCCAACTTCGTACCGGCCTTAAGGAGTTCTTCACTATCCGTTTGCATCGTTAAGGAGTTAGGATCACCGTCACCTTGGCATAGATTATGTGCATTCGAGTCTGTCATATTTGAGCCACCTATCAATTGGTGAGGAGTTGATTCAGACTTTTTATTTGATAATAAAATAGCAACTGCGGCCGATCCAATAGTAAGGTTTGCAATATATTTTTTGATATTTTTCCGATTTATATTTTTGTCGTTTAAAAGGTTATCAATTGTAGAGTTAAGTAATGGTCCACCATTTTCACCAGAGACAATTAGGGCGTGCTTAATAGTTCCTGTTTCAATCATTTGAGCGGCCATTGTCATACTGGAAAGTACTCCAAGACACGCATTACTTAAGTCAAATATCATGCAATTTGGATTTAACTCAAGTCCATGATGGACAACACTCGATGTTGCAGGTTCTAAAAAGTCGCGACAAACAGAAGAGTGAATGAGTAGGTCTATATCATCTCTATTGATTTTATTTTCTTCAATGAGTTTTTTTCCAGCATTTATAGATAGTGAACTCGGCTTAGTTCCAATTGGCCAAGTTCTTCTCTCTTTAATGCCTGTCATGAGCTCTAATCTGCCATGAGGCAATTTAAGTCTTTTATAAAGACTTCCTAAACGTGATTCAATAGCTTCACTTGAGACAATCGTTTCAGGTAAATAAGATGTAGGTGTGGAAAACCACACATTAGAAAAATTAAGTTTCATATATCTCCAGATAGTACATGGAGATTTGCCATTGAAATTCCACTTAACATTGCACCTATAATACCTAGGAAACCTTGATCTGTTCCTATTGTGTATAGGTTTTTATATTCTGTTTCGCCTGTCCGGCTTTTGTCGGGACTTCCATAGACGCAGCCACCAAAGTGACCAGTGTATCTTTTAATTGTTGTGGGAGTGAAGACATCTTTAAATTGGATTTCTGCAGTTTTATCTTTTGCAAATCGATTCATTAGATCGAGAGACGTCGTTGCAACTTTTTCTTTATGTTCTTTATATATCTTTCTCTCTAACTCGTCCCAACATTCAAAGTTGGCCATCATAGTAACTCTACAAATACCTTCCTCAAAT
>JAGSHI010000148.1 GCA_023954635.1 Bacteriovoracaceae bacterium
ATGTTCCCTGAAGCTTATCTTCCTGGTTACCCATCTTGGGTTTGGAGATTAAAGCCTGGTGGAGACATGGGAAAATGCAAAGATCTTCACCATACTCTTTTTGAAAATTCTCTTAATCTTTCTAAAGATGATTTGAAACCAATTCAGGATGTTGCAGAAAAATGTAATGTTACTGTTGCAATGGGATTTCATGAGATCAATGGAGAAGCAAGTCAGTCCACATTGTATAACTCATATGCAGTTATTGGACCTGATGGAAAAATATTAAATGTTCATCGAAAGCTCATTCCAACCAACCCAGAAAGAATGGTTTGGGGATGGGGAGATGCAAGAGGTCTGAACGTTGTCGATACTCCTGCAGGAAGAATTGGAACTCTCATCTGTTGGGAGAACTATATGCCACTTTCAAGATATGCTCTCTATGCTCAAGGAGTTGAAGTTTATCTGGCTCCGACTTGGGACTGTGGAGAGTCTTGGCTTGGAACATTAAGACATATTGCTAGAGAGGCCGGTTGTTGGGTCGCTGGATGTTCAACTGCAATTCAATGCAAAGATATTCCTGATTCTGTTCCACATAAGGCCGAAGTTTTCCCTGATCCTGAAGACTGGCTTTCTAATGGAGATGCTGTTCTCTACCAACCTTTTGGAGGAGCCGTTGCGGGTCCTATGACAAAAGAGAAAGGAATTCTTTATTCCGAATATGATTTGGATGCAGTTGTTGATGGAAGAAGATCAATGGATATCGGCGGTCACTACTCAAGACCTGATATTTTTGAGCTTACTGTGAACAAGAATGAAATGAATTTAATTAATTTTAAATAATTAATTACAGATTTTTTTCAAAGACAAAATTATGCCAAATAACATCTTCTCGACGACCTTCATCTTGGTCTTCTTGAAACATAACCTTGGCTCCAAACTCCGCAAAGAGTTCGATTAGTTTAGGGACTGGGATATTTGAAAATAATCTTCCGTCCCGCTCTCTTCCTTTTTGATCGACAACTTCTGTTTCTCTAAAGTTTCTTATGCTGATAAGTATTCGTCCGCCAGGCTTTGAAATCCTAAGAATATTTTTAATCGCAGTCGTTAAATCTTCAGAAGGTAAGTGCATTAAAACGGCTGAGAGCAAAAGGTTGTCATACCTTGAATCTTCAAGTGACTTGAGTTCAGGTAGAGAGTCATAATAAACAGGAATATCTGTTAAGTTTCTTTGGCAGTGTTCAACAAATGAGGCCACAGCATCAAGACCTTCAATTTCATAACCACTTCCCTTTAAGTAGGCGAGATCTCTCCCTGATGCACAACCTATATCTAGGGTTCGGCCTCCACGCTTAAAAAAAACGGCCATGAGCTCATACATTCTACCGGGCTTAATAGTTTGGTAGCGGCTAATGAAGTCGCTAGAGTGGGAATTGTATTGGTCTAAGGTCGATTTGTCTGACATAGGATGGAGATTACAATACAATGAGTTGAATTCAAAGGAGTTAATTATTCATACAGCGGAAGGTGAACACTTTTATGATGTACTTATTGTAGGAGCAGGGTTGTCGGGAATTGGCATGGCCTGGCATCTTCAAAACAGGTGTCCTGGAAAAAGTTATGCAATCCTAGAGGCCAGAGAGTCAGTGGGAGGAACTTGGGACCTTTTTCGCTATCCTGGAATTCGTTCAGATTCAGATATGTATACTCTTGGCTTCCCTTTTCGTCCTTGGAAAAGTGAAAAGGCAATTGCTGATGGTCCGACTATCTTAAAATATATAAAAGACACTGCCGAAGAGTTTAAAATTAAGGAAAAGATTATTCATGGTCAAAAAGTAACAAAGGCCAATTGGGATAGCTCAAAAAAATATTGGAAAGTAAGCGTTGAACAAGTTGGCACGGGAAAAGTTGATGTTAAAAAAAGTAAGTTCCTTTTAATGTGTAGTGGATATTATGATTACGATAAAGGTTACACACCTGAGTATCCTGATAAAGACAGTTTTAAGGGAGAGTTTGTTCATCCTCAAAAATGGGATGAAAGCCTAAACTATGAAGATAAAAATATTGTGGTTATTGGAAGTGGGGCAACTGCGGTTACACTTGTTCCAGAATTAACAAAGAAAGCTAGCCATGTGACAATGCTTCAAAGGTCTCCAACCTATGTGGCTTCGCTACCTGAGGTAGATATAGTTGCAGAATTACTTAAGAAGATATTACCAGAAAATTTAGCCCATCATCTAATCCGTTGGAAAAATATCATAGTATCACTTAGTTTCTTTCACTTTTGTAAAATATTTCCCGCAGCCGCTAGTAGACTTATAAAGTTGGGTGTTAAGAAGAGTCTTATTAATTTTGAAGAGCTGGAAAAAGACTTTTCTCCAAAATATGCTCCTTGGGATCAAAGACTATGTTTTGTTCCCGATGGTGATCTTTTCAATGTCCTCAACACAAAAAAAGCGACCCTTGTGACTAGCTCGATTAAAAAGTTCACTGAAGATGGAATACTTTTAGAATCGGGTGAGAAAATTGAGGCAGATATCATAGTTTCTGCAACAGGGTTAAATCTTAAATTTCTTGGAGGACTAGAAATTACTGTGGATGGGGAGACGATTGAGCCTAGAAGTCTTGTGCCTTATAAAAGTACAATGTTTACGGGAGTTCCAAACCTCGGAATGATTTTTGGTTACACGAACTCTTCATGGACGCTAAAATGTAACTTGGCGAGCGAATGGATGGCAAAAATCATTAAGCATGTAGATGATAAAAACTATCAATATGTCTGTCCTGAAAAAGATCCAAACGTTGAGTTAGTCCCTTTAATTGATTTTTCATCTAGTTATTTTTTGAGATCAAAAAAAGAATTACCAAAACAAGGGAAGAAGACGCCCTGGAAAGTTAATCAAAACTATTTTTTAGATATATATGCTTTTAGGCTGAGACCTCTTGAAGACGAAGGTCTTATCTTTGAATAATGTTTGCTGCTTTTAACGGGCGGCAGTATAATAAAACAAATGATTAGAATATTTGTTACAACAGAAAATAGAATCCCTTATCTCTTAGCGATTGGTACTGTCTTAATGGGACTGTACAGTCTAACAAATCAGTTTCCCATATTTGAACCTCAATACTTACCTCTAACTTTTATCGATAAAGCTATTCCTTATATCCCATGGAGTTCATGGATTTATATTACGCTTCACCTTTACGATATCTCAATTATTTTTAAGCTGAAGTCATCAAGAAACCTTACTCGTTTTGCTATTGCAGGGATGGCCTCCTCGATAATAAGTACTCTCTTTTTTGTCTTTTTGCCCACAACTTATCCAAGAGTTTCTCTCGATCCTATTAATCCAGACTTAGGAATGGTTTGGATTCAAAAAATGGATACTCCTATAAATTGCTTTCCTTCGATGCATATAGCATCAGTTGCCTTTTCTTTTATGTTTTATCAGCTAGAGAGAAAGGGAGTTTCGAAAGTTTATTCGGTCTGGGGACTTCTTATTTGTCTTTCAACAATTACAACGAGACAACATTATTTTGTTGATGCGATTGGCGGACTAGTATTGGCCCTCTTTTGTTTTTGGATTAGTGGAGTTCTCGTTGAAAAAGAGCCTCTCGAATTGAATAATGTGGAAGCTGTATGAGTTTTGAACTTCACCCCCAATTAGAAAAAGATTTAATTAGTCTTGGAAAACTTGATTTGTGCCAAGCCTTTTTGCTTCCAGATAGTGATAACCCTTGGGTTGTTCTCGTTCCTGAAATACCTAATATCAGAGAAGTCCATGAACTTAGTAAAGATGATCAATATAAGCTGATGGATGAGATCTCCCTTATTTCAAAAAAAATGGAATCGAAGTTTAGTCCTGATAAACTGAATGTTGCTGCGCTTGGAAATATGGTGCCTCAATTACACATTCATATTATCTGTCGTTATAAGGGTGACAAGTCTTGGCCAGGATCTTTGTTTGGAAGTGTTCCTGGAGAAGATAAGAAGAAAATAGAGAGCTACAAGGAAGAACTTCAGTTACAGAATTGAGCAGCTTGTCTTGTGTGGGAAGGTGTACATTGAGTGATCCATTGCCCATCTTTAAAAGTCGCATAACCAAACCACCACAAAATATGGTCTTTCTCTAATACTTCGATATTCACTGGATACTCTGCAGGCTCGAAACCATTAACTGAAAAGCACCAACCATAGGCGTGCATTTCATTATCACTTACTACTTCAATGGCATCTGAACCTGTTGGGGTGTCAAAAATTGAATTCATTCCTTGAGCAGTTCCAATATGTGGAATATTAAACTTTTTCAAAGTGTCGATTGTGACTTTTCCTGCATTACTAATATTATCAATGCTAAACTGAGTCTTGAATACAGGATCCGACGAACAAGGACCAATAAAAGAGATGGTCCCTGCTGTCGAGTATGAAATTGTAATTATAAATGATATTAAAACAATAATTTTCATAAGTTCTTAGTGTTTAAGGTTTGATTTCCATTTTGGGTGGTGGAAATGAAGTCTGTGATCACAAGAGTTAGATGCGATTGTATCTGTAATTGTGATTGTTCCAATTTGTCTCCAGTTCTTTTTGCCTTCAACATCTTTAGAAGCAACAGAGATATCGAATACGATCTCACCGTTATAATTTTTGATGTTTAATTCATCTCTGAAGTCTTTTCTATCAACTGTTTGACCATCTCTTGCCCCAACTTTCATCCACTGTGGAGTTCTAACAGTCTTAAGAGTTTCTCTTAGGTAAGAAACTTCATAAAGTTGTCTAACTCCTGGGTTGCTATCAGCTTTTCCAAAAGTAGCAGCCAGTTTAAGAGCATAGAACAGGTTTCCAATAACAGCAGCAGTTGTTGAAACAGCTGGCTCATTAAGCATTTCAACTCCAGTATAATGAGGAGCTTTTGTTCCACCTAAGTCATCAACGAGGAAGAAGTTAGCAGTTCCGACTTTCTTAGAAGCATCAAGAGTTGGAAAAAGCTTTCCAGCAAATCCAAATCCTCTATTTGTTCCTTGAGTTGTTCCTGACATCGCTGTTGAAGCTCGAGCAATGATCATTGCCTCTGAACCTTTTTTGAAATAACCACCGTATGGATTCTCTTCTGTTATTTCCCACTTTCCGGCCAGACAAACACCATTTGGGTGAGCAAGCTTTTTGAATTGTGGAAGTAAGTCAGATCGATCAGCTAATGTACGATCTGCAGCTTGTTTAATTTTGCTCTCAAGAAAACCTAGTAGGCTATGAAGAGAGACTCTATTTTTTGGTAATTTCTTATACTCATCACTCTTGATTTGTCCCCAAACCTGGTTAAAAGAGCTTCCTGAGTAGTAAGTTGCACTTGCGCTAAAGCTTAGCAGTACAACTGCCATAGTGATTAATGATTTCATGTAATTTCCTCATGTGTGTGTAATTGAGACTCTTATAGTGCAAATGACCTCAAATGTCTGAAAATTAAAGCAAAATATGTAAAAACTACAGTGACAAATATCATTTAGCATACTGTTTTCAAGGCCCTGACAAAGTTGACCTAAGGTGATGTTAATCTCCCATCAGGAGGTGCTTATGAGGCCAGAAAAGATGAATAATGCAGAAGACTTAGTCTTAGAGAAATTAGAAGAACTTAAGAGTTTGAATCAAATTGGTGCTGGGCATACAAAAAAGTATATTTCAGAGTGGAGTCAGAAAAAAAGTGTTCTCAAGGATGAGTTGAATGACCTGATTGTTTTTTTAAAGAAAACGGGCTCTGATCACCCTGATCTGAGGAGGTTCGTCTAACGACTTTTCCTTTTGCATAGTGACATACTAAAAATAATATTCCATGCTTAGTCATGTTTGAAAAAGTGTCCATATATTTAAGAAATCAAAGTGGTTATTTTTTGTTTCTCTTCTTTCTCTTTGTCGTACCTTTGGCACTCTTTTTCCAGTTTTCAACTTATCCACTTCCCAAAGTCCAATATGTTTTTATAGGGGCGATGGTGGCTTCACAGTACATTTTTTATCGTGAAAAAGACTATTTGCGAAAGGTTGAACCAAAAGCAATAAAGCAGCTTCAAAAAGAACTTTCCAGGGTACCTTCCAGTAAGGAAGTTAACTTGAGGCTCATTGCAATAGCTCATGGGCGTAGTCTTTCCATAGGGTTAAATGCCTTTCTCATACTGTTAGTTATGTTCTGGTATAAGCAATTTTGATTTGATAGCGTTTATTAAAGGATATCTATGAAAACTCTACTTCTTTCTTTAATGATGACTATTTCTCTTGCGGCCCATTCTCACTCGGTTAGAGGGTATGCTGGTGGTCCACTAGAAATAATTGAACTAGGTCATCCAACTTTGCGATTAACTGCTACTGATGTGACAGCAGATGAAATACAATCTGAAACTTTTCAAACTTTTATTGATGATATGATTTCAACGATGAAGGCCTCTGGTGGAGTTGGTTTAGCTGCACCCCAAGTGAATGTTTCTAAAAGAATGTTTGTTATGAAAAGTGGATTTAGTGTTCCGCTAACTGTTGTTATTAATCCAAAAGTTAAATACCTTTCTAACTATGGAAAAAAGAACTCTACTGAGGGGTGTCTATCTATCCCTGGGAAAAGAGTAAGAGTGAAGCGATTTAAGCGAATTCATCTTGATTACTTGAATAGAGATGGTGAAGAAATTTCTGAAGAGGCAAAAGGTTTTAAGGCGATTATTGCTCAACATGAATTCGATCATCTCAATGGGGTTCTTATTGTTGACTTCCTAGACCCTTTTGCAGACTTTGTTGATCCTGAGGACTATGTCTCTGTTCCTTTGATGTAAAAATGTTAGAAGTTACTCTCGATACTGAAATTGAAAAATATGTGATCAAACCTCTTTCAAAAGAAGTGACTGAGGATTATATGATTGTATGTGGTTCAGAAAATGAGGCCAAGTCACTTTGTGTTCAAGTTACTATGCAAATGATTCCCTCTCCAACATCCAATCCAATAAATTATAATTCAATTGGAATGCATCCCAATGGGCATACTCGTTTGTTTCAATATAAGAATCGTTAAGGGCTAACCTTAGAGCTTGTGAGTTCTTTATAGGACGTTGTCATAAACTGGCTTAGAGTTTTGATATCCTTTAGCCAGTCTTCGGTTTTTAAACTCTTAAGAGAAGAAATATAATTTTTAGAACTATTAGGTTGGTGCAATTGACCCAACTTATAGAGTTGATCACTAGCTATTAATATAAAATCAGAATAAGGTGTTTCTGAATCAACATCAATGCTGTCATTGCCGTGTCTTCTGTATCTAAGTAGATAAGACTTACCTTCGAATTTAACAATAGGATGATATTGAAGCCAGTTTTTACCTCGCTCTAAATTGATATTTTCTATATAACGTTTTGAAATTGACCTAATCGCATTAGTTGAAATAGGAAAGATTCCTGGTTTGGGAGCTGCTTGTTTTAATTCTGCCCAAGCTAGCTTTTTGTCTTCAAACTGTATTAAGAGCTCATAACGATTAAGGCCACCTGAGCCTCCTGAATATTTTAGTAATCCATAAGCATCCAGTATTTTAATATCATCTTTCAAATTGAGACTTAAAATTTTCTTAAGAGAATTAATTTCTTTTTCTGTTAGATCGTATGTGAATGCAGGACTCTTTCTCTTTTTAAACTTATAGGAGTCACCATCTAAGGTAATCCATTTGGGATTAACATTAGTCCCTTTCTTTTTTGATTTCTTAATGAGCTTTTTCGTTATGTCACTTAATTTGTATTTTGAATCTTTAACTCCCTTTAAGTAGGCCTCTAGGAGAGTTTCAACTTGAGTGTCAGATAAACTAGAGTTGGAAGTATTGAGCAAAAGATTGGAGGCAGTAAAGTATCTAAGAAGATCAAGGTAAAGTGGTCCGAACCCTCCATCATCAGGGTCATTAACTCCAAAATGCATTTTACTTTCTTGGTTTATAAGGGTTCCAAAATTTTGAGGGTGAGCATCTCCTGCTAAAAAACCGGAATACTGATGAAGGGGAGCCCAGGTTTGTAATGAAGATTTATTATTTGAAATATAATCATAAAAGTAAGGAACAAAACTTCTTAAGAAATAAAATTGGTCTTCAGAAGACTTAATTCTTTTTAAAATCACTTCTTTTGATTGATGGGGATACAGTGATTGAATCTTAGAAAGCGAGCTCGTTGCATCAGTTGCAAAGA
>JAGSHI010000150.1 GCA_023954635.1 Bacteriovoracaceae bacterium
ACCTAAACTCCTATCAACACTTAGCTTTCCTGTATCAAACTTATGACCGACGTTGTCTCCATTAGGGCCACCCTTGCCCATCGTTCCTACATTTAATGTATTACCATCTGCAAAGCCATGGTTTGATAAGTGGCATGTGGCACAACTGACATCATTATTTCGACTTAATATTGTGTCAGAAAACAACTGCCTCCCTAGTTCTAATTCTGAACCAGTAGGAATTCTTCCCATGATCTTAAAATAGTTGGGTTTACTTAACGGTTTCAGGCTAGATTTAAATTGTTGACGAACGGAATTAGAAAATTTTTCCTGATACTTGTTATTAGTACAACCAAGAGTATTGAGAGCTAAAAAAATTAAGATTAATTTTTTCATATTATTGGCCGAGTATTAACATTCCTGAGTCATGAATATCACTTGCTAACATCCCTTCAATAATTCTTATCGTAACAATATTTTTATTTTTACATTCTCTTGTACCTAAATCTTTGTCATCATTTTGAAGGCAGTCATTCTCAACAGCAAACAACACTAGCTGATAACTTTCTGGGTTTGAAGCTGAGTCAAAGTAAAAGTTCATTCCAGTCCCGGCAACATCATGGCTCTGCCCTGGGCCAGGATACATCTGGACCTTTCTTTCGTTTACATAAAATACGCGAGGTCTTAAAGAACTACCTTTAGTTACTTGGTTACTGCAGTCCAAATTGTTTCGAGAACAACAAAACACTTTTTTAACTTTATTAGCGCCCTCGTATCTTACAACGGGAACTGTATTAATTGCATACACTTGATCAAGAGTAAAATTACTATTCCTGTCTGACTCATTAATACATCTAGAAATTATTGCTCCTGTACCTTTAATGCTTCCATCTGCTTGATTCCCAATTGTAGAAAGCTTTACTTCAAAACTCCCACCCTGAAGGGATTTGCTTGTACCTTGATGTTCAAACTCTATCAAACCCTTCCCACTGGGGGTGGAGTAAGTTGTCGCAACAGGTTCAAAAATAGTTCGACTTGAATTGTAATATGTTTTTGAGTTATGAAAGTCTTCTCGTTTAACCACTTGAGCTGCTCGATTCCCATACCTCACGATAGTGTTCATCATAAGTTGTCTAACATTCTTTTTTCTGGTCGTTTTTACTTGTGTCCCCATGGTCTTCATCGTATTTACTATGACTAGACCTACAAGCCCCATTAAACCAGCGCCGACAACAACTTCTGCAAGAGTAAACCCTTTTTCAGACTTAAATATTTTTTTAATCATCCTAATTCCCAAATACAAATCTTTCTTGAGTACTATATCCACCTAGTTCCCATAACATTCCAAAAATCTTCCCATGTTTTATAGAATTTATAGTAACTTCATTTTTGCAATAACCCTTTTTAGGTATTTTCTCAAATGAGTATTGAGAATTATCTAAGCAGAGTTTCTTGGGATTAGGAGCAGTACCTTTATCCCCTTTAGAAAAACTTAAAACAGAGTTAGAGTTCCCATCTAAAATTTCAACCATTGAGTCAACATCTGTCGATTTACTCTCTATAATGATTTTATATCTAGAGTCATCATCATTTCCGCCTGTTCGCTCTACTCGCATAGTGGCCTTGCTTGTTTCTCCATTAAATTTAGAAGCAATGTCATCTAAAGTCATTTTCTTAACATCTGTCTCATGATCATTAAGTTCAATATTTATCGTATATATATTTTCAATATTCACTTTTAAACGGCCTTTAGCAGGAATATCAACATTTTTATTATCAATTCGACCTGAAACGACCATGGCCCTTGGGTTTTGATATCTCCCTTCCCCATCTACAATTTTAACTTTGTCTTCTGTTCTAGGAGTGTAAATAGAAGTATCACCTATAGAGTTCAAACGATCAAAATTCATAAGACCGAATCCCTTGCCATCATTCTTGTCTAGTAACCCTACCCAGGCCCCTTTTGCTGAGGAGACACTTGTCATCTTAGGGTCAGGGAACGGGTAATTTCGATGATTCCCAGAGACTAAGAACATGGCCTTCACCCAACCAAGGGAAGTCGTTGGTGGAAGAAATTTACCTCCAGAATTATTACAAATTGAGAAGCCATCTGATTGTTTATTAGAAGTTGAGTCACTTTTGTAAAGCTCGTAAGGTGCAGAGTTTTTTCGACAGATGAAAGGAAACTTTCGACTGTCTTCTCCACTCATTGGATTCATTGGATTAACAGCAACTCCACCTTTGAATTTTATATTGTGGAAAAGAATCATCCCTTTATCCCCAGAGATAGACCTAAGACCTAAGTCACTAGCGTATTGACGATAAATAAGGACTCCATTTCCGTCAAAATAGACACCATATTTATCAGCACTCTTAGCTGACATTAATGGAGCTCCTGCTGCCATATTATTACCGCTGTCTTTTTCCATATTTACCCAAAACTTATCATCTTTACCGATTCCGTTTTGCATTCTCCACTCATTGTAATACTTCACGTCTTTTTGAATTTGAGGGGATATAAAAAGACCTTGCTCTGCTAAGTTAATAAACTCATAACGTCCATTAACTTTTGGCATTGGGAGAGTTGTACTCCCTAAGTATTCATCTAAGGCAGCAACAGGTATTTTCTCAAGTCCCATTTTAAAACATCTTGCAGAAGCATCGGAGAATTTAACTTTAGATAAAGATTCATTCCCGTTGCTGATATCTCTAGCTAAAAGAAATTTACCGTAGTTAAAACACATAACAGGAAGTGATGAACTACAGTCTTCTGCGTAATAAACAAGACTCGACTGATCATAGCTCAACTTAGCAGCGATACATTTTTTAGAGTCACCACTCCAGCCATTACCTTCTTTCGAGGATCCTTTATATGGATTGATATCGTTTACGACAGAACTTGCTTCTTTCATTGAACATTCTGGAATACCAGAATCTAAAGGTTGATAAGGTTGCTTAGCCATTGGTCCAAATGTTTCAAGACCTAATCTGTCACAGCCTTTCATGTAGCAAGATGTACAACCAAAAGCCTGATTACTCGCTAATTTAAAATCTTCATCAAACCCTTTAAATTTATAAGATAAATAGGGGGAGTATCTATCAACATACGTTGTGCCTGACGTGTTGTAATTTGAATCACTAGTACAAATTCTTCTACAAAGACTGTTTGAACTGCCACTGCTTGAATTATCTGAGATAGCAACTTGAAGAATATGGGAACCGTCTACTACTAGTGGTTGTTTTTGAGCTCCAGAAAGGAAATATTCGCTCTTAGAACTGTCATAAGAATATGGGAGCTCGTCAAAGTAATATCCAGACTTACTAGCTGTACTAGAAATTAAATCAGTACCTGATTCCCCTTTTTGCATAACTAATTTTGGAACCATCGTCATTTGAGAAGCAAAGAAAGGAACAAGCTTATTATCAGGAAAGTATGTCAGGTTCATTGTCATACTAATATCGTCATATTCTCTCTTGCTATGATCTTCCTGAGGACATCTATACTTCACTTCATTACACGAACCAAAAATATTTTCATTTGTATCGGACTGTAAAAATTGTCCATTATTAGTTAACTTACCTTTTTGTACTTGAGTTTTTCTAAAAATAACTCTTAGTGGGTCTTGTTTATTCCCAGCAAAACCAGATCTGTTGTAAACAGTATTTCCATCGGGATCAGATGCACCTGCCCCTGAAAGACTAAGTTTAACCTTTTTCCCTTTAGATAGAGTGTAATCACAAGAACCAACTGCAGGGGCCCAGATAAAGTCATCGTAAATCTTACTAATTCTACGATCTTTTTCGATATTAAAACTAACTTTAGCAATAACTTTGAAGCCAACATCTTTGACATCACGGATGTCAGTATTTCCTGAGATATCTGAAAACAACTTACCATCACCAATAAAAGGATTCATATTAAGAGGCATTATTTTAATTGATAGAACGACGTTTAAATCAGAAGATTTCTTATCTGATAAACCTAAGTTTGTGTCTGACTTCATCTTGTAACATTTTTGATAATTATTCTTGGCCTCACATTCACTCCCTTGAGGCCCTACTGAATCCCAGTCATCTCCAACATATTGTTCCCATCTGGCATTTGAAAATCCATCACTTCCACTTTCTGAAAAAAGTTTTATAAATACTGGACCAACTCCGGGGGATGCTGCAGTCGAAGATACATATTTACAAATACCTTGGTTATGAACATCATTTTCGTCCTTAATTTCAGTAAGAATCCTTTTTACCTTAGTAAGCATATTTAAATTCAAGCGAGAAACTACCGGAGTAACAGTCATCACTTTTTCCTGCTTATTAACAGTTTGTGTGGTATTTAAAATGACATATCCACCTACACTTAAAACCCCAATGGCCATTATGATTTCAACAAGAGAAAATCCTTGGCTATCACCAAGGAGCTTTCTTATTTTGTTTTTAATTATATTTTTCAAAGCAAACTCCTAAAATTTTTTAGTGTGTATGGATAACTTGTACAGGAACGTAATTAATCTTCAGTTTTCCTTTAAATCCATCTTCAAATTCAATAATTTTTGAACTCAAACGAAAGGGCTCAATATTCGAATGATCGCTATTTGCATCAAGTCGATAAATTACCTTTCCAGCGTCTTGAGAGTGTTGTGAAACAGTCCCATCGGCTTGAGGTGATTGTGAGTTTTGAACAAATTGAGCACAAGGAACTTCGTCAGTCCACTCAACAGTGCTTCCTGGCATTAGAAAATCATCAAATTGAATTTCAACAGGAGAAGGGGGTAAATCGGCTCCCAAGCTATTTGTTGTGGTAGTTGAACTAGAATTTAATACAGCACCAGTACTTCTACTTACAGTCTGGCTCGTAGTTGTTGTCAGAGTTTGAGTTGAAAAATCCACGGCTCTTTCATAGGTTAAGTGGTAGAGCATTCCTGGTCCCTGATTTCTAGTATAACCAGTAATTTCACTCACAGTATTTACATCAATACTTTGGGGACCTCGACATGAGACATGGGGATTTTCAGATATGGAAGAGTTACATTGGCTGACACAGCTAGATCCAAGAATCGTAATCTCTGGGATACTAATTGGTCTTTTAAAAGCTCCAACTAAGCCAATATTCTTTTTGCTTCCATCTTCTAACTTATAGTCAACCTTTGCTTCAACCAAAACAACATAATGGTCTTTATCAATAACTTGACTGTCAGAATCGACGTTACCAAAAACAGTTTTAAGTTCTTCACTTTCGTTAACATCAACAAGCTTGAACTTAACAACACCGGTACGGTTAAAAACACTTTTATTTAAATCGAAAGTTAGATAATCGTTCTCATAACGTAAACCACTTAGTCCAAACTCAGAGGAGTCATAATCTTTCTCTAAATGTTTTCCGTGCCAGCGACACTTGAGTTTCTTAGTATCACTTTTCCAACTTTCTTGTTTACAAGCAACAAAATTAGAAGAGACGAGGTAACCACCAAGGCTTAAGACTTTCTGAGCGTCAGTTTTAGCCCTGACCTCTTTAACCTCTAGGCTTACACCTTTTTGAGAAGCATCTCGAGACTTGATGACGTAAATAGATCCACCTACTACCACCCCTAGTGCAATTACTGCTGATCCAATCATCCCCATACCATCTTGATTTCTCAGTATGGAAGACAGCTTAATAGGTGACATATTTCCTCCGATATATAAGTGCATGCAAAAGCATGGAAAATTATTTCCCCTGCATATACATTCAAAAACTTGCGATAATAAATTATAAGGCAAGATATCTTTATATGAAAAAGAAAAATGTACTAAAGCCAGTCATCGTTCAAAATAAGCAGGAAATCGTAGAGCTTCCTTACGATTCCGACACCTTTGCAAAACTCGACTACGAGTTTTTCAAAAATTTCACCTCAAAGCATACAATTAAATCATACCGTAGTGATATCAAACAGTTCTTTAACTTCCTGTCAGAATTTTTTGGCAATTTTTCAGGCTTTCAAGATATCTCTAGATTCCATGTTGTAGCCTATAGAAACAATCTTAGCGACAAAGAGTATGCACCTAAAACTATTAACCGAAAGCTCTCTGCTGTCTCTAGCTATATGGACTTTCTCGTAGAGAAAGGACTAATGAGTTTCAACACCTCAAGTAGTATTAGAAGACCAAGACAAGAAGTCATAACTCCTACAAATGATCTTAGTGATGACGACGTAAGAGCACTCTTAGAAGCTCTTAATCAAAAAAGTTCATCAGGGCCATTACATAAAGCAACGATTTACCTTTTATTTTCAACTGGAATAAGAAAAAGTGAACTCATTAATTTAAAACTTAAAGATTTTAAGATTCAAGGCGGACATCACACAATCTCTATTATTGCCAAAGGTGGAAAGAGACTTACAAAAGTCTTACACCCAACTTGTGTAGAAGTTGTTAATGATTATCTAAATTGGATGAATTCAAAAGGTCGTGAAGTAAAAGAAGATGATTATTTATTACAACCTACTAAGAATCCTCTGACAGGTGATAAAAGTATTGAGGGTCTAAACAAGTCCCTAAGACCAAGTTCAATTGACTATATTGTTAAGACTTGGTGTAAAAAGGCCGGAATTCATGATCGAATTTCTCCCCACTCTGCTAGAGCAAGTTATATTGGGTCTGCCCTCGAGTCTGGAGAAGATCTTTGGAAAGTTGCTCAAGACGTTGGGCATAGCTCAGTTCGAACGACTGAAATCTATAATAAGAGACGGCAACAATTAAAAGACAGTCCAGCTTATAACCTTGGTTATCTAGACAAAAAGAAGGCCTGACTTTTCAAAGTCAATCTTACTCCTTACAATTTAGTTAAATCATTTATTAAGGAGTAAAGATGCTTCAAGACATCGGACTATTATTTTTAAGATTATCTATTGGATTCATGATGTTGTTAGCTCATGGATGGCCTAAGCTTGCGGGCTTCACGGCAAAGTCAGCTACTTTTCCTGGTGTATTGGGAATGAGTGGAGAAATTAGTCTTACTCTTGCAGTATTTTCAGAATTCTTTTGTAGTATTGCTCTTATCTTAGGTGTTCTTACGAGATGGGTTTCCATACCTCTTTTAATTACAATGCTGGTTGCTGCCTTCTTAATTCATGGTGGTGATCCATGGAAAAAGCAAGAGTTTGCGCTACTTTATGCTATCCCCTACTTAACGTTGATCTTAACTGGTGGTGGAAAGTTTTCAATTGATTCATTAATTTTCAAAAAGAATTAGTTACTGAATAGTTGTGGGCCTATCGATTTGTGAAAGAACAAAATCGAGGGCCTGACCTTCTAGTCTTACCTGGCTAGAAACTTCAAGGTTCATAAGGTCTAGTTGATCGACACATGAACTTAGTACTTCTTGATTATTAGCCTCTGTATTAGTCTTTTGAATTTCGTTTGGATCACTCATTTTTGGATCATAATCAATTCATGGGATTTCCACAAGTTGGACTGTAAAAATGCCCTATTTTTAGGCCCTATAAAGTGACTAGTTAAGACGCTTATATGCAAATAACACCTTAATATTATTAGATTTTACTCTCTTCTAAGTCTTTTCACTCAATAAAAAAGCCGGATTAACCGATAATATTAGTATGAAATACCTCGTTTTGCTTTGTATTTTCTTTTGTCTTGGGGCCTTCGCTGAAGGTGATGCTATCCCTGGTGATGGAACTCAACCTGATGACAGCGGAAGTTACGGACAAGAGCATGAAACAGAAAACGATATGTTTGGAAAGCTACGGGACCACAACTTAGTAAAAAAACATTACGACAGCTGTATGTCACGTTTCAAAAAAGATCCAAAAGATTTTGCAAATACATATGCAAAAGATGCTGTTAAACCTGAAACTGATTTTGAGAAATCAAGTGCAGGTGGACTTGGTTTAGGTGATTGTATCTGGTCACAGCTTGATGACTCTGAAAAAGAAACAGTTCAAGAAATGGTTGAGTATATGGAAAAAGACGAAAATGGACAAAATCGTCAACCTGCCGCCAACGAAGAAAATAATAATAAAGAATATGAAGGTGTTTCATTAATTAGTTCAAAAAGTATTAAGCTCGATCCTGTTGATCAAAAGGTTCAAGACTTTTTTGCAAAGAAACTTGTTGATGGACTTTATGGGACTGACAAAGACAAGTCTCAAATGGTCAAGCACGATAACTTTTATACACT
>JAGSHI010000086.1 GCA_023954635.1 Bacteriovoracaceae bacterium
TAAAGAATACTTTGGAGCAATAGATACTAAGAAGCTTAATTCAAAAGTTATAACTCCGGTCTTCAAGGAAAATAAAGACGGCAAAGTGAAAATCGTAAGCTTCTTTGCGAAAAAGGCCCGAGGAATGATGTCTCGTTATATCATTGATAATAAGATCTCAAACCCAAAAGACCTTTTGAAGTTTGATGTAGATGGATACAAATATGATTCTAGTCTTTCAACAGAACTTGAACCTGTATTTGTTAGATAAAATCCATTCTGTGAAAAAGTTTCAAACAATTAAATACTAGATATTTACCTTACTAAGAAATTCTCCTTGTCATTGACGAACCATGTCTAAGAGCGTATTTACCTCTCACTGGAGAAATATATGCGTGGTGTAAAGCACATGATTATGGGGGTTTTGACCCTCTTACTTATCTTAAATCCTGCTCATTCGGCGAATAAGGGAGAGCTTCCTAAAATGCTTCTCGACCTTTTTGGGAGTCAATGTAAGTCGGTAGGCTCATATTCTCAATCGGCCTTAGCTCATACACAATCACTCATCTCTATGTTCGAAAGTCTCCAGGATGATCCAGATTGTAGTCAAGTTAGCGGACTAATTAATCACTTAAATATTTTTCAGCA
The DNA here is from genome assembly GCA_023954635.1 of Bacteriovoracaceae bacterium. Classification (GTDB taxonomy): domain Bacteria; phylum Bdellovibrionota; class Bacteriovoracia; order Bacteriovoracales; family Bacteriovoracaceae; genus M0603. The sequence continues at coordinate 628 of JAGSHI010000086.1, forward strand.
ACAGCTTTCTAATAACTCGCCATCAAATTCACAATATCAAGTTTTAGAATTAGAGAGACTAATTGAAGACTTAACTTTAGCAATGGGAACAGAAACCGATCCTGCCCTATTAGCCGATATTGCTTCAGAGTTAAGTTTGACTAGACTTGAGCTCATTAGTGCCAACTCATATGACTCTGTTTACAACAATGTAAATGGTATGGATCGACAGCAAGATGGTTATTATTATGTAGCCTCTTCGCTTAAGAATTTGTTTCAAAATATTCCAAACATGCAAAAGTGTTCAAACAAACTAGGCCTTCAATCTGTACAGATGATGGGAAATGCTCTTGCTGCTGGTTCTTTTTTTGTAAATCCGGCCCTTTCAGTTGCGATGAGCGGAGTATCTGCAGTGATTACAACTGGACTCGAAGCCGTTTTTAAAATGTCTAGAACGAGAAGAATCACAAGGCTTAACGAAGTACAACTTCCGACGGCCTTATCATGTTCTTCTGAAGTTCTTACAAACCTATATTGTGAAACTTTAAGAGCTGAAAAAGTTGTAAAGAAGTATGCTGACCTTGAAGAAGACGATGAAGCCATCTGGAAAGGAATTCCGATAATTTTTAGAGAAATGAAGCCTCTAATTGAGTGGCTTGAGTTAGTTAGAGCTGGATCTCCGGCCTCTGACTCATTTGATGCTCAAAGAAGACTTGAGATAATGGAACTTGATTCTCTTCTTAACGAACTAAAACAAAAAGTTGATGGATTTATTTCAGATACTGATAGAGAGATTTCTGATTTAAATATTAATTTAGAAAACTATATTTACACAAAAATTGATAAGTTAAATACTTTATTGAAACAAGCAAAACCAGTAGTCACGTTAAATGGAAATGACTTTTTGCCATTTAGATTGTTAGGTTTTTCAAGTATTCCGAGATGTGATTTTCAAGGCAGACAGTCACCCTGTAATGGCCTCCAAAACCTAAGACTTTTTCACTATAATGGAACAGGTAACCCTGGATACAAGTTCAGTTTAAAAGATTGGACATCTTCAAAAGAAAACTTCAAGTTTATCTATAGAGAAGCGAGAAGTTTTGTAAATCAACAACTCAGCCGAATTATTAATGAAGATCAAGAAACGGTTTTAACACAAGCTTATGAAGGATACACTGGAAAGTGGTCTCCTTTTGAAATCGTCGAAGACCTTTACAAGTATGCTGATGATGTAAAAGTTTACTTAAATAAAAATAATGAAGGTGGAAGGTATTCACCTCAACTTCTCAACATTGAAAGTTCTCAGGTAATTCTTAAAGAAGTTTCCGACCTCTTAAAAGAATGGAGAGATGAGCCAAATGAAGCCAATCCAACTGTTCTTAATGAAAAAGCAGGAAAAATTCTAAGTACGATTTATACTAAGCTTAATCTCAAAACTGGGGACCGATTCCTTATGGAAAGAGTCAAAGGAATGGTTCGCTGGGATATTATTGGCCATATGGATAATGGAGAATTCGATGATCAACTAACGGACATAATCAGATTTTCTAACAGTAATATCATAAGTGATATTACTGCCTATAAGCTTTTTGATCTTCAAGACATGATCAACGATATCAATAACGCCAAGTCAATTTTAAAGTCAACAATGAGTCTTTACTTTGAAGAAATGAATAAACCATTCCAACGTGCTATTCAACTTATTGAGGAAGAAGATCTCGAAGAAGAGGTAAAAGCAAAACTATGCATTCATCTTCTTAGTTCAAAGAACTTCAAAAGTAGAATCCGTGGTCGCAAATTATTGAAAAAGTGTCGAAATATAAAACTCTCTTCAGTTTTTTCTGAGAGTGGAATTGATATTGATTTTAATGACTACATCGATTCTAAAGGAAAGTATACAAAGCCATTTGAAGAGCGAGTCTGCTTGTATAACGAATTTATGAGGAAAGTTAAAATTCGAGAGCAGTTTGATAAAGATTAAGGTGTCAAATCAAATCTTTTCTTGATATAGCTCACATTCAAAATAATTAATCTAAAAAAGTATTAGAACATTAGATAAAAAGAACACACGCGGAGGTTCCTATGAAAACACTTATTATGACTTTATTATTAACTTTGAGCCTGAATGTTTCAGCTGCTGATTGCTTTGACCTTTTGGCAGGTCAATTTACAGATGCTGGAGATGTTTGTCTTGAAGTAAACGGTGACGATCTAACTGTTACCTACACAACTCAAGATGGTTGGATGCTAGACGAAACTCAACTTTGGGTTGGATCAGACTTAGCTGATATGCCACAAAACAGAAAAGGAAATCCAAAAATTGGAAATTTTCCTTACAAGGCAGAAGGTCTTTTTCCGGCCACTAGCTATAGCTACACTCTTTCACTTTCAGCACTTGGAGTAACTTCTTGTGGATCTCAACTTTATGTTGCTGCTCACGCTGTTGTTGGAGTTGATAATGGTGGTGGACTTCAAACTGAAACTGGCTGGAGTGCTGGTGATAGATTTGTAAGTCGTGGATCTTGGGCAACTTACTCAACTTATACAGTACCTTGTGATGATCCAAACGGAGGCGGAGGAACTGGCGGATGTGAAACTGCTTACGCTGTTGGTGACAGGACTCTTATTTCTCTTGGAATTACTAACTCTAGATGGGGTTGGGAAATTACAGGAGTAACTCCAGGTTCATACAATTACCCAATTTATGCAGGTGCTGGACAAAATGACCTTAGCAAAGGAACTCATGTTGGTACCCTAGTGGTTAGCTACACTTGTCCTCCATTTGGTGGATGCCTAATGAGTGTAACTTACGATATGTTTGGTGGTTTTGAACTCAATGCAACTCACCTTTATGTTGGAAGTGATCACTTACAAAGCATTGCTCCTGGTTCTTACGGAAACATCCATGAAAACCTAAATGGTGCAACTCAAGACAACTTTGTTCTTAACCTAAGTGGTGGAGCATATAATATCGTAGCTCACGGTGTTGTTTGTGGTGAATAATTAGACCTAAAAGTTCAAAAATACCATGGCCATCTTATCTAAGGTGGCCATTTAAACTCTTTTAAAAACCTCTAGAAAATTTTTATATTTTTCAAGATTGAATGAACTCTCAAGATTATTTGTGAGATCACTAACCTCTCCTTTACTAAAGTAAACAAGATGAGAAAGATTTAAGACAAATTGGAAAGAACTCGAAAGTTTATGCGAACTTGAATCGGGAAGTTGTTTTGGAAAACCATTCCCTGCAGGAAGCTCATGGTGCTCTTTTATAATCCGAATTGTATCAGAATCGATAATATCCCAGGGCTCCAACTTCTCTACCGAGTTTAGAGGATGTTGAACAATATATTTTTTTTCGCTTGCTGAAAGAGAAGATTCTTCTATCTCTTTTAAAGTAAGCAAACAGGCTGAACTATCATCTTCTAGTACAATATCGTGAAAAATTGAAGAGAAAGCAAATTTCCTAAAAATGCCAGGCTCTCCATTAAAGTTTTTTCTTGTTAAAAGCCATGACATTATTAAGCAAAGAGAACTATGCCCAGGTATATAACCATTTTCACAAAAGACTTTAATAAAGTTTGATTTTAGTAAACTATTTTCCCAAATAGTCTCGACAACTTCTTCTATTGCTGACCTCATTCTAGGAATGTTTAATTCATTAGGATCTACTTGATTAATAATTATTCCTGAATGCCTAAACCTGAGTCTATAGCGTCAGCTACAGACTCAGGTTTATTAACTTCAAATTCGTCAATTAACTTAACAGTTCTCTTAAGTAGTGAGTTCATCCACTCTTCGTATTCAGGACGCTCTATTTCAATAAAACTGAGTCCCTTATCAGCAAGAGTTTCTAACCTTTTTGAATCACTGGAAGTACTATCATCAAAAAGTAAGACCTCTTTATTATCTACCTTAATGTATATCTTAAAGAAGTCTCCAATATGTTTTTCAACATATGCTACTGGAATACTAATAAAATCACTCGGAACCTCTTCAGAAGTTTTAGACTCTAATCCATTATTAACTACAGTAGTTAATTCCTTCTCATCAAACGGCTTATATAAAGTCCCATTGCGGGGAGAATCTTTTAATAAGGAAGCTAGTGCCGGATATTCGAAGTGAAGACCTGTGGACTTGTGGACATGTGAATATATGGAATATTTAAATTATTTTCTTTTATAAAACTATAAACGTCACTTCCTGTCCCATCTGGCATATTGTGATCGCAAATAACTAAAGATATTTCCTTATCATTCTTTAGATATTCAATTCCTTGGTTTCCAGAAATACATTCAATAGTCTCAAAATCTGAAAACTCAAATTTAAGTAGAAGCGTGAGAAGTTCAGTAATTTCTTCGATATCATCTATCAGCAATATTTTCTTCATAAAGTATATTTTACTTTAATTGTTTAGATTATGCTTACTGTTATTCTAAAAAACTGTAAATGTAGCTTGGTCTAATAACCATTTTAATTAGTTAAAAATAAAGTTGAGGAATGTTAGTAGTGAGATTTTTGAAAATAAAAGGCCCGGAGAAACCGGGCCAAAGTATTTAAGCTAAAATATCGTAAGGTCTAATCGTTTTTCTACCATTGGCAGTACATTTTTTCTGAGCTTGATCAACTAGCCAGTAAACATATTCGTTCATTGCATCTAGTGCATCTGAAGATACATTGTATCCTTTTCCTTTAAGAGCTTCTTTGGTTTTTGAACCAACAAGTAACATATCTTTTTTCTTAGTAGCTTTCTTTTTTGCTTTTTTCTTAGCCATAGTTCACCTCATGTTTATGGATTTAACAACCATCTTTGGTTAATAAAAAAATAAATGTTCTTAAGCTTCAGCAGATGCTTCTTCAGATGGAGCAGCTTCTTCGGCAGCAGGTGCCTCTTCAACAGCTTCTTCTTTCTTTGCAGGTACAGCAGCTTTTACAAGGCCTGCATCTACAAGAATTTTGATTTTCTCATCACCGTTAATCCACTTACCTGCAGAATTTTTAACGCCAAAACGTCCGGATCTCTTTTTTACAATGATGTAAGCATCAGTCTTCTTCACGACTTCCATTTAGCCTCCAAATATAGGAATCGAATACAATGCGAAATTGTAACCACTGTGAAATCACATTTCAACGGGTAAAAAACCACATCTGGTATTATTTCCGTCATTTAACCGTGAATAACTGCAAATCTAAACATTTCATGTATTCAACACAATGCACTGGTACTAGATAGCCCGATGCGTTCTCTAAAAAGGGTGAAAATTCTCAGGAATCTATTAGAATATCTTAGATACGAAAAAAGGAGCAATTTGTGGAAATTCAAAATAATAAAGGTCTCGACTCTCTTATGAGTGAAATTGGAGACAATACTTGGTTTAAAAGAGAGTTTCTCTCTGGAAGAAAAGTTTTTCTTTGGGGAGTTGTTAATGATGAAAGTGCAAGAGATGTTACTAACAGACTCCTCTATTTAGAAAAGCATGCTCCAGGAAAAGAAATTACTCTTTATATAAATAGCCCAGGTGGAGTAGTTACTAGTGGAATGGTTATTTACGATACAATGCAAATGATTTCATCCCCAGTACACACTGTATGTGTTGGTTTAGCTGCCTCTATGGGAAGTATCATTCTTTCTGGTGGAGAAAAAGGTAAGAGATCAATTTGGCCAAGTGGTAGAGTTATGATTCACCAACCTTCAATTGGAGGTCTCTACGGTCAAGCGAGTGATTTACAAATTCACGCCAAAGAAATTGGACGAACTAAAGAAATGTCAGCTCAGCTTTTAGCTGATAATTGTGGAAAAACTTTCGAGCAGGTAATGAGCGACTTTGACAGAGACTATTGGATGAACTCCGACGAGTCTCTCAAATATGGGATCGTTGATTCCCTCGCTAAAAAAACCGGATTCTAAATATATAAAAGGCCTCTAATGAGGCCTTTTTTTTTACCTAAAATTGACACTAAACTGACTCACTTCCCCTCTACTTAATCTAACATTTAAAACGATGAAAAGATCTGCACTCTTAATCAGTCTAGGAGTTCACCTCATATTGATAAATATTGAGACTGACGAAAAGAAGAAAGTTATTTATAAACAGAAAATAAAACTTTCAATCAAAGTTAAAAATAAAGAAAAAAGAGTCATTAAGAAAAGAGTTTTAGGAAAAAGAAAAGGAATCAGTATGAAAGATCTCTCTATAAAGTTTAATACTACAAAAGATATCTCTGAGTACGGATCAGAAATACTAACTTCGGGGAGTGAGTTTAATCGTTTTAAAGATCAAATTGAGCAACACCTGCAATATCCCACATGGCTTGTAAAAAGAAATATTCAAGGCTTCGTTAGAGGAAGTATTATAATAAGTAAAAAAGAAATTATTGGTATGACTTTTAAGGCATCCTCAAGTTCCCTTAAAAATTATATTATCTTTGTTATAAAAAGATCATTAAACAAAGAGTTTCTCGGCCTCAATAGCTCAGGAGGTCGTTTTTTACTGCCGATTGTCTTTCATTTTAAATTAAGTACAGGAGTTGATGATAAGCCTCACCTGCTAGGAGACTCTCTCTCATTTTATAGAAAAGCTTACGGAGGAGACGCTCCTATTGATAAAATTAACACAGGTTTAACTGAAGCACTTGCCGTCATTCAAAACCCCTTAACCCTTCTAAAACATCGACCAGATTGGATGAAAACAGATAAAGAGAGGACTAAAGAAATGTCTCAAGAAAAAAGGGAGAGAAAAAAATATGTAAGTCCTTGATTGATTCACCAAGCTAAATTAGTCAATAAATGTCTCTCATGGCAAAATTTACGTATGTATAAACTAATCCATCTTGAAAACAACTGGCAGGAAAAGCTATCTCCAGAGCTTCAAAAAGACTATATCAAAAATTTAGAGAGTTTTCTCAAAGAAGAGTATTCACAAGGGAAAACAATTTATCCGGAAAGCTCTGAAATTTTTCAGGCCTTTGATAAAACTGATTTTAATGACGTAAAAGTCGTCATCATAGGACAAGACCCCTACCATGGCGAAGGGCAAGCACATGGTATGTGTTTTTCAGTTAAGCCTGGAGTTAAAATTCCTCCAAGCCTTAGAAATATTTATAAAGAACTTGAAGACGATTTAGGTATCCCTCAGTCCAATCATGGTTACCTTCAACACTGGGCAGAACAAGGAGTTCTATTACTCAATACAGTTCTTACTGTCGAAAAGGCTAAGGCCAATAGCCATAAGAAAAAAGGATGGGAAGTTTTCACAGATAGAATTATTGAGATACTAAATGAAGAAAAGAAGGATCTAGTCTTTTTACTATGGGGATCTCCCGCCCAGAAAAAAGCAGCTAATGTAGACTCTAATAAACATTTTGTTCTTAAGTCAGTTCATCCCTCACCTCTTTCCGCTTATCGAGGTTTTCTTGGCTCAAAACATTTTTCAAAAACAAATGATTTTTTGAAATCGAAGGGCATCAAAGAAATTGATTGGAAATTACCTGAAATTAATTAGAGATAAAACTCTACTCCACCAGACCAGTTAAAAGAATCAACATTATGAGTAGTGACTTGGTGAACATTTATATCTAAAACTTCACCTAATTCCTCTAAGGTGTCTACCTTCGCTCCCCAAGAATTTAAATTATCGCCACTAGTCAATTTAGTGATAATTTCTAAAATTGCAGATTCATCACCTCTTAACGTGAAGCGGACTAAATTTTTATTTATAGGGTCATTAGTAGCACCACCCTCAAGAGCTCTATTCAAAGCAGCTCTAATTAGAGTTTGTCGAAACATAACCCCCTGAACTTTACCTTTCACAATATACGATTTGATAAATTCCATTCTTGCCTCTCTTTCGCTCTACATGGTACTTTTTCGCACACCAAAATTGAATAGGAATCGACAAATGACCATGATCAAAACCCGTGGACTGACTAAAAACTTTTTGAGTTATAAAAAATCTCCTGGATTTATGGGCTCCATAAAGGCCTTGTATAAAAGAGACTATATTACAAAAACTGCTGTTAATTCTTTTGACCTTGAAATCCAAAAAGGTGAAATCGTAGGACTCCTTGGCCCAAATGGAGCAGGGAAAACAACTTTAATGAAGATGTTAACTGGAATTATCGTTCCTTCCTCTGGCGAGATCTTAGTTGCAGGTTCAGTTCCTGCCGACAGAAATAAAGAGTTTAGAAAAAGAATTGCACTTGTAATGGGGCAAAAATCTCAGCTCTGGTGGGATATTCCAGCAATGGATAGTTTCCTTTTACTTCAAAAATTTTATGAAGTTTCTGACTCTGATTTTAAAGAAAGAATTGAAGAAATGAGTACTCTTTTAGATGTAAAAGACTTACTTCATGTTCATGTTAGAAAGCTCTCCCTAGGAGAAAGGATGAAGATGGAACTCATGGCCTCTCTTCTTCACAACCCTGAGGTGATATTTCTAGATGAACCGACTATTGGACTCGATCTTGTTGCTCAAGAAAACATTCGCTACTTTATCAAAGAGTTTCATCGTAAAAATAACACGACTATTATTTTAACCTCTCACTATATGGCCGACGTACATGCTCTATGCAAAAGACTTGTTCTCATTCTTCAAGGAAAAAAAGGCTTTGACGGTCCTATTGAAGAGTTTGAACAAATTCTTGGAAGAGAAAAAAGTGTATCTTTTTCATTCTCAGAAACTATAGAAGATCACACTCACTTCTTTGAAAACTGGAGTCCTGAATGGAATCAAAGTTTTACAAAAGTTGATCTCCGGCTCCCTCAGGAAGACCTCCGGGATATAGGTAAGACCGTTTTGGAAAAATTTCCCGTAATAGAATTTAATACAGAGAAAATGCCTATTGAAAGAGTCATGAAAACTCTAATGGAAAAGCCTGAACTGGCTCTTGGAGAAAATCATTAACACACTTCAAAGGTCTCTTCCAAAGTGGTGGCAAACGATTAAGATTAGCTGGTCTAATTATACAGCTTATCGTCTAAATTTCTTTTTACAAATAATTGGTCCCGCCCTCGTTTTTTTCTTTGTAAAATACAATTTATGGACAAGTGTTTACAATGGCGATCCCGAATTAGTTATAAAAGGTTACAATCTAGACCAAATGATTACTTATCATATTTGGAGTATGGTCGTTGGATTACTTGCTCAAGGTATGTCTGCCCTAAATCTTGCTGAAGATATTCGAATGGGAAGAATTTCCTCCTATTTAATTTATCCTATGAACTTTTGGGAGTATCACACTGCAGGCTTCATTGCTTTTGAAACACTACAAACTTTCATTAGTATTTTGACAATTATTGTCATTTCATTGTTTGGTTTATTACCAGGCCTTACTCTATCGGCCTTATTCTATGGTTTTACTTATTGTATCTACGTCAGTTTATTTTGGTTTGTTCTCCAATACCTCACAGGAATTATTGGCTTTTGGTTAGAAGAAACTTGGATCTTAAGAGTCATTCTTTCAATATTAACTGCATTTCTTTCTGGAGCGATAATCCCCCTAGAACTTTACCCTGAATGGTTAGTTAACTTACTTAATTATACGCCTTTTCCTTATCTCACTTACTATCCAATTAAAATTTTTATGGGAGAGATAGGGTTCTTCACTAAGGGTTATATGATTCTTGGGTTCTGGATGGTTGTTTTATTGATTGTTAATAAAATAATCTGGAAAAAAGGTATTCGAATGTATACAGCGGCGGGAATGTAATGAGTTCAATAAAGCATTATCTTTCAGTTTATAAAAAGTTTATTGAAACAAGTTTTTCTGTTCAGTTAAGTTTTCGAACAAGTTTCGCACTCTTAATATTTATGGACCTCTTTTTTTATATCTCAACCTTAGCAACGGTAGACTTTATCTATGATCATGTTGCAGTCATTGGTCCATGGGAAAAAAATAAACTGATGTTCTTTATTAGCTTCATGCTTTGTGTAGATCACCTACATATGACACTTCTTTCAGAGTCATTTTGGGTTCTTTCAAGACAGATAAGAACTGGAGAACTTGATTTTATTTTACTAAAGCCAGTACATTCAATCTTTACAATTTTTTTCCGCTACATTCGTCCATCGAGCTTAACAAATACAATCGCGGCTTGGGGTTTTCTCATTTACTTTGGTAGCAAGGTGCCGTTAACAACAACTGCTTGGCTTATATTACCCATCCTTCTTATTATGGCATTTATCTTACTTGCTATTATTGAGATCATTATCAGCACTGCTATGTTTTGGCTTACAGAAGGACTTGGCATCAACTTCTTAAGGATGCAGATACAATCCTTAGCAAGATGGCCTGATTATATTTACAAGGTTTTGGCGAGAAGGCTTTTTACGGTTTTGATGCCCATTCTTTTAATCGGAAGTGCACCCGTTAGATTTATGTTGGACTTGAAGTCATGGGACTACATAGCAGGAATGATCGCTGCCATTTTCGTGTTCGGTTTTTTAATGTTCAAAATTTGGTCACGTGCCCTAATTCGTTATGAATCAGCTTCGAGCTAGTTTATAGCTCTCCCAAAAATCGAATCATTCTTTCCCTTCTGGAATTTGATATGGGTCTGTTAGTCCTTACCAACCCAAGCCCCAAGAGTGTGGCTAATTTGTGACCTGTCCTAGTCTTTGTTAGCTTTCTCTCGGTCAAAATTCCCAGAAGGTCTTTGAGTACATTCATCATAAATCCACCCTCCTTTTAGATATATGCCAGTCCTTGGCATCCTTTCCGGTATTAACTTGGAAAAGATCATCCCCTCGACGAACAGAGTTGTAAATTAATTGCAAGAAACTGTAAGAAGGAATCAGCATTCTTTTATATTATTCCAGGGGTTTATGTATGTTTTCCCCATTACCCACATTAAGAAAAACTGAATTTATCCACAGCGTAAACGGGTGAAATCATTCGTCACGTGACTATGGTGACGAAACCCGAGTATATCCCTCGCCTAAATTGAGACCATTTATACACGTCGCATCCCCAACCGATAAGCTTTTAATGGCAAGAAAAATAAAGCTTATATTCAAATATAGTCCAAGCAACACAGTGAGATTCTCAAAAGCCATTCTCATTGCTTCAGTTGTAATCTCTTTCACTTCTAGACAAAAAGATATAGGCGCGATTTTTTTCATGTCAATTTGGGGAATTATTATGTTTTCCATATTTATTCCAAGTGCACTGAAGTCTATGAGATCAGCGGGAAGTGAATACAAAGTCTACAATACAGGTTTTGAATTTCCTAACCCTGGATTCTTTATAGATAGTCGCACCTATGCCAATTACAAAGATGTAAAAGAAATAAAACAAATAAACCATCACCTTGTTATTGAATTGAAAACAGGAAAGACTTACAAAATCTCACTAAAGAGAGTTGCCTACGTAGGGAAGCTCTCTTTCGCTGAGGAGTTAATGTTTCTAAAAGATCAGTATCGAAATAAAAGAAATGAACGAAGTCGAGTAACAAGAAGAAACCGACAAGTTAAACGAAGAGCGAAACAAAAAAAACAAGCCGCTTAAACCTTTCTAATTTTGGCAATGTACAATGGGCCATATCCAGAAGTGTCGGGAAGAAAAAGCCTTCCAAATTTAGTTTTATCAGCCTTATCTATCATCTCCCCTTCAAGCTCAACAACTTCAAAGCTATCACTTTTTTTTAATTTTAGTTTTTCGAGTACTCCGTCATTCTCAAGAGGAGAAATCGAACATGTTGAATATATAATTGTCCCTCGAGGCTTTACTGAAAGCAAAGCAGAGCAGAGCAAGCCATACTGACGAGAGGCAAGTCTCTTACTACGTTTTGGAGTCCATTTTGAGAGTTCTGATGGCCTATGAATCAGGTGCCTCTCACCACTGCAAGGAGCATCGACTAAAATTTTATCGTAGGTGTCCTTAAATTTTAATCCAAAGTTTAGACCATCTTGGCCTTTAACAGATACGACATTTCGAAGTTCATCAGGAACATGATCTCTCACAACTTTTTTAAGTCGCTCTCTTCTATTTCTCGAAGGTTCATTGAGATCAATATGACCATTTCCCATTAGAGCTTCAGTGAGAATAAGTCCCTTTCCACCAGGAGCTGAACACATATCGAGAACTGTTTCTCCCTCTTGAACTTCAAGAGAGCGTGCTGCAATAATACTGCCTGGATCCATGTAGTAAAAATGCCGCAAGTTATCAGCATCAACTTCTTTAGTATAATCAAGGTCTTCATTTGGTAGATAGCAGCCGGAAAGTAATTTGAAGGGAGTTAAATTGTCCCATGTATGGTCACTTGGAAAAACCTCTCTTAAAACTTTTTGATCTTCTTCTTTAAGAGCAGTGAATAGGTTTTTCCAGCGACTTCCATAATAATTCTCAAAGAAGTCAAAAAATTTACTCAACTTCAACTCCAATTTTCTCGAGGATTTTTTTTCTTTGGTCCCATCCTATCCAAATAGATATTTGATAACTTTTTTCAGATACAAGGTTGAGTTTTAGTTCGAAAAGTCTATGTGTCAGTAATGTAAGTTCAAATTCTTTTAAAGACTCAAATCCATTAGAGGATAGCTCTACAATAGAGCTAATCATTGATTCAATTGCTTTTTTCCCAAGTAGTCCAGTTCCCTGAAATCCACTAAGCTCCCCTTTTCCACCTCCTAGTAGGCCTTCAATAAAAAACTCTTGTGTATTTAAAGGCAAGAAAAGAAAGAGAGGTGTTTCCGACTCAAAAGCGTAATATCCACCCACCGGGGGTAAGTTTTCTTGAAACAGTGGATTAAGTTCAAGAAGTTCAATA
>JAGSHI010000199.1 GCA_023954635.1 Bacteriovoracaceae bacterium
ACAGATTCTTGTTCATTTAACATTTCATAGACTTCATCACGAGTCTCATTTTCTGGTGACAACCAATCTTCTATATATTCTTCTTTTAAAAAGATCGGACAACGATCGTGTCCCATTCTTTCAATTTCGGGAGGAGGATCATTGGTAATAAGAGCAAAGGATTCTATTGTCTGATTACCGTCCCTTGATTTCCAGACATCGTAGAGCGCCGGTGCCCACATGATATCTTTTTCCTCTGGTTTGAAGGTAATGAGTTTCTTTTTTCCTTCATGCACAACCCACTCAAAGAAATTGGTAAAAGGAAAAAGACAATGGGTACTCATAAAGAGTGGTTGCCAAGTTTTTCTCGACTCCAAAGCATCAATCCTAGCGTTAAAAAGATTGTACTTACTTGGAACTTCTTCGCTACTACCCTGGGGGCGAACTCGATAGCGCATAGGTTTTAAAATTCTTTTCCCATTTGCTTTTAAAATAATAGGGGCGTGGTAATTGGGAAAAATTCTATTTTGCTCATCGGGAGCTTTATAGATTTTTGGGCTTTGCTCTTTAAGTTCATTAAAGCGCAAGAAGGCCTCCCTGTGGACTTCGGCCCCAAATCGGTTGGCGACTCTATTAAGGTTTCTGTCGATTTGAACACTAAAGCACATATTGATCCCTGTAATTTCAATAGTTTTCGGCCTGTTGCACAACACCTTTTGCGTAAGTTGTGCGTAAGTTATAATAAGGTATGAAATGCCATCCAATCAATTCAAAAATGCATCCTACACAACTTCGAATGAAGGGAAAAGCCTCATGCGGTCTCTTTGGGATTACCGAAGACTTTGAGGAGAGTTATCTCTCTTTAGATGAGCTGATGGTAAAGAACCATGAAGCGACTTTTTTTTTCGCGGCCTCTGGTAATTCCATGGAGCCTCTTATTTGTGAAGGAGATGTCCTCGTTGTGGACTGCTCGAAAAAGCCCCAGTCGGGACAAGTTGTCGTTCTCGAAATGGAAGGGGAGCGCTTTTGTAAACGGCTTATCAAGAGGAATGGAGCTCTCTATCTTTTTTCTGATAACAAAGTCTATGCACCCTTAAAAGTGACTGAAGAAATGGACCTTCGAGTCTTTGGACCAGTGACAGGAATAGCGAGAGTTATCAGGTGAGTGTTTATGCATTGGTCGATTGTGATTCTTTCTACTGCAATTGTGAAAGAGTCTTTCGACCAGAGCTTCGAAATGTCCCTGTCATTGTTTTGTCTAATAATGATGGTTGTGCCATCTCAAGGACGAGAGAAGCAAAGGCCCTTGGTGTTGAGATGGGCGCGCCCTTCTTTAAAATCAGAGACTTTTGCAAAAAAAACAATATCGCTGTTTTTTCTTCAAACTTTTCTCTTTATACCAACCTTTCCTCTAGAGTGATGCGCACTCTTAGAAAACTTTCACCCATCGTTGAAGTCTACTCAGTTGATGAGGCCTTTCTCGACTTATCGGGAATTCCTAACCCTCTGGAGTACGCTCGGATGATCAAGGAAGTCATCGGGAGAGAGACAAAAATACCTGTCTCAATAGGTCTCGCTCCAACCAAGGGTTTATGTAAGGCCGCTTGTTTTTTGGCGAAGAAAGACCGTTCTCACGGGGGAGTTGTTTCTCTTTTGGATAAATATGATCAGGATGAAGTTTTAGGGAAGATGCCTATTGAAAAATTATGGGGAATAGCGCGAGGGAGAGGTCTCTCTCTCAAAATGCTCGGGATCAAAACAGCAAAAGACTTTAGGGATTATAAGAATGTTCATCTCATTCAAAAAATACTCACCAAAGTTGGACGTCAAATTCAAGACGAGCTTAGAGGGATTGTCTGTTTCCCTCTCAGTCTTGAGACAGAGAAGAAAAAAGAGATCATGAGCTCGAGAACTTTTGGACACTCAGTTTATGACAAAAAAACTCTCTCTGAAGCGATTGCCTCCCACGCTTTTGAAGTGGCCGAGGAACTTCGAAGTCAAAAATCGGTCTGCAAAGAAGTTCTCGTTTACGTTAGAAGTAATCCACATAAGGAAAATATCGAACAGTACGGAGCTTCAGTTGTCGGAAAGTTTCTAACGCCAACCTCTAATTCTTTTAAGATCATCGAAAAAGCGCTGGAGTGTTTGGAAGATATTTGGCGACCTGGAATTGAATTTAAAAAAGCGGGGGTTAGAATCATGAAGCTTCAAGACAATTGTGAATACACACTGAATATGTTTGAGGCGCACGATGATCTTAGAGAAGAGGCTTTAATGAAGACAATGGATCTCATTAATTTTCGTGAAGGTTCGCGCACGGTGAAGTCTATGAGTTGCGGAACTAATGAATTTGCTTGGTGTATGAATCGCAATCATTGCTCGCCAAAGTACACTACTTCCTGGCATCAGATCCCAAAATGTAAATAATTTGAATTCAGCAATAAGCGTTAGATTATATGGTTGAGCGTTTTTGTCGGCCGACTTGTTCACTTTCTGTGACTTTAATAATCTAAAAATGTTTTCAAAAAGCACTCAAATACTTGAAATAATGTCTTGTTTTTTCGCTCTGTGAAAAACATGTCCGACCAAAAACGTCCAACGTTCTAATACCTTCTTACTGTGCCTTACAGTCGGCCTGTACAAATTGACAGAGTGCTTATCTCAATTAAAAATCTTCTATCGCAATATTAATTTTCAGGGAGGAAAAATGTCGTTGTTGGCCCAATTTCAGGCAGGTGGAATTTTTATGTATTTCATTCTGTCCTTTCTAGTATGTACGTTAGCTTTAATTGTAGAACGTTCTATCGCTCTTTATATGAGAATAGAAAAAAACCCAGTGGATTTCAGAAAGAACCTTCTGACTTTTACTTCTAAAGGCGACTTCTTAGGCGCACTTGGAATTGCAAAGGCAAGTAATGCGCCTTTGGCAAAAGTTGCTCAGGTTGGATTAGAGATTCGCGCAAATGGCTGTGCTGATGAAGAGCTTCAAGCAAGAATGGATGAAAAACTTTCTGCTGAGATCGCTCACATCGATAAGAGAACAGGTTTCCTTGCTATGTTTGGTAACGTTGCCACTCTTCTAGGTCTTCTAGGAACAGTTACAGGTTTGATTGGATCTTTTGCTGGTGTCGCTGCTGCTGACCCTGCTGAAAGAGCTATTCTTCTTGGACAAGGTATTTCAGAAGCACTAAACACAACTGCTTTTGGTCTTGTTGCTGCTATTCCAGCACTAATCGCTTTTGCTATTTTTCAAAACAGAACTGAAAAATTAGTAACTGCTTTAACGGATGAGTCTTCAGAAATTTTTCATGATGTTCTTTTTTATACAGAGAGCAGAGATGAAGATATGGCTGAGTTCGGTGGAAGAGTTAGAAACGAAGAAAACATTACGACTGTGAGGTCATAATGTCCCGTCTTCGAGGCAAGAAGGATTTAAATTCAGAACTGAATCTTACTCCTCTTGTAGATCTTTTTAGTACTATCGTTTGCTTTCTTTTGATCGCTGCTGTGTGGGTTCAAGTGAGTGCACTTGAAGTTAAGCAAAGCTATGGAACAAAAGGAGCTCCTTCGAAGGTGCAAAATTACGAACTTAATATCAAGTATGTAAATGCAAATAATATTCGTGCTGAGTTTAAAAGAGGCCGTCGTAAAAGAGTGGTCAAGGCAACTGGTGCGGATTTTGATTTAGCTTTAGTCGACCTAAATGCCAAAATCAAAGGCTGGATTGAAAAAAATAAAAAAGCTGTTATCGCAGCTGCTTTTATTAAACCAAAACGGTCTATCGATTACGGACAACTGGTCAGTACCATGGATGTACTCAGACAAAATAATTTGAGTAACATAGGAATTGTTAAAATAGGGGACAGATAATGGCCGTTATAGGAGCACAGTCTCTAGATACAGGAAATTTTGAGCATCATTTATTAGCTCGATCGCAGAAGAAGAAAAGTCACAAGAAGAACATCATGGTTTCGCTCATGTTGACCTCAATGGTTGATATGTTCTCTATGCTTGTTTGTTTTCTACTCATTACGTTTTCCTCAAACCCTGAAGTGAATGTTTTAAATGGAGTAGAACTCCCGAAGGCCAACTCGGGAGTGGCCGTGAAGGAAGCTTCTGTTCTCGCGATTAGTAAAGATGAACTGTTCCTTGATCAAGAAAGAGTTGGATCTATTAAGAAGTTGCTTCGAAATCCTCGTCCTCTTGCAAGACGACTGAGCAAACTTAAGAAAAACTGGAAAGAGCTTCACCCTGGTGTTGAGTTTACTGGGACGATGAACTTTCAGGCCGATAAGTCTGTTTCATCCATTACAATTTCAACAATAATGGGAATATTAACTGGTCAGCAGTTTAATATTATCCAAATGGCAACACTACCTGGAGGTTTCAGTGAAAAAACTAAGTAGTAGTTTTGCCCTCCTTATACTTCTTTGTTCTCTGAATGCTTTTGCTAATCCAGAGCTCATAAGTGAAGTTGAGGAACTTAGAAATTCAATTGGTCTTACAGACCGACAAAGACCACGGCTAACCTTAAGGTTGGCCGATCTTTATTTTGATCTGGCAATCGACAAAGCTCAAAAAGAAGCCGAGCAA
>JAGSHI010000131.1 GCA_023954635.1 Bacteriovoracaceae bacterium
ATAAGAAATCATGGACGTTCATCACTTGAGATGATGGGAAGAAATTCAAGGTGTGACCACCTTCAAGCGGCGGTTTTGGATTTAAAACTTGATTCAATTGAAGAACAAAACCAATCACGAAAAAAAATAGCCTCAATGTATCACCAGGCCCTTAAAGATTTACCTCTGGCCTGTGTTGATGATTCTTATCTAGAAACTTCAAGCTGGCACCTCTACCCTGTTTTTCTGAGCGACTCTAGTATCAGAGAAAAAGTACAAACGGCCTTCAAAGATCTTGGAATTGGATGCACTCCGTTCTACGAAAGAAGCCTCAATCAGGAGAAGGTTTTCAATAAATTTAAAGACGGTGAGTGGAAAAATGCCGAGCATATGGCCGGAACAGTACTCTGTCTGCCAATGAATCCCTATATAAGTGAAGAAGATGTCGCCTATGTAGCTGAAAACTTGAAAAATCACCTTTAAAATCTCCCTTAATGCGCCTTGCACAAGGGTGCCTGATTTGATAGATATCGATGACTATTCTCATTATACCGGATGCACTAAATATGGTTGATCACAGCTACCTAGAAAACTTTAAGTACAAACACCGAAATCCTTATCATGAAAAGCTCGAAGAGTTCTCAGAGTTCGTTATGCGAGATGAAGAGGCAGAAGTTTTTCAGGGTAAATGGAACTCTGATGTTTTCAAAAGAGATTCAGAATTAGTTGTTGAAGTTGGTTCAGGTTATGGGCATTTCATGCGTGACTATTGCCAAGATAATCCCGACATAAACTTTGTCGGAATTGATTATAGATTCAAGCGTTCTTATGAACTTTGCCAAAAATTAAAAAGACTAAATATTGATAACTATCGCTACCTTCGAGCTAAGGGAGAGAGAATAGGATTCTTGTTTGATGACTCTGAAGTCGATACTCTTCTTTATTTCTTTCCAGATCCGTGGCCAAAAAAACGTCACAATAAAAAGCGTCTTTTTCAAGCTCCTTTTCTAGAGTCTGCTTACAAGGTTTTAAAGCCTGGTGGTCGTATGTTTATAAAAACTGATCACGATATTTATTACGAATGGATGTGTGACGTTTTAAAAGACCAAGATAAATTTACTATAAAAATGCAAACTGCAGATATGTACGTTGAACAAAAAGATCATTTTCTCGCAAGCTTTCAAACTAAATTTGAAAAAATGTTTCTCAAGCAAGGGCAAAACATTAACGGCTTTGAATTGATTTCAAATAAGGGTGTTCATTGAGTCTCACTTTAGCTGACCTCAAACAGAAAATTATGGATGAGATTCCTATCACGTCCATCGTTGGTGATTATTTAAGTCTCACTAGACGCGGAACTTCGACTTTATCGGTTTGCCCTTTTCACGATGACCACTCTCCATCAATGAATATCAGTGATGAGAGACGTTATTATAAATGTTTTGCCTGTGGTGCTGGTGGAAACGGAATCGACTTTGTCATGAATTATAAAAGTCTTGATTTTGTAGAGGCCCTCAAAGAAATCAGTGAGAAGCATGGGATTGCTTTTGACGATTACATCACTAAGAAAAATAAACCACCAAAAGTTGAGATGGCCGAGAAGATACTCGAAAAGTCGACCTTGGTTTATAGGAAACTTTCAGGAACTGGACACTTCAAACCCTTTAACGAATTTATCAAAAATCGTGGTCTCAATGAAAAAGTGGCCGAGGTTTTTAAATTAGGTTTTGCTCCTAATACGAGCTCTGTTACTGATTACTTAAACTCAATCAAAAATGAAAAAGATCGAAACTTCGCTCTAAGCGTTGCTGTTGAAATAGGACTTATTCGAATTTCTGACCCTGAAAAAGCCCCGGCCGGAAGTAAATCAAAGTCCCATTATGATACCTTTCGCGACCGAATTATTTTTCCAATTTGGGACCATTATGGCCATGTTGTTGGCTTTCAAAGTCGGGCCATTCACGACTATCAGAAAGCTAAGTATATGCATTCAAAGGAATCCTTTGTCTTCAAGAAGCCTAATATCCTCTATGGCCTACACCTTGCAAAAAAAGCCATTAGGGCCAAAGATGCGGTTATCTTGGTCGAGGGTAATATGGATATGATTAGCTTATATGCCAAAGGTTTTGAAAATACAGTTGCTGTGATGGGAACTGCTATGGGTGAATCTTCCCTCAAGGCCGTTAAGGGAATTACCAAAAATTTCTACTTTGCTCTCGATAATGATTCTGCTGGATTTAAGGCCGCGACTCGTTTCAATGAACAATGTATGAGAGTGGATGTCCTTCCGAAATTTGTCGATATCTCTCCTGAAAAAGATCCCGATGACTTTGTTCAAAAAGTCGGTGGACTAGAGTTTCAAAAGAGAATTGATGAGGCGACACCCTTTATCGATATATTGCTTGAGCGCTCACTTCCGGAGACAATTCCTGAGATTCTCGACCAGAAACTCAAAATTCTTGAAAATTGCTTCGAAATTGTTGCGCCGCTAGGAACTGGACTCTCAGCGACAGAGAGATTAGTAAAAATGGCCAAGTCTATTGGTCTTAAGAGTGATTCTTCTCAAATCATCGAGAGCTACAAAGATTTTCTATCGGGCGTCAAAGAGCCACCACCTCAAAAAGTTGAAGAAATTCAAGAGGTTGTATCGGAAATCGAGACACCTCCCGAGTATTATGAAGAACCGGTTCAAATTGAAAATAATCTGCATCCGGTAGAGGTAAGATTGCTCAAGGGATTAGTCCAACATCCAGAATGTCTAGAACGCGATGAAATCAGCGAACTGCTTGATTTTGTTACTACCAATGAGGTAAAAGAATATATTCTAGGCCTTAAAGAAATCATTTACGAAATCGATGAAAGTGAATACTCGTCGGTGGTTTCGAGAATTACAAGTCAGGGTCATTATTCAAAGGAGTTGAGTCAGTCAGTTTACGAAGCATTGAAGAAACATCAACCCTCTATTCTTAACGATAAAATAATAGAAAAACTTTTAAGTGATCTCAAAGTTAAACTTCAAGAAGACTCACTTAAAACCAAAAGGGCGTTGATCAAAAATCAAACTTCAAACTGTACGACTGAAGAAGAACTCAATGATTTGATGAGACAGCTGATGAAGATAGATAAAGAATTATCGGGACTGAGGTCCCAAAAGAATATTTAACTGAATGGAGCATTGAATGTCCGTAGTCGCAGCCTTCCTAAACTCAAAAGCATTTGCAAAACTTTTGATCAAGGGAAAAGACCAGTCTTACCTCTCACCTGAAGAAATCAATGACGCGATTCCAGCAAGTATCATCGAGATAGAAGCTCTTGATGAAATCATGAATCAAATCTTTGAAGCGCGTATTGAAATTCAGGATGACTCGAAAGAGGAAGAGGAAGAAGGTATCCGTCTCGACGGAACTGAAATTATCGAAGAAGCTCTTTCCAAAGAGGAAAAAGCAGAGCTTAAGTCCGCTTCAACTGACCCTGTAAAACTTTATCTTAAGAGAATGGGTTCTGTTGCTCTTCTTACTAGAGAAGGGGAAGTTGTTATTGCCAAAGAAATCGAAGAAGGTGAAAGAGAAATTATTCTTTCCTCACTTGCTTCAAGTCACGCCTTAAAAGAAATTGTAAAACTAAAAGAGAAAGTTGAAGGTCAAGAAAACCAATCAGAGTTTGTAAAAGAACTTGTTCGTGGTCTTGATGACGACTCTTCTCAGGCTGACATCAAAAAAACCCAAGCGACCATCTACAAAGTTTGTGAAGAAGTTGAAGCTTTTATTCAAGAAGTTGCCAATGAAGACGGCACTCTGAAGAAGTTTACAAAAGAACAAACGGCCCACATGGAAGCTATTGGGACAACACTTACAGATTTAACTTTTAACAGAAAGATCATTAACTCTTTTACTGAGCCAGTGAAGAAGTACTTCCTTCAGTTTAAAGATCTTTTTGATCAACAAGCTCGTATCTTCAAGTTTCTTGAAGTTGAAGGTTATGAGCAATACAAAGTTATTTACGACAGAATTATTGAAGACGATGCTTTTAAAAGGAAACTTGCAAAAGATCTTTTCACTACTGATGCGAAAGTTGAACAGCTTGTTCGTAACCAAGAAGACATCATCAGAAAACTTAGAAGACTGTCTCTTGATGCCGGAATGGAATTTGATGATATTGAAAGAGTATATAAAATTATTCTTGAAGGTGAAGATAGAGCTGATATCGCCAAGTCTCAGTTAGTTGAAGCTAACCTAAGACTTGTTGTTTCGATTGCAAAAAAATACACCAACAGAGGACTACAATTTCTTGATCTAATTCAGGAAGGAAATATTGGTCTGATGAAAGCTGTTGATAAGTTTGAGTACCGTAGAGGTTATAAGTTTTCGACTTATGCTACTTGGTGGATTAGACAGGCGATTACAAGAGCGATTGCTGACCAAGCAAGAACTATTCGTATTCCAGTTCACATGATTGAAACTATCAATAAAATGGTTAGAACTTCAAGACAACTTGTTCAAGAACTTGGAAGAGAGCCTACTCCTGAAGAAATTGCAGAGAGAATGGAGCTTCCAGTTGATAAAGTTAAGAAGGTTCAAAAAATCTCTAAAGAGCCTATCTCTCTTGAAACTCCAATTGGTGAAGAAGAAGATTCATCACTTGGTGACTTCATTGAAGATAAGAAAATTATTTCTCCAGCAGATGCTGTGATGTCAGTAACCCTATCGGAGCAAACTCGTTCTGTTCTTTCGACTCTTACTCCAAGAGAAGAAAAAGTTCTTAGAATGAGATTTGGGATTGGTGAGAAGTCTGATCACACTCTTGAGGAAGTTGGTCAGGATTTCTTCGTGACCAGAGAAAGAATTAGGCAGATTGAGGCGAAGGCCTTAAGGAAGCTTAGGCATCCAAGCCGAGCGAAAATGCTTAAAAGTTATGTAGATAATTAATCCTAAGGGCCCTCATTGAGGGCCTTTTTTTTAATGGTCAGGATGACCTGAATGCCAGCGGAGGCAGGAGCCGAGAGCCGGCAACGCCAAGTATAAACAAATTTAGCATGTACCTCCAAAAAAGTACTACGTACCCTCTTCTTAGAAGTATAAAGAACGAACAAAATCGTTTATAATTATAGTCTTAACTAACACAAGGCAACAATTAATGGTATCTCCTTTGGAGCTCCCTCGATCAATAACAGGTGAAGCAGAAAGTTATTTCAAAAAGAATCTGATAACAGATGCGATGAAATTACTTCAGCTTTCCAAAGTTTCACTTTCATTCACGAAAGGAACTATTGATACATATTTTATCGTTTCAGGACTTGTTAGAGAGGATCGCGCCCATGAATGTAAAATGGTTTATAAAAGCCGCTTCATTGGTACCGAAACTTCTCCTGTAACTAGTAATTGTGATTGCCATCAATGGACTGAAGAAAATCATTGCCGACATACAATTGCATTATTTCTTCTTTTTCATTTTAATAATACAACTGAAGATGGGAACTCCCCTATCATGGACTCAGGTCCATCAATTCCATTGGCCTCAGGTCTTGGAGTTAGCATCTTAGAATATGGAACTATTATCAGTGGGCCTCACCAACTTTTAGGTGCTCCACCAGCTCCAACTTATTCTTCTTTGCAATACGTATTACACAACAAAAAAGTAATTAACTTTCCTCTTCCAGAGAACTTTAGTGGAAAGCTACAAGTTCATATAACTAGCCCAGAACAATTTAGAACTAGTGAAGAAGGTTTTGAGACCTTTCCTAGTCTTAAGTTTAGTTGGAAAGGTGAAGATGGCGAAGAAGTTAAAGAAATAACTCTTTTTGAAAACCTTTATTTTTTCAATTGGAAAAATGGAGAGGCCTTTCACCTTAATAGTGAGTTAAAAGAATTTATCCAAAGAATCAGAATCTATCAGAGATCATTAGATATCAATGCGATTTTAAAACTTTGCCTAAATGAAAGACTAGAAAGGTACTTAGAAATAGTTATTGATGGAAAAAACTTTAATGAGATGGAAAAAGTTTCTCCACACTGTATGGTCTCTCTAGAGCCGTCAGGAAGAAAGGGACAAATTCAATTTCGTATCAATTTTCATGATGAACAAGAGTCAACTTGTGTTGCACCTGACTTCTTTTCAGACTTTGCGTTTGAGGGGGGAATTCTAGGTTCATTTAGAAGAAAAAAGGATGCTTACGAATTTGCGAAATCACTTTCGGAATATTTTCTAGGTGCACCAGATAATTATAAAAAAATTCTAAGTTCCTCTACAAAAAAGAGTGAATGGATAAATCATATTCAGTTTATTGAAGATAGTAATTTTAGCTTCTGTTACGATGCTAAGAAAAAGCAGCTTTGCCAATACGACAATGTCTTTTTGAAGAAATTCTATGTTCAAATGATTGAATGTTTTGGAGATATGATTTTTAGATATAGTGAATATAATCACGAGTCCAGAACTCTCATGCTTCAAATTTCGAGCTCAAATCTATTTAATGGACTCTCTAATTTTCACCAGGAACTTTTCCCATTTGGTGTACAAGTTTTCTATGACCGAAATGAGATCAGTCGTTGGAGTTCAAGAATTCGATTTGAAAGAAGAAGTTCATCAACGAAGTGGTTTGATCTTGAGTTAAATATTAGTGATATAGATTTAAGTATCATTAAGAAAGCCGATCTCGATCAAGGGTTAGCTCTCACTAAAAATGGACTCGTTCTTATTGATAGAGATCAAAAAGAACTTCTTAAGTTCATGAAAAAATATACCAAGTATGAAGCTCAAGAAAAAGTTGATCAAAATGGAAATCCTGTTGAGGAAGATCCAAAAAATCCACTCGAAGAAGATGAGCACAAGTTTATTCTTCCTTTCAACAAGGCTAGAATCTTTGAACTTTTTGAACTCAAAAAACTTGGTATTGAAGGAGCTCTTACTCCAGAAGAAGAGACCCTTTGTGAAAAGTTAGCCAATCTAGAGGAAGTTCCGAAATATCCAATGCCAGAGCAGCTTGAAGAAGTAATGAGAGAGTATCAGAAGACTGGTTATCATTGGTTGCGCTTTCTTTATGAAAACAAACTCGGAGCTTGTCTCGCTGATGATATGGGACTTGGTAAAACTCTGCAGGCCATCGCTTTTATTGCAAGCATGTATAAAGAGATGGAAAGAGTTCTCATTGTTTGTCCGGTTTCTATTCTTCTTAACTGGGAAAAAGAATTTGAAAAGTTTTCAGATATAAAACCTCATATTTATCATGGTGGAGAAAGATATCTTCCAGATGATGCAAAAGTCATTTTGACTTCATATGGAGTGATGAAAAGAGAAGCTGAAGAAGTTTTTGGTGATAAGCATTTTGATGTTCTGATTCTTGATGAAGTCCAACATCTTAAAAATATCAGAAGTCTTGGGGCCTATGCTGCAAGAAAACTTAATGCTGACTTTAGAATTTGTTTAACAGGTACTCCTGTTGAAAACGATTTAGCTGAATTTTATAATATATTGGATCTCTCTATCCCAGGAATCTGGGGAGACCTCCAGTTTATTAGAACAAGTTCAACTTCGAAATCGAGACTTCTTGCCAGAAAGACAGCTTCTCCTTTCATTCTGAGAAGAACAAAGGCGCAAGTCCTCACCGATCTTCCTCCAAAGATTGAAAACAATGTTTACCTAGAACTTACTGAAAACGAATGGGGTAACTACAAAAACAATCTAGAAAGCATTAAAAATAAAATTAGATCTGCTCCATCCAAGAAAAAGTATGGTGAAATCCTAAAAGGACTTCTAACTCTACGCCAATCTTGTTTATGGCAACTTGAAAAGCCTGGCCAGACTTCAAGAATAGATAATGTTCTCTCAACTAAGATTCAATTTCTTATTGAAACTCTAGAGCAAATTTTAGAAGAAGGGCATCAGGCCATTGTCTTTTCTCAGTTCACAACTTATCTCGATATCATTCAGCAATTTGTTCGAGAAAAGCACTGGAAACTTTCTCGAATTGATGGTTCTCAAAGTGTTAAGAAAAGACAACAACAAGTTGATATTTTCCAAGAGGGAAAATCTGAAGTCTTCCTTATCTCGCTTAAGGCCGGTGGTGTTGGTTTAAACTTAACGGCCGCAAGTTATGTTTTCATAATGGATCCATGGTGGAACCCAGCGGTTGAAGCGCAGGCCATTGATAGGGCCCACAGAATTGGACAAGAAAATACCCTAACTGTTTATCGCCCGATTATTAAAGGTAGTGTGGAAGAGAAGGTTCTCGAGCTTCAAGAAATGAAAAAGCAGCTCTTTTATGATCTGCTCCCCTCAGATGATGACAGTCTCTTTACTGGTAAGCTTTCTATGATGGATTTTGAGCACCTCATCACCTAAGTCCTTACTTTTGCAAAGCACAAATATGATTTCTATCATTCACGAGTTGCTTGATTTTCGTTAGAATATCTACAGAACCTAAAAACAAGGACAAGTTTATGAAAGGTAAATATGAAAGTGTGGTAATTGATGTCTCTCTAGACGACACTTGCTCAGACCAACTTTTAAGTCTCAAGGGCTCACCCGTTCTTAAGAATGCCAGTCATGTCTATATTGTCTCAGTTTACAATGAGTCCATGAAAGAATGTCTTCCATCGAATATCGTCGATCCTAAGGATTTTGATGAAATTGGAAAGTTTGCTAAGGCCAAGCTTGAAGATCTAAAAATGGAGCTTCTTCCAAGTGGTGTTGAGTCGAGTTCTTGGCATACTGAAGTTGTCTTTAATAATGATTCAAAGCGAGTGGCGCTAGAATATCTTAATGAAAGAAAGGCCTCTCTTGCTATTACTGCGACTCGTGGAGAGCAGGGAATTTCAGGTGTTTTCAAGGATAGCTTTGCATTTTACTTGGTGCAACATGCTCCTTGTGATGTCTATGTTGTGAGACCTGTGCACTAATTTACTGACGATTCAAGGCTTTGAAGCTATTATTTCTCATCGCAGGAACTTAGCTATGATCTATATAAAAAGCCTTATTCGAAGAATGAGTGGAAAGACATCTTTCTATGCCTCAATCCCAATACTTTGTGTTTGTCTTACATTATTAAATGTAAAAGATGCTTTTTTAATATTCTTAAGTTCAACTGTAGCTCTCTATGCTTTATCTAAGTTAATCAACAAAATTGAACGTAAAAAGAAAACTGGCATGACTTGTAAGTTGTGTGGATACAGTGACTGTACAATATTGTATCCTGCTCGTAGAAAAAAAGTTTCAGAAAATGAGCTTGGCAGTTTTGCTTGTTCTTCATTTGATAACGCCCAATATCCAGATATTTATTATTGTCCAGAGTGTAGAAATGGGTTTCTCGATTTTCTAGGTAAAGATGACGGCAACACAAAAGGTGAAGATGGAATTCAACTTTATGAAGATGTTGAAGAT
>JAGSHI010000054.1 GCA_023954635.1 Bacteriovoracaceae bacterium
ATTTTTATAATCTGCAACTGTAGTAAAGAAGTCCAATTCACCTTCGTTCTTTTTTAGTCGGTCAGGGAAAACTACCCCAAATCCGCTGTACGTATAGTTTTCACTTCTCGTTTTTTTACCCGATTCAATTGAAAGCATTAATCCATTTTTATCAAAGGTGACATTGTTATAATGTGAGTCTTTAGAGATTTTACTTAAAAACACTCCTGTTGAGACCTCTCTTTCGTATGTCGCTTGAGCAAGTCCCTCCCAATCTTTTTTCTCGATCATCAGAAAAGAGTCGGAGTTAAAAAGAGCAAGTGGAGATTCTAGATCTATCAATCCATCATTGATTATTTTATATACACCCCCACCGGAACCGAGAAGGTTTTCCTCATAACTCGTCAGAACTTCGGGGAAGTTCTTGGCTAAATAATCTTTCATCTTTTCATGTTTATGATGAATATTTACGATAATTTTTTCTATTCCAAGGGACTTAATGTAATGAATCTGAAGACCAAGTAATGTTGTTTCAAATATTGGCCACAGAGGCTTTGGCAGATGCTTTCCGACTTCACCCATTCTTGTGCCATAACCTGCGGCTAAAACAAAAGCTTGATTAATATTCATAATAAATTCTTCCAAGTGCTTTTCTAAGTTCTGTATATTCAGGAAGAGTATTGAGAATGACTCTCAGTTTTTCAAAGCAATATCCTATATATTTTAAATATCTAATATCTTTCCGTGTGGAATGAATAAATGAAAAACTTCCTATGGCCTTGTAAACTCTTTGAATTGTCATTAGTGAATAAAGTCGTTCAAATTCACTAAAGTCTTTCTGAAAGCCCGTTTTCTCTAAGTAGTTTTCCCAATAGTATTTTTTAAGGGTGTATTTATTTTTTCTTTCAATTTCAAAGTAAGCATCCTCTAAAAGTGATGTCAGATCGTACTGAGGAACTCCCATTCTTGCATCTTGAAAGTCTATAATTATCAGCTCATCATTTTTAACCATTATATTTCTAGAGTGATAATCGCGATGAGTAAGGACTCTTTTTTGATTTGAAAGTTCATTTACTATTTCAGTAAAGCACTCATCCATTTGCCTTTTTTCTGTACCCCACAAATCATGGCCTAAAAATTCTCCGATGAAGTACTTATTTGTAAATTCAATTTCGTAGAGAAGTTTTTCAAAGTCAAAGGCCAAAGTTTCAAATGACTTTCCCTTAATCTCAGATGCTTCCGTTGAGTGAATTTTAATAAGTTCATCTATAGCTTTTTTATAATAGTCTAATTCCTCTTCTTGAGTTGCCTGGGACAAAAGCTTTAGCATAGTTGAGTCACCCAGATCTTCCTCTAGGTAATATCCCTTCATAAGATTTACATCATATAACTTTGGAACTCGAACTTTTCTATTTGAGAGTGTTTCATGAACCTCAAGAAATGCTGATGTTTTCCCTTCCTCTTTAATCGGATTGTCTAAGCAAACGACATATGATTCATTTTTCTCTGGAGTCACTCGGTAGTATCTTCTAGTACCAGCATCTCCTGTTAACTTATCAATCTCATAGTTCTGGACGCCCACAGCTTTACCAGCAGTTAGGCTTGATGAGAATAATTCATCAACAAATAATCTTTCAGATTGTTCTAATTTCACTTGATCCTCTTTTTACTTCCCTAATTAGTTTATAGAAGTAGCTAGATGAATTAATTAAAAAGCTTTCTTCTTTATCTGACAGGCCTTGTGTAACAAGAAAGTTCTTATACAAAAACTCTTCCCTAGACAGTGTTCTTGTATCTCCATACTGAAGAGTAAAATCTAATGTGTTCTTGTTTTGTGTTTGCAACCAATTTAAGTAAGCCGATGAATCATATCCCGCACGTCTTAACATATAATATGTCCACTTATTCACTTCAGACTTAATACTAAGAGGAATTCTTGTCATGGATAATATTTTTTCCGTAGTTAAAAAACCGACAGGAACTAATACTCTTTTTTCATATAAGTTTTTTTGACTCTTTATTATCTCATGAGCAATGGCCGCAACTAAAAGTTGCTCATTTTTTAAATACTTTAATAGCAAGCCACTAGAGATAAAAAAGCGACTTCTCGGAAGAGAAAAGTAAAATGGCTGTCTATTTTTTAAAATAGTAAAAGTTGGCTTTTCTCTTTTATCAAAAATAAGTTCACTATTTCTGATAAGCCTATTGTAAATACTCTCTAAATAACTCCGGCTTCTTTTTGACAATTTAACTGAGTCAACTCCAGGTGAAGAAAGATAGTCTTCCCCAAGAGAAACGAGGTGATCCAAATAATCATCGTCAATATAAACATTGGCCGATTCGTGATTAAAGTTTCCAATAATTCCATCTCGAATCATCTCGAGACTTGTACAAGAAGTAATCGTTATCAAGAATATAAGACAAGTTAACTTTTTCATAAAAAAAAACCCTCTCGAAGGAGAGGGTTATATCATTCCAGTGATCTCTCTAATTTAATTATACTTACTCAGATGCAATATCTCTATCAGGAACATAATACAATGTGAATCCTGCAAAGATAAGGTTTGCGTCTTGAATCATAGGCTGATTATTGTCAAAGATTGACTTCCATCTAGCACTAGTTCCATATTTATCATTTGAAATCGTCCCTAATGTCTCACCACCCACAACCGTGTGAGGTAATCCATTTGGTTGCCATACAAATTTTTCGGCCGGCTCATTATAGCTTAAAACTTGACCTGTTCGAATTGTTGAAATTCCACCGTTGGCATTTGATATATTTTGCCATTTTGAATAGTCGCCATATATTTTGAAGGCTATCCACATTAAAGTGTCACCTTTTTTAACTGTGTATTGTCCGTTTGAACCGGAATCTATTGAAATTGGTTCATCATCAGCAACAGAGATTTCTTCATCGTCATCTTCATCGCCCTCTTCCATCATAAGATCCTCATCTTCAGAATCTACAATGAAGTCCGCATCTTGCTCAATGCTTTCACCTTCAGCGTCTTCTCCGCCTTTTTTCTTGTTGTTAGAACAAGAGGTAACTGTAATTAGTGATAATATTAATAGTAAATTTAGCCATTTCATCGTTCATCTCCTGGGAATGATTCGTACTAGCATCAAACTTATCGGAACTAATATTCAACAGTTTAGAATATTTACAAAACTTTTCTCTTTTATTTTAAAGTACATGACGCACTTGTCGCTGATTGACACTTTTTTCCCTTAGTTCTTGAGTTTTTAGATCGGAAAAATGTCCTCTCTGGACTTTTAGATGACTGAAATAATACAATAACGTGGTGAAGAAACTGTGTACCCAATTTATATTTTTTACCCTACTTTTTTGCTCAACTACATTTGCGCAAAATGTAATTGAAGATCTCGGCGGAGGTGGAATTTCAAACCAGGCCCCAGACCTTGCAGTAGAAAAAGTAGAAAAAATTAGTCAATCAAAAAGAATCTTTATTATTACCAACTCTAATTCAACTTTTGATAAAGGAGATTTTATTTCAATTCTCCTTGGTGCAAAACTTGCTGCAAGAGCACTGGTTGCAAAGACAACTGAAGGCGGAATTGCAGGAATAAAGATTGTTAAGATTTATAGTCTCGCACTATGGAAACGTTTGCGAGACGGCAGTGAGGTTCAAATACTTCGTGGTGACGATAGTTATTACAAACTCAAAAGTGAAAGAGCAAACAAAGACCTTGAAGACGAAGGCGTTATAAAAAGTGAAGAAGATCTTTTTAATGAAACCACATTACTAGACGATGATTTATCTCTTGAAGAAAATACAAATAGAATTATAAAACAAGACAATGTTGTTTCGGCCACAATGGCAACAGTTGAAGGCATTGATAACGACGGAAGTTCTCAACGCTATAATCAATTTAATATTCAATGGGCCTATCAACTAGAAGATAATATCTGGGGTGAATTTTCCTATGGTCAAAATATCATCGATGACTTTCCAAACCCTGGTCTTCAAACAAAAATGACTAATATTACACTTAGAGCAAAGTATACTTTTTCTGCTCCTTTCTTCTCTTATATTCAGCCTTACCTCGGCTATCAAATTATTGGGGCCTCGTCTCCGGGCGCAGGTGAGCTCGATCCGGATAATCCTGATATCGACCTAGATGCCGAACTTCAAACTTTAGAAAATTTAAAAAAGAATACTGTAGTATTTGGTATTACAGTGCTTAAAAGACTAGTCCCAGGTTGGTTCATTCGAGCTGATTTAGGATCAGACATAATTGGAGCTGGTTTTGGTCTTGAATTTTAAGTTTATTTTTCTCTTATTAACTCTCTTCGGTTGTGGAGTTAAATCAGACCCAATTCCACCAGAAGGCACAGCGATTCCAAGTTACGAAAGCCAATACTTAGTATCAAAAGAAGAAAAACAGAAATCTAAAGAGTCTAAAAAAGAAGTTAAAAAAGATTCTCAATCCAGTCATTAAATAATGTCTTTAATCATTGCAACTGGCAGCAACTTAAACGACCCCATACGAAATTTAGAAAAAGCAAAGTCTGCTCTTAGTAAAATTTTTAATCTCATAGAAGAGTCTAGGGTATACAAAAGTTCTGCCGTGGAATATCTCGATCAACCTGACTTTTATAATCAAGTCTTAGAGTTCAAAATGCCCAAAGAATCACCAGAAGAAATCATGAAGATACTTCTGAGTCTCGAAGAAAAACTTGGTCGAGTAAGAGATATTCCAAAGGGCCCTCGAATAATTGACTTAGACATTTTATTCTTTGGTCTAAAAAAACTTGAAACTAATGATGTCACTGTGCCCCATCCAAGATTATTTCAAAGAAGTTTTGTTGTTTTACCACTCATGGAACTGCCTTTCTTTGAGACTCTGAGTCAAAATTATGAGTTTCTAACTGAGTTTGATGTTGTGGCAACGCCAATTGCCAACTAATCATCGGCATGATTCATCTCTCATTGACCCCTCTCCATAGCAAACCTATAATGTCTACTCGACAAGATGTCGCTCTGACCCCTCGATAGAATAATTTGATTTATTATCGAACCAAAAGGCTTTGTAATGATTAATTTTGATTATAGCCAAGAACAAAAAGAAATTCGTGAGATGGCAATGAAGTTTGCCAAGAACGAAATGCAACCTGTTGCATCTGAGTTTGATGAGTCAGGAGAATTCCCAACAGAAATTATTAAAAAAGCATGGGAGCTCGGTTTAGTTAATACCTGCATTCCTGAAGAATATGGCGGAACAGGTTTTACAACCGTCGACTCAGTTATTATTTCGGAATGCCTCTCTTATGGTTGCATGGGAATGAATACAGGTATCATGGCCAACGATCTTGCCCTTTTACCAATTGTCATAGGCGGAAATGACGAACAAAAGAAAAAGTTTTTAACTCCATTCACTGAAGAATATAAGATTGCCTCGTTTTGTTTAACTGAACCCGGAAATGGTTCTGATGCTGCAGGCATAAAAACAACGATCAAAGAAGACGGTGATCACTACGTAGTAAATGGACAAAAGATGTGGATCACGAATGCTGGATTTGCAGATCTTTTTGTTCTGTACGGCACCAGCGATCCAGAATTAAAGCATAAAGGCATCAGCGCAATCGTCATTGACCCGAAAACTGATGGTATTGAGATTGGTGCGCCAGAAAAAAAGATGGGTCACAAGTGTTCAGACACTAGGGCCGTTACTTTTAATAATGTAAAAGTTCCAAAAGAAAACATGCTAGGAAACCCTGGTGATGGTTGGAAAATTGCGATGAAGACTCTTGACCATTCAAGACCGCTCGTTGCGGCCAGTGCAGTTGGTGGTGCTCAATGTGCCCTTGATCATTCAGTTGCCTATGCCAAAGAAAGAAATCAATTTAAAGTTCCCATATCTAACCATCAGGCCATTCAATTTATCATTTCAAATATGTCGATGAAGGTTGAGGCCTCAAGGCTTCTCGTAACGAAGTCGGCATGGCAGTTAGATCAAGGGCAATCGAATACAAAAATGGCATCGTATGCTAAGGCCTTTGCTGCTGATTCCTGTATGGAAATCTGTACGGATGCTGTTCAAGTTTTTGGTGGGTACGGATATAGCAAAGAGTACCCTGTTGAAAAACTTATGAGAGATGCAAAATTAATTCAAATTTATGAAGGAACATCCCAAATACAAAGATTAGTTATAGCTAAAGAAATTTTTACAAGGAGTTAACGTGAACATTTTTGTTTGTGTCAAACAAGTACCCGATACTGAAACCAAAGTTACACCAAATGGTGATGGAAGCTACATTGAAACCAGCTCCATTAAGTGGATTATGAACCCGTACGATGAATTTGCTGTTGAGCAAGCATTACTACACAAAGCTGCCAACGCTGGCTCAACTGTAACAGTTGTAAGAGTCGGTGGAGCAAAAGATACAGAAGCTTTAAGAACAGCTCTGGCAATGGGTGCCGACGAGGCTATCTTAGTTGATAGTGCTGATAACTTAGATAGTTATATGACGGCCAAAGCAATTAAAGGAGCAATCGAAAAGTCTGGAAAAACACCAGATCTTATTCTTGCAGGTAAACAAGCAATTGATGATGACTGTCTACAAGTACCTCAAGTACTTGCACAAATGATGGAACTTCCAAGTGTTTCAGTTGTAGTTGGTTTTGAGGGTGAAGGAAGCAACCTAACTCTTAAAAGAGAAGTCGAAGGTGGAGCGATTGAAGTTTACAACGTAAGCGGACCTGTCGTTGTTGCATGTAATAAAGGGCTCAACACCCCAAGATATGCATCTCTACCTGGAATTATGAAGGCCAAGAAAAAGCCATTAACAACATTGAGTCTTGGCGACGTTGGTGTTTCCGACGAAGATCAAAGAATTAAATATAGCGACTTTCAACTTCCTCCAGAGAAACCTGCAGGTAAGAAATTTGATGCTACAGATGAAGGAGCTCAAGCTTCTGTCGTTGCAGAGGTTGTTGGTCTACTTAGAACAGAAGCAAAAGTTATTTAATTAAAGAGGTAATAGAAATGGCAAAAATAGCAGTATTTACAGAAACCCAAGGTGACAACGTCAAGTCAGTAACTTTGGAAATTTTAGGAAAACTAGCCGGACAAACTGTTGATGTGATCTCTGTAGGAGATATATCAGAGGCAGGACTTGGAGATCTCGCAAAGTATGGTGCGGGAAATATTCATGTCATTAAAGGTGAAGGTCTAGACCAGTATTCTCCAGAAGGATACTCAAACGCTCTTAAAGAATTTTTAAGCAGTGGTGGATATGATTATGTATTCGCAGGCTCAACATCTCTCGGAAAAGATTTATTTCCAAGACTAAGTTCAATGTTTGGTGCAGGTATGGCATCAGAAGTAACAAATTTTGTTATGGACGGAGATAACTTCTCTGGAACAAGACCTCTATTTGCAGGGAAATGTTTAGCCAAGGTTGAAGTAACTGGGCCGAAGCCACACTTTGTCACAGTTAGACCAAACTCTTTGGGACTTCCTGAATCGCCAACAGCTGGAGCAGGAACAAAAAACGATGCCTCTTCAAGTGCTGGAGAAATTAGGGCAGCAATTAAAGAAATTATTAAAGGTGCAAGTGAAAAGCTAGACCTAACAGAAGCGAATATTATTGTTTCTGGTGGTAGAGCGATGAAAGAAGAAGCAAATTTCAAAATACTTGATGAGATGGCCGATGTTATTGGAGCTACTGTAGGTGCTTCAAGAGCAGCGGTTGATTCTGGATATGCTCCACATGCGATGCAAGTTGGACAAACTGGTAAAACAGTTTCGCCAAGTCTTTATATTGCTTGTGGGATTTCTGGTGCCATTCAACATTTAGCTGGAATGAGAACATCTAAAGTTATTGTGGCCATTAACACTGATCCAGATGCTCCAATTTTCACAAAAGCTGACTATGGAATTGTTGGTGATCTTTTTCAAGTTGTTCCAATTATGACTGAAGAGTTCAAAAAATTACTTGGATAATTAGACTTTAAAATAAACAAATAAAAAGGGCCTCTAGGGGCCCTTTTTTTATTCACTTGCGATAGATCGCTTTATTGATTTAGGAGCTCCACTCGTAAAGTTAAAGCCAGACTTTTGTGCCTTCATGGCCATTTCTTCTTCTGTCTCTATAACTTCTTGCTCTTGTTCTTCATTTTCTTTATTTTCCATCTGTTCCTGTTCGTATTCCATATATTTTTCTCTACCTACGGAATCATCTTCTTCAGAAACTCTAGAAGCATACTCTTCAATTGGCTCTTGATATTCTTCTTGCTGAGCCATTTTATCGTATGCTGCTTTTTCTTCTAGTTCTCTAATTTTATCAAACTCTGCATTGGTAACAAAATTTAACATCGCTCCTGCAAACTGACCTGTCGCGATTCTAATTCTAAATCCTTCTCTACCATTGTTCGTTAGGATACCCGATACAACTTCACCGTTTTCATCAAAGTTAAACTGTCCACCATCATTGATTTGAGCAAATCCAATCTCTAATGATTTCTCTTTATCTGTTCCTTTGTGAAGAACAATACTTAAATTTTCAATATTTCCACCAAGAAGGCTCGCGCTTCCAGAGATAGATGATTCACCTCTTAATACTTCTTTTGATGTGTTTGGATCTAGCGCTCTTTCTAAAACTAAATCAAAGTCTTGAGAGATGGCCACACCTTGCTTTTGTGCTACAAGGGCCTGTGGTTTTACGATACTTCTATTGTCTTCAAAACCAGACTTATCCATTAGTTCTTGTTCTTTAGTTTCAACAACAACTGCCATTTTATGTTTTTTTGCTTCTATAACTTCGTATGTACCATCAATGCTTCTAAACAGAGCAATTGTATTTCCGCTTTCATGTAAAAGAGAAATATCAAATTCAAGTCCACGATCACCGTCAACTCTTACAAGGCTTGTTCCAACCATTTCAAGATCAACGATAATTTTAAGGTCTTTATCTTCTTCTCTTTGAAGGTCAAACAGAGTCTCTTTAGATGTATTATGGATTTTAATAATTTCCCACTTACCATCTACTTTAATTTTATTGGAATCATTAAATGCTAGGTACTGAGCAGAAGGAAGTTCTCTTTCAGCTGAAGCAACTATTCTTTTAGATGGATCATCAAGTCTTCTGGATACTTTAATTTCATCGTCCAGCATGAACTCATTTGAATTAAAGTGGAAGTCACGGAATGTTCCAGCAATAACAACAACAGACCCTGTCAGGACTAAAGTCATTAATATTTTTGTAGAACTTTTTAGCCACTTCATTTCAAATTCTCCTCAACAACAACAACACAACTGGCTCGATGAGGTATAGAAATGCAAGCTCCGTGCCATGCGCCGCAACATACACAAAAGAGCTTCCGATGTCCTTTTTCTGGCATAAACCATTGAATTTAAAGGGGTGAGTGTGTTGGAATTCCAACAATGGAAATTACGAAAGTGACAAAACTTTAGACAGGTTGGAAAAAACTAGGCAGGAAAAGGGCCAAACCTTTAATCGATAGTTGGTACCTTGCCTTCGTAGTCAGCATGGCTAGAGCGAAATCTCTTAAGGGCCACAACAACAATTTCATCTACAGTTATTCCAGAAACTGAAGACATTCTCTCAATAGACTCTACAACTTCCTTCTCAATCTTTACTGTTAGATCTTTAAGGTCACCTTCGTTGTGCTTTTGACTCTTCATAAAAAAACCTCATTTCAATTATTTTTCTTCTATTTACCCTAAGGTTGATAAACCCTCAAGGCTCCTTTTTTGCGTAGGGATACTAGTGAGTTTGTTACTTGGTACTCTAGTTGGTCAGACTCTTTATATATATCTTCCACTTTACTATAATCAGATATTATCTTAAGTAACTGAAATTCTGAGCCTGTTACCTCAGGACCCGCCAAGATAAAGTCTCCTTTTACAAGGAGCCTTAAATTTGCAGGAGGTTTAAGCTTTTTAGTGGCCAGAAAGTTCTCATAGTAAGTTCTAGCATCTTTTTTAAATTCTTCGACATTATAACTAAATGATCCAGGCTCTATAAGCTCAGGCTCTACAACAAACTTTAATGGTGTAGAGTCAGTCATATCTTCTATAAGGATAGTATAAAGAGTGTCTTTTCCGGTTTGCCCTTTATAAGAACTTTCCGTTATTTTTCCATCAATCAAATGGATAGAGCCAAAGTACTGTTTTGTTTTTGAATGCAAAACATTTATTCGCCCCGTAAACGAGAACGTAGATTGCTCAGTAAGAGAATTAATTAAAGACAACGTTACCTCTACTTAAATAAGTTCGAGAAAAAACCCTTTCCTTTATTGTCTTTTTTTTTAAAAAAATCTTCAAGCTTTTCAGTAATTGCCATATAAGATTTCCAAACATCCGAACCAGAGTTAGACTCCTGCCCCATGAACGGCTGCCCAACATCCGCTCCCTCACGTACAGAGGTAACAAGAGGGATCTCACCTAGGAATTCTGTTCCAACTTCCTCGGTCATTTTAGATACTCCACCCTGACCAAAGATATAATACATTTTGTTTGGGGCATCCTCTGGGACGAAATATGACATATTTTCAATGAATCCAATGATTGGAACATTCACTTGCTGAAACATCTTCATTCCCTTCTTTGTGTCATGAATCGCAACAGTTTGTGGTGTAGAGACAACAAGGGCCCCATCAATATCTGTGGCCTGTACCATAGAGAGCTGAATGTCCCCTGTACCTGGAGGAAGATCAATAATTAAGTAATCTGTCCCTTCCCAGTCTACGTCGAAGAGAAATTGATTTAGAACTCCTCCAAGCATTGGCCCTCGCCAAATAACTGGTAACTCTTCTTCAATAAAAGAACCGAAACTTACAAACCTTACGCCATGAGCTTCGATAGGAATCATCTTTTTCTTTTCATTTGCTTCTGGCTTGGCCCCTCTTTTACCTAAAAGTATAGGCAAGCTTGGTCCATATATATCGGCATCGATTAAGCCAACAGAATATCCTTTATTTTTAAGAGAGAGGGCCAGGTTTACAGCGACAGTTGATTTACCAACTCCACCTTTGCAACTACTGACAGCAATTATTTTTCCAACGCCTTCAACTTTTCTTTTAGGAGCAGGCTGAGCGTGACCGGTTTTTAACTGAGCTTGCTCTTTAGGTTCCTCTTTTGACTGCTCTTGCTGTGGGGAACTCGAAGTCCCTAGAACATCTTTTGAATCTTTGGAGATTGTTTTAATGAAAATATTATCTTCTTTAAAGTCTGACGAAAGAGCTTGGATAATTTTATCTTCAATTTCTCTTTTCTCGACGGGAGAAATTCCTGTCCTTTCGTAAGTAATAGTCACTTTATCTGTATCCACAACAACAGAATCTATCCTAGACTCTTCTGACAAAGATTTTCCTGTAGAAGGATTAGACACAGTCGAAATTTTCGATTCAATTTCCGTATTCACTCAACACCTCGCGCAATAAGTTTTAAAAAGTTATACCATAAACCGATCAAAATTATAGGGTATGGGTTAGTTTTGTCTGTAACAAGATATACCTAAAAATGATTGGATTGAAATACAAAATACCCTTATCATTTAAGTGTATTTGTATATTGCAAATCTTTGAATTAACTTGAAAACAGGTACGCAGTTTGGCCTCTTACAAAAGAAGTATTTATCTTATTAACCCCAAGTTTCAACTTAGGTTTAGTTTCTATGTCTGCCTCTTTTTGTTCCTTTCAAGTATTATTTATCCGATAACAATATACGATGTTATGTCTAATTTTCTAGACTCATCTGTTAAACAAAAACAAAAAATAGAGCTTTTATATCAGCGTTGTGGATCAATGTGTTCTGACCTTAAGGCCAAGGACAAAACCATGTCCTCTGCTCAGCTAAAGAAAAACCTAGAATCAAAACGTAAGTCTCTGATTTCAGTTCTCACACTATGGCAAGTTGGCTTTACTGCCCTTGTTTTCATTATTTGTATTTTTCTTACTCACAAGGTTGCCGGCCCCCTTTTCAAGCTTCAGAAATTTTTTACCGCTATAACTGAAGGCGGTGATAATGGTAGACTCTTCTTTAGGAGTGGTGATTATTTTTCAGAGCTGGCAGACTCTTATAACGATGCAATTAATCAACTCAAGGAAGACTATAAAAACGATTTTGTTTACTTGAGTGAAGTCAGCGCCTACTTAAATAATCTAAGCCTCGTTGTTCCAGACGACAAAAAAGCCGTCTTAAATGAGATCAACAAAAGACTTGGTGAAATTCAGGGCAAATTTAATGAAAAGTCTTAAATTCCCCTTTATATAATTTCACAAAAATAGATGACAGGAGGTCGTTTGTTTTTAGAAAAATTATTACTTACTTTTACAATTATAGTACTCGCGTCCACCACTGAAGCGGCAATCCCAAGTGGAAAAAACCATTCCGTATTATTTGATTTCCCCACAACACGTAATGACCAAATTCTCGCTAAAGAGTTTTATTCTCTCAATTTAGAATTAAAAAGAAAAAGTGTTCGTACAAGAACCATGAGAAATATCGAAAAGAGAATTAATAAGTCTTTTGCCTTTTATGGATTTAAGGACGTAATCGCTAGAATAAAAATATTGAGATCTAACAGGAAGTTGATCAAAAAATTTAACCAGGCCTGTCCACTAGATCGGAAAGAAAGTAATTCGTCTCTACATGAGTCTTATCATAAACTCGTTGATAGATACTGTAGAGATTCATTTTCAAGACTTGTTAAATCTAAGAAGATTAAACTTAAAGATCAGGAAAAGGCCTATATAACAACTCAACTCGATGAGTTCATCAAATATAATCCCAAAGCTCTTTCTACGATTCTTTCTTCGTTAGAAAGAGAGAGCTTTTTCTTTGGTGAAATCAGTAAAAATATTAACAATAAGTTCATATCCTCTAATCTTAAGCCCATTGATTATGTCCTATCAAAAATAAAAATATCAAATGAACTTACCAATCACTTTCAAGAGAGAGGTCTTTTAGATAGTAGTTCAAAAAGATATTTTATTTCAGAATTCAAAAGACTTACGACATTAACCGAAAGACAGATCATAAAAAACAATATCCCAGAAAGTAAAACAACTCTTTCTCATGCTCTTGGCTTTTACATTGAAAATAAAAAGTATCTTTCGAAAAACATTGCTTGGAAATATTTAACATTTGTTGCTGATGAGTATCGAGAAAATAATCACAAAGACCTTGCGCTCGATACCTTAGATAAGATCTTAAGTATTTCTGGTGGAGCTTTTGTTGACCGTACTCTATTTAAGGTATTAACGACATGTCTTAACTTTAGTGATGTTGAATGTGCTAGGAAAAATATAAAGAAGTACCAGTTAATTGAAACTATTTCAGATTATGGAACAAAACTTAAATTTTGGATTGGGAGAAGCTTAGAATTTATCGGAGAAACAAAAAAAGCTGTAGAAGTTTATGATGTTGTCTCACGAGAGTCTCCATTAGATTTTTATTCTATTTTAGCTTCTAAGCAACATGCTATTTTAAAAGGGACTCATAAAGACTCTGACATTGTTCAAGTCAATCTCATCTCTAGTTCAATCTTAAAAGAAATTCCACAGAAAAAAATATCTAAGGAGCTAAAGCGCTCAATAGTTCGAACCTCTCTTTGGCTTGATAATGAGCTCGATAAGTTCGTAGAGATTGAGGCCTTAGACATTATATCTTCCCATTCTAAAGATGCCTTTAATGATGAAGTCCTATCTTCTTCATTTGGTTCTAATGAATTTAAAAGGTTTTTGATTCATCAAATTGTTAAACTTTATAATCATAAGAAACAATACCTTCTCACTTTTAAACTCGTTTACAGAAGTATTGAGGATAATATCTATGACCTCACTGATAAAAGTTTAAGGTTCTTATTCCCATTGGAGTACGTCGCTAAAGTTAAAGAGATCGACCCCACGATTGATCCTTTATTAATATTATCCCTGATACGACAAGAGTCTGCTTTTAACCCGAAGGCGAAAAGTCATGTTGGAGCCAGAGGTCTAATGCAACTTATGCCCAAAACTGCTCGAATGTTTAAAAAGAGTGTCAAGGCCCACCACCTAAAGAAACCAAAGCTGAATTTAAATATTGGAATTAAATATTTTAAAAGATTGTTAAAAAGATACGATGGAAACTTGATTTATACTTTAGCCGCCTATAACGCAGGCGAGACAAGAGTTAAAAGATGGAGAGCTGAGGTTTTCAATAACCCAGACCCACTACTAACAATCGAGAATATTCCTTTTAAAGAAACTCGAAACTATGTGAAGTATATTTATAGAAACCTTTATCTCTATAATGTTATTAATGATTCCTACAGGCCCAAGACAAATATCGCGGACACCTTTCACGTAAAAGTTAATTAAACATTAAATCTGAAGTGGACGATGTCACCATCTTTCACTTCATACTCTTTACCTTCAATTCTAAATTTACCAGCTTCTTTAACCTTAGCTTCAGTGCCGAGTTCAAATAGGTCATCACAATGATAAACTTCGGCCTTAATAAAGCCCTTTTCAAAGTCAGTATGGATAACAGCGGCAGCCTGCGGAGCCTTTGAACCTGCATGAAAGGTCCAAGCACGTACCTCTTTTTCACCGGCAGTAAAATATGTGCGAAGATCTAACATTGAATAGGCTTTATGAGTTAGTTGATCTAGCCCACTTTCTTCAATTCCAGCCGCCTCTAGAAATTCTTTCTTTTCTTCAAGTGTTTCTAAACTTGCAATTTCAGATTCAAGCTTGCCACATATTATTGCAACTTCAGCGCCTTGCTTAGATGCATATTCTCTAACTTTTTCAACGTATTCATTTCCATCAGTAACTGAATCTTCATCAACATTACATAGGTATAGAGTTTTCTTAAGTGTTATAAGATTTAACTCTTTAATAACTTCAATATCGTCTTCGGAAAGATCAACAGACCTAGCAGCACGTCCCTCTTCAAGGGCCGCTCCAACTTTTTCTAAAACAGGTACTAACTCTTTCGCTCTTCCACTAACTTTTTTGTCCTGACTTTTAATTGCCCTAGGAAGTGTTTCTTGTTTTTTCTTAACTGATTCCAAATCGGCGAGAGCCAATTCTAAGTTAATTGTTTCGATATCTTCGATAGGATCTATTCTTCCATTTACGTGAACAACATCTGGGTCATCGAAACATCGAACAACCTGAATAATGGCATTCACCTGTCTGATATGGCCTAAGAACTGATTTCCAAGACCTTCCCCTTTCGAAGCACCTTTAACCAAGCCTGCAATATCAACAAATTCAACAATGGTTGGGATCGTTTTTTGTGGTTTAACATGTTCAGTGATTTTATCTAATCTAGTATCTGATACGCTTACAACACCAACATTAGGTTCAATCGTACAAAATGGGTAATTAGCAGCTTCTGCTGGAGCCGAAGTTAGTGCCTGAAAAATTGTTGATTTCCCAACGTTAGGCAAACCTACTATTCCACAATTTAAAGCCATATTATTCTCCTAGCCATTGAAGGCTGATTTTTTTCCAAACGACTTTGCAGTCTTCTCAAAACCTTTTTCGCAAAAAGATTCTATTCCCTTGGCTCCAAGCTCAAGGACATCATCAATATTTATTTTTTCTTCACTCGAGAAGGTGGAAAGAACAAAATCACTAACTGACCCTCTTTCTGGTCGCCCAATTCCCACACGTAACCTTGTAAAACTTTGTCCACCCATTAACTGTGCAATAGACTTAAGCCCATTGTGACCAGCTAATCCCCCACCATTTTTAAACATTAATGTCCCATAAGGGAGATCTAGTTCATCGTGAACGACTAATATATTTTCAATACTAACCTTAAAGAACTTACAAAGTGGAGCTACGCTCTCCCCAGACAAGTTCATATAAGTTTCAGGAACTAGAAAGTAAACTTTACCAAGTTCCGTTTCCTTAGATGCCCACTGGCCTTTAAACTTTGATTTCCAAACCAAGTCACTATGAAAAGAAAGCTTTTCAAGTATCATTTGGCCTATATTGTGTCTTGTTTCCTCGTATTCTCTTCCAGGATTTCCAAGCGCTACTACTAATCTATCCATGGAGTACTACTTTAAGTTAGACGAATAATGAACTAACAGAGTCATTATTAAAGGTTCTGTGGATGGCCTTAGCTAAAATTTCAGCTGTAGATAAAACTTTTATTTTATCTAATTTTTCGGCTTCAGGAGATAATGGGATTGTATCAGTGACTATCACTTGATCCAACTCATCTGAAGCAGCAATTCTTTCAATGGCCGGATCAGAAAAAATAGGGTGAGTTGCGCAAGCGTAAACTTTCGAAGCACCATTTTGCCTAAGGGCCTTACATGCTTCAATCAAAGTTCCAGCTGTATCGATCATATCATCAATAATGATACATTCTTTACCCTCAACGCTACCGACAATATTCATTGCTTTAGCAACATTTTTACCAGTTCTTCTTTTATCGATCATAGCGATATCTGTTTTTAGTTTTTTCGCATAATAACGAACTCTCTCAACACCACCGGCATCGGGAGATACAAAGATCGTATTCTCAGTAAAAATTGATTCTTTAATGTAGTTCAAGATAACTGGTGAAGCATAAATATTATCAAAAGGAATATTGAAAAATCCCTGAATCTGCCCAGCGTGAAGATCCATAGTGATAACTCTAGTTGCTCCAGCAACTGTTAACAGGTCAGCAACTAGCTTGGCCGTAATTGGAGTCCTTGGAGAAACTTTTCTATCTTGTCTTGAATAACCATAATGAGGAATCACTGTCGTGATTGAAGAAGCTGATGCTCTTTTAAGTGCATCTGTCGTAATCAAAAGTTCCATTAAGTTATCGTTAGATGGTGTACATGTTGATTGGATGACAAAGACATCTGCACCCCTAACATTTTTTTCTATTTCACAAAAAATTTCACCGTTTGCAAATTTCACTAGCTGTGGATCCACGAGGGCCACATCTAAAAAGCTCGAAATATTTTGAGACAGGGCAGGGTTAGATGATCCAGATACAAGTACTATTCTCTTCACTGTTCACACCCCTCTTAAATTGGAAGTAGAAAATGGTAGGGGTGGAAGGACTCGAACCTTCGAATGGCAGAATCAAAATCTGCTGACTTAGCCACTTGTCGACACCCCTGTAATTTATTGGCTTGAATATACCCACAACCAAGTGGATTTGCAACGGTCTCTGAGCTGGATTCAGGGTGTTTTCTCACCTAAAATTTCACATCCCAGTTCGCCGAATCGACGCCCACCGTCTCTCACAAAAGTCTCAAATATTTTAAAACTGGTATTACTTCCATACAATTTGAACTGATCCACATCTCGGTTGCCCTCTAAACCAACCCAAATCACACCGAGACGCACACCGTCATAAAAAATAAACCAATTATCGAATCCTTTATTACTCGTTCCGGTCTTTCCAAAAAATCTCTGTTTTCCAATTTCGCTGCCTACCGCCAAGCGAATGGTTGTCTGCTTGGGGTCGGATAACAAATAAAGAATATTTGGATTTTCCACCGATAGGCCGTCTTCACATTCCTTATAAATAAATTTTTTATAAATTTTATGGAGTTCAGTTAGGCTTAGCTCTACAGCTCCAAGCAACTGGGCGGGATACTCCCCCAGTGGTTTTTGGAGTCTTGGAATAATTGGATCTAAATCTTTTTCCAAAGTATCAAAACCAATCTCATTGGCAATTCTAATGACTGGCCTATTATAGGATTTCGCCAAGGCCTCTCCAATACTCACTTCTTTTGGCAAATTTTTATGGGCCTCTCTTGGTGACCATTTTCCCGAGACAAGATCTAGTTTAATTTCCTCGGTGGATACGAGGTCATCAATTTTATAGTCATAGTTTAAAAAGTAAGAATACAAAACTGGCTTGAGTGTAGATCCAACCTGGTGCCTCTCTACTTCTATTGCCGTTTTTTTACTTCTTTCAAACTTTGAGTAAAAGGAAAAGAAGCGTTTATCCTCTTCATTAGGTGAAGCTATATAGGCCTTAATTGCCATGTCTTGATTAGGAGCTCTTTTCCCAATAAAGCTCATCACTTTTGATGCC
Source organism: Bacteriovoracaceae bacterium (assembly GCA_023954635.1). Classification (GTDB taxonomy): domain Bacteria; phylum Bdellovibrionota; class Bacteriovoracia; order Bacteriovoracales; family Bacteriovoracaceae; genus M0603. The sequence continues at coordinate 18,017 of JAGSHI010000054.1, forward strand.
TTATGGATAAAAATAAACTTCTCATATCTATTTAGAAGATTTTGATTATTTTTTAGACTTTTCCACATATTGAGATGCCACTTTTCCGCGCTTATCTTCTTAAGTCGATCTCTCCAGCTCTCCCATTTTTGTTTCTTCCAGCGCAATTCTGGGTTACCAGGAAACAGGTTTAATTCAGTCAGTTTATTAAAAACAACATTTGTTCTTTTAACTAATCTGTCGAGGTGCCTAAGCGGCCGATAGAAATTTGGTCCCTTAAGTAGTCCAATAAGAATAGATGCCTCATATGGATTAATTTCATCTGGCCTTTTTTCAAAATAAAATAAGGAAGCTGCATAAATTCCTTTTATTTTCATCCCGCCGAGAGAGCCCCAAAAAACTTCATTAAAATAAGCTTCTAAAATATTTTCTTTCGGATATTTTGATTCGATATATATCGCAACAATCATTTCTTTAAGTTTACGAGAAAGTTTTTTTTCGTTTGAATAAAAAAGGTTTTTTACAAGCTGCTGGGTAAGAGTTGATCCACCCTGAACAACTTTCATCTCAATAATATCAATCACAGCTGCGCGTACTATAGATTTTAAATCCACTCCAAAATGGTCCAAAAACCTGTAGTCTTCTATCCCAATTAGCCCCTTCCAAAACAAACTTGGAATTTTATCGAAGTTAATTCTGTGCTGATAACAATAAATTCTGTCGCAATTATTTTGCAGAAGGTCTTTTACTTGGATATCTTTTTGTATTTCAAGCTGACCTTTGCGTCCTTTTAAAGGTGAAATATCGCCAGACTCTTTAGAGTCGAGAAGAAATCTCGTTGCAGATTTTGAAGACCCAGAGAAGTTGATGAAGAATTCAAACTCACTGCTATTAACCAGGCTTCCCTTCTCAAAGCTTATCAAACTACCGTCTGAGCGTGTCTTGGCCCTATCTACAGATACTCTCTCTAACCTTTCAAGTGGTGCATCTGCTATGACAAGGAGTACAAAAATCATCATAATCCCAAAGCCGATTCCAAAAAGTATCAATAAAATTTGAAAAATTTTTTTAACGCTAAGTCTCACAAAAAATATCCCATTCCATGCATTGCGACGTTTTGACTTAAAAGAGTGAAATCATATATTATTCAAGTCTATTTCTTGAGATTCTATCATCTTGTTTGCAGGAGATCCCGTGGGAAAAATACTTAAGTCCTTTATTGCCTTTATTTTACTTATGCCATCTATGGCCTGGTCACTTCCAATTGACTGGCATGGAGCATTTGGTGTCGATACAACACTTATCGATAACTTTAGAAGAATTGAATCAACTGCTGATCGAACAGCAACATCTGGAACTGGTACTGAAGAAGTTTCTCTAGGTGCTGGTAACCATGCCAATGCCTCTTGGCAATCATATGTTTTTAGATTGAACCCAGTTATCATCGTTAACGACTCGGCTTCTTTAAAAGGAGAGATCACTTCTGGTTATGGTAGAGGTGGTCACCTAGGCGAAGACAATGCAAACAATGTAGACACAGGTGCTGGGACAAATAACTTCGGTAACTCTCTTTATTATTATAATCAATCAAGTGGTTCAAATAATCTTGTCATGAATAAGTTTTATATGGAGCTTTATTCAGATACAGCAACTTATCAAATTGGACGTCACTCTTTTCACTGGGGCCTCGGTGGAATTATAAATTCAGGAGATGATCTTTGGGATCGCCACTCTTTTACTAGAGATGGGATTACCATGAATATCAAACTCGGAAGTTTTCATATTAAGCCTTACTGGGGAAAAGTTTCTCAGGGAAGTTCATTTACGAGAGCAACTAACACAAAAGAGTATGGGTTCTCTCTTCTTTACGATAACCCAGAAAGAGACATGAGTTTTGGTCTTCTTTACGGTAAGAAAGTCAGTAATGCCTTCAGCAATGTAGAAGACACTCCAAATGGGAGTAGCTCAACGACTCTTGGAGAAACTAACGTTAAAGTAACAGATATCTATTTCCAAAAATCTTTTGGACCACTTGACTTTGCTCTTGAAATTCCACTTATGGGTGGAGAAGTTGGAAATGTTTACTCTGGGACATCAGTTGTTAAGTACAAGGCCAAGGCCATTCTTTTTGAATCGAACTTTAAAGCAACTGACTCTTGGAAAATGGGATTTGATGCTGGACAAGTTGGTGGTGACGCTGGAACTCAATCAAGTTTCGATGCCATGTATCTAAATCCAAATTATCAAATTGCTAATATTCTTTTTAGATACAATTTAAATGCAGTCAGCACAGGTAACTCTACTTCAAAAAATATTTACGATTCTTATATCACTAACACTACTTACTTTAAGCTTCGAACTGAGTACGTAGGAGAGAAGTGGTCTTGGAATGCCGCTATTATTAAAGCTATTGCCAATGAAACAGCTGATGCTGGCGCCGCTGCTTATGACCATGAAACGAATACTTTAATTACAAGTTCTGCTACGACTCAAAGTGATGACCTCGGAATGGAAATTGATCTTGGTTTTAAATACAAGTGGAATGACGAAATTCACGTTGGTGGAAACTTTGGTTACTTAATGGCAGGAGACTATTTCTCTTATACAAACTCAACCTCAGTTGTTAACTCTGCTGATAACTCAATGGTTATTCAGTTCAACACTGGCGTCAGTTTCTAATAATTTTTCTTAAATTAAAAATAAAAAAAGCCTCCCATTGGGAGGCTTTGTATTTTCTGAATGCTTTTTAAAATTAAAAAGGCCGATAGCCAGGCATCATTCCCATACCGTTCATGCCATTCATACCCATTCCTTGCATTCCATAATTCATTCCCATTCCAGAAGTTCCAAATGGATTAAATCCCTGGCCTTGCATGCCCATGTTATTACCCATGCCCATGTTATTGCCCATGCCCATGTTGTAATAATTAGTTGGGTCTATGTTTGAACTAAATGGATCATTATAAAGACCAAATGGATCGTTAAACCCAGGCAGACCTGTGTTAGAAGAAGCTACACTTCTTTGATATTGTTCATAAAATGAGTTGTAGTGATTGTACTGGCTAGAGGCCTGTCCAATTTGTTTATTATAATAAGCTCTTCTTTGCATGGCCCTTTGTTGAGCTCTCTTTGCTTTTTGCTGACACTTTTGAACTTTAAATTGTGTTTGAAACCAACCTACACATTTTTTATAATCACTGCCAACATTTTGCATATCGCTTCTGTATCTTTGGTCTCTAGCTTTTGTTAAAGATTGATGTCTACCTCTTGCAGAGAGAGCTGCTGTAGCATCCCCTCTTCTTGAAGCCGCTTCTTTTTCCCAAACACTAGCAACTTTATCATCGAAGTGATCAAGGGCATCGTTAATGACTTCTCCAGCTTTCTTAAAGCTGATCTGGATTTTTTTGTTCTTTGTAGGATGCTTGATCGTCTCTTTCATGTGACCATATATATGAGACTTCAGTCTGAAGCCTTCAATGTCTCTACCTTCACCCGTGTGACCATAGTAACGAGCAAGCTTCATCATCTTGTTATACCCAAGAGTATTTGCCCTCTTTGAGTATTGCTTAATCTTATCTTTATACTGCTTAATCAGCTTATCGATTGCTCTTTTCTCTTCTCTTGTTTTAGCTTTCGCTCTTTCAGTAAGAAG
>JAGSHI010000215.1 GCA_023954635.1 Bacteriovoracaceae bacterium
AAAGAAGTGACTGAGGATTATATGATTGTATGTGGTTCAGAAAATGAGGCCAAGTCACTTTGTGTTCAAGTTACTATGCAAATGATTCCCTCTCCAACATCCAATCCCTTAAAATATAATTCAATTGGATTACACCCCAACGGACATACTCGTTTATTTCAATTTAAAAATGTTTAATGACTTGCTGGCGATTGAGTTAAGTTTTTAAAAGACGTTGTCATAAACTGGCTTAGAGTTTTGATATCCTTAAGCCAACTCTCTAATTTAATCTTTTTAAGAGATTGTATATAGCTGTTACTGCTCGAAGCTAGGTGTAATTGACCTAACTTATAGAGTTGGTCACTAGCTATTAATATAAAATCAGAGTGAGGAGTGTTGGAGTCTACATCTATAGTATTGTTGCCATCTCTTCTGTATCTAAGAAGGTAAGGCTTACCGCTAAGCTTGATAATGGGGTGATATTGAAGCCAATCTCTACCTCGCTGCAAATTGATATTTTCAATATATCGCTTTGAGGTAGATCTAAGAGGTTTTGTTGAAATAGGGAAGATGCCTGGTTTGGGAGCCGCTTGTTTTAATTCTACCCAGGCTAATTTCTTATCTTCAAACTGAATAAGAAGTTCAAAACGATTAAGGCCACCAGAGCCTCCTGAATACTTTAATAATCCATAGCCATCTAAAATAGAAATTTCGTTTTTCAGATTGAGGATAAGGATTTTTCTTAAGGAGATTAATTCTTTTTGTGATAAATCGTATGTGAATGCGGGGTTCTTTCTCTTTTTAAACTTGTAAGATTTGCCATCAGCAATAATCCATTTCGGATTAATAGTAGTCCCTTGTCTTTTGGATTTCTCAATGAGTTTTCTAGTGAACTCACTATATTCATATTTGGAATCAGTGATGCCTTGGTAGTAAGCATTTAGAAGGACATTAATTTGAGTTGTATTTAAACTAGAATTTGAAAGGTTTAACATTAAGTTTGAAGCAGTAAAGTATCTAAGAAGGTCTAAATAAATTGGCCCATATCCACCGTCATCAGGGTCATTAACGCCAAAATGCATTTTACTTTCTTGGTTTATAAGGGTTCCAAAGTTTTGAGGATGAGCATCACCCGCTAAAAATCCTGTATATTGATGGAGAGGGGCCCAGGATTTTAATGACGATTTATTATTTGAAATATAGTCATAATAAAAAGGAACAAAACTTCTTAAGAAATAAAATTGGTCTTCAGAAGACTTAATTCTTTTTAAAATCACTTCTTTTGATTGATGGGGATACAGTGATTGAATCTTAGAAAGCGAGCTCGTTGCATCAGTTGCAAAGATAGTCGTTGATAAGAGTATTATGACTGTGGAAATCAATAATTTCATAGGAAAATTCTAGCTTGATTTATCACCTTTGTATATGCGTCAGAGTTCACATAAGTTGTGGATAAAAGACTCTAAAATAAGTATCTGAAACGATCTCCCAGATTGTTTTTTCTTCTTTGGGCCTTTTCATTCTCTTTTCAAGAAATTGATCTAGCTGGGCCCTTGGGATAATGAGTCTTGGAATCTTGGGGGCGACAAAGTGAGTTGATCCAATATGTTTAACTTTTGTTTCTTTTAAATCTGAAAAATCACCATAAGCAATATTGATACTCGCTCCATCTGAACCCATCATTTTGAAAAATCCATTTGGCATTAACTTACCAGTTACTTTTCTATAAAGATCCTTGTTACATCTGGCGTATTCCCAGTACCTTTCAACATATGGTTCAAGAACATCTAGTTGAGATTGAATATACTTTAATTCAACGGGCTTAAATCCACAGGGTAGAACTTCTACTTCAACAGTCCCGATAATTTTTTTTACTTTATTGTTAGGTATATCATTGAGAGCATCACCATTTTTCCAAAATGTGATAAGCGTGCGAGAAGCTCCGAGCATATTGTTCCAGTGATGACCTATGTGACTTGAAATTTGAAGATTCTGCTTTGAAGGCAAAAACTTTTGGTAATACCATTCAAAAAAACTTTCTTGTTCTTTCTCGTGTTTATCGGCTTGATCATAGAGGCGTGCATGTTTATCCGCAAAGAATTGATTGTCATTACAGCTTTTAACCCTTTCTTTAAATTCATTTAGACTCTCTTCAGCTTCTATCGCCTTCTTTTGGTCGTGATCCTTCTTAGCATCGACCTCTGGAATGCAATTCTCAGGAGCTGCATCTATATACTTAAAAGCATATCCCTTCCCAAGTACGTTTTGTGAGTGGCCACTTAAGACGACATTTTTTTCAAAACTAAAACTTGAGCTGTCATTCGCTAATGAAAGCATAGAGAAGGAAAAGAATAAAGCGAAGAGGCTAAATATTTTCAAGGTTATCCTCAAAATGTGTGAGAAAAACATCCAGCTTTCTCGAAGATTTTCTCTTTAGATGATAGAGCATAAATCTTGAATACGCTAGAAAGGTGTAACACTTGTAATACGAGTTACAGTATTGAATAATTATTTCTATGAATAAAATGATTATTAGACTCTACTGGATATTTGCAATTCTCTTTATTATTAGTCTGCCATTCAGACCAATTCCTGGGAGTTTTGTTATTAAGGCCATTCCTGCTTTATCAATTGCCTTTCTTTTGATTTCAAATCGGACCCATGGAAGAGGGCTCCTCTTAATGGGGATTGGTTTTGTTTTCTCTGCAGCTGGAGATGTTTTTCTCGACATTAATAGGGAGACACTCTTTGTTCAAGGTTTAGGAAGCTTTCTTGTGGCTCATGTACTTTATGCCTCAGCTCTCTTTAGTGACCGGGGAAGTTTAAAATCAAAATATCCCTACCTATTATCGATACTTTTAATATCAATCGTAATGACAGTACTTCTATTTCCAAAGCTAGGTAATCTCACAATTCCGGTATGTCTCTATCTCTTGGCGATTACTGTGATGGGAGTTTCGGCCTGCCTTTATAATTCTACAAATTGGATGATTCCTTCGGGAGCAGTTATTTTTATGATTTCTGATTCAATCATTGCAACAAGTAAATTTCTGATCCCACTCTCGTGGGCACCATTGGCGATTATGATAACTTATTTTGTTGGAAACTTCCTTATTGGCTATGGAATGTTTCGCTCGAAAATTACTTCTTAAGCGACTAAAAGACCTTCTTTTTCTAAAGAGTCTTCAAGTTTCTTTTTAGCAGACTTTTCAACTTGAGAAACTCTGGCAGGACTAATTTCCAGATAGTCACCAACTTCTCTTTGGCTCATATCACGATAGTATCTTA
>JAGSHI010000105.1 GCA_023954635.1 Bacteriovoracaceae bacterium
ACTCTGCTTTTGCATAACTCTCAACAATTTCCTTAGCTATAGTGTTTCCACTGTCTAAAGCTTTTTTAAGTCGGTCTGTGTCAGCTTCATAAAGAAAAACTTGAGTTTTTAAAACACCAGCGGCCTCTTTGGCGATAGAGTTATCATCACCTAAAGCTAAGTCGAGTAGGACATCAATCGAAGGTCCACCTTTCATATGTGACAAGAGTTCAAAAGCGAAAGAAGGAGTAATTTCTTCAAGCTTAGAAGTTCCAAGAATGACTTCTTTTAGAAACTTCGCCTTTTCAGTTGCGGCAGCAGTAGTTCCAGGAACACTATTATAGATAAAAAAATGAAGAGAATCTTTTCTATGCTCGTTAGCCGAGTCTTTGATTTGTGAAATAATCTCTTTAAGTAGCTCTCCACCATCAATTGGCTTTGGGTTTAGGCTTTGTGTTTTTCTTTCTTCAATTTCATTTAAATAGTCTTGATATAAACTCATAGAACATCCATTTTTAAGCGCTCGACGCATTGTTTCTTTTTAAGAATAATTTGAGAGTATCTTAACACTGAGTGAGTTACTCATAAAGGCGCAACATAACTTACTAGTGTTGGAGGATGGAACGCCTTGTGTTATTTTAAATAAAAAATGAGGAATATATGAAATATTTAATAATGTCTTTATTTGTCCTATCTGGCTGTGCCACTAAAATGAAAAAGCATGAGGCTGAGGACCATTGGTTAAAAGTCGCTAAGTATTTTGAGTGGTCTTGTCTCAATGAATACAATTCAAAGGAAAATAAATCTCGAAGATTCAAAAGTCGCGATTATGTTACGACTTGTGATTACGCCTATAACCGAGGAAATTGGGGAAAAGGATGGGCCTTTCATGAAGAATACATGGCCGGTTTTGTTAAGTTTTTAGAAAAACGATATAAGCCTCTCGTGAAAGTAAAAGGGGCGAGTCGTTTAGGTTTTGAGCATCTTATTTTTTATCTTATGCAAGATGGTGCTAGTCACCTAACAGTAGAGATTAGAGAGAAATGGGGTTACGACGAAAACACACCCGTTAGAAAACCTGATAGTGATTATCTTTACCTCGCGATGAAACTTTATTCGAAGGGTAAAGATCCTACTAAAGAGAACTTTTTTGGAGGAGCACAATATCCACCTGATGAAGAGAAGAAATCTGCTGATAGTTTGATAAAATTAAAACAGAAGAAGTTTGCTAAGGGTGCGGCAGCAATGCGGCGGAAAAAAAATGTTCGTGAAAGTAGAATTCGAAATATTAATGCAGGAAAGCGAGCTGCTTACCAAGACACCATGGGATACTTAATTAGTAAGAAACAGGAATATTCCAGACCTTCATCATCCTCATCATCTGGAAATTCTTATAATAGTAATAATTCAAATTATGGAGGTAATGTTAATTATCTCTATAAGCCAACTACTTTTGAAAAACCTAAAAGTTCTACGAGCTCAAACAATCAAGGTAAAATGAGTTCGTGTTCTCCAGCTGACAGAAAACCTGGAAGTGGAAAATTTTGTATTATTGAGCAATCAGGTTCAAAAGAGTCCGCCTGTGAACTTGCTAAGGCCCATAGGAGATCTCCAACAGGAGTTAAACTTTGTTCTAAAAATGGCGCGAACAAATTACCTCAAATTGTAAAAAATTGGTCTGCAGGAAGTTGTAATTGTGGAAGTGTAGGAAACGGAGCAGGTGTCTTTTGCAAAGTTTTTTACACTTACAGCTGTGAAAACCAAAACCCAGGAAGTGGAACAGGCAAGACAATTTCTAAGTGATTTTAGTCGCCTATACCGTAAATACTCTCAGTTTAACCTAATAAGAATAGGCTAAGGCACCGATTCTGTTATCTGTTATAGATTATATGTAACTATGAAGGAGGACAAAAATGTTTACTATTTTAGTGGTGGTTAGAAAAAAAGAAGATATATCAATAGAAGAATTTCGAAGAGTATGGAAAGAGGAATATGGACCGATGTATAAACAAATGCCTCAAGTTAAGTCCTATCAACAATTCCATTTAACTGATCGTCGAAAAGATGATGCCGAGGATAAGATAGATGGGGTTGCCATTTTAAGTTTTGAATCTGAAGAGGACATGAATACAGCATGGAACACCGAGGTTTACAAAGAAGCAGCAAAAATAAGAGAATCTATAATGAGGGAAACCTCAGTAGGGGTTCATGTTACAGGTGTAGATGAAATCGTAAGTATAATAGGATCAATTTAGCAATTAGAGCAAGGGAGTCTCAGTATGAGTGACGGAATGATGCAACAGTTAATCGATAAGATAAGAAAACAACACCCTACTCTTACAAATAAGAGAGGCGAGTCAGAAGGCTATGTCTATGTTGTTAAAAATCAAGAAACTCTCATTGCCGTCGAAAGAACTACTAGTCATAAGGATGATGCTTTAATAGGCGGAGTAACAGACATCAAACATGAGAAGTCTGGTATAGCGATGATGTCATCAGCTTATAATCGGTTAAGAAATAATATTTACTATATCCCCACAACAAAGAAAAAAGGGGCCGAGATAGAAAGAGAGTTGAAACAAATTGAAAAAAGCATCAAAGGCATAGTTCAAAATCATTACGATATCTCTGATAAGAATGCAGGAGACACATATTGTAGCGGAACTACAAACAATAAAGATGCCGCAAACATTTTAAAAAAATTCTTATCTGAAAATCTATCACCAGAGACATTGAAGGAGTTAAATGAGCCCAACTTCTCATTTATGGAACTGCTAGCGATAGTTGATGAAGACGGAGATGCTTGGAGCAAATTAATCAAAAACCAAAAATCAGCACAACTTGCTTGTAAATTCCTAGGTGTAATACAGTCCCCCTAGTTATTTCAGTGATTTAAGGACTCTTTCCTTCTACTTCTAAATCTGGTTTGCAGATATAATGTAGTGTAGTGAGGTTGGTGTGAAAATTACTGTACTTGTATTGCTGATGTTCGTTTATAGCCCCCAGTCGAGGGCGTTTTTTATAAATGATATACTCCAAAACTTTTCAGATTTATTGAAAGGAGTAAATAACAGTGTCTCAGCTAAAAATCCATGTCCTGATAGCTCTAAAAAGCCTAAGAAAAAAATAAAGAAGAAACCAAAGAAAAAAGCAAAGAAGAAAAAACGAAATTCACCTCAAAAAAAATTAACCATGAAGCGAGATATTTCTGACTTTGCTAGTAAGTGTTTTGGGAGTGAGTCCCCAGATTCGTTTGAGGATTCAATATCTTTGGCAGTTAAAATGCATATGAAGCCACAAATCCCAATCCCTAATGAGTTAAAGAGTAACGGGAGTAGAAAAAGAAAAGGTTTGTATAAGAATAAAGGAATTCCTTCATCTCCTGATGACAATGTTAAAGTGGGATTACTCTCAAACCCAATGTGCAAAGTTGACTTAAAAACATTTAGAAAAAAATCTGTTGGCCCTTCTGATGAGGCCATCGAAAAAGCTAACCTTCTTGTTGATCAGTATAATGAGATTAGACAAGATTATCTCGATGCTAAGAATGAAGAGGAGAAAAAATTATTAAAGATAAATGCCGAAAAACTCTGGTCAAAATTCTTTAATGCTCTTGCTGTAACGGAAACTTTAGGAGGGAAAGATGATAAGAAGATTCTTGTCGTCGATAAAAGCTCAGATGATTTTGAAACAATCAAAAAGAAATATTCAAGTATCTCATTAGATGAAAATTTGAGTGAGCAGGTGCCTGTTCCAGTTCCTTGGAAAAGCAAAAAAGATTACAGCGACCTAAAAAAAGTTTCAATCTATGACTGGGCCGTGGATAGATACGATATAAAAGGTTATGCGAAACCAAAAGATGTTCTTATCTATTATGATTTTGCTCACAAAACTAGTTTTAATTCAAGGTTCAATGTCGGTTTGTTTCAGTTCTCGCCAGTAGCTAGTGGGAATATCTCACATTGTATTGATAGATGGAATGAAGACTTCAAAGATAATCAGTCATGCCAAATAACAGATGAAATGAAAAAATCAACTGGGGAAATGTTGAAAATAGTTGGCGGAAGCGAGCAGGCATTTAATTCTTATTGTGGAGCAAACAAAATCTTATCAAACCTTCAGGTTCAGGTGAATACCACTCATACAAAACCTCTTCGAACACATCCCGATAATATTAAAGAAGATGGCTCATTAAAAGATCCAAGTGATAGGTGTGTCACACTTCATTTTGATAGCAAGAAGTCTTACAACCACTTTGGAACTCTTCATAAAGGTGGGGCTGTCGAAAACTCCAAGGGGAAAGTTGTAAAGAGAATTGGTATTGATCGGCTTTATCATAATCTATACAAAGACCCTGTCCAGCCAAAGCGTTAAAATAGTATGATTTTCATCACTTTCTATGAAAGTTGAAAAATAGGATTCAATTGGTCTATACTCCATGCAAATATCGCAAGGAGTAGTCGTGAAAGTTAAAGAATTTATGACCAAAGATGTCTTAACTTGTTCACCTGAACAAACTGTTCAGGATGCAGCCAACCTTATGACAACTAATGGTTTTAGTGTCATCCCCATTGCAGACGAAGAAAAAAAACTACTGGGAATCTTAACTGAAAGTGATTTCGTCGGAAAGGAAGTTGATATTCCTCACGCCCTGGTATCACTTAAAAAACTTTTTGGCACACTTTATCACCTTAGAGATATTGAAGATGTTTATCAAAACGCTAAAAAAGTAAAACTTGAAAAAGTCATGACTAAAAAAGTATTCACAGTTACACCTGAAACGACTTTGTCAGAAGTGGTCGATATAATGGTGAGTAAACATCTTAAACGATTGCCTGTCGTAGTAGATGGACACTTGCAAGGAATTATTACTCGAAAGGATCTTTTGAGGGCCTTTGATTCAGTTAACTAAAAACTGTTAAGATTTCTTTTTCTTGGGGGTAATCATACTGATTAATTTTCTACTTTTGATTATCCCTTCCATGACAATAACAGTGAAAACTCCTGAAATGAGAGCAGCCCCAACACCTGCTGTAATGATATCTTGACCAGTTAAATAAAAGTTTTCAATTGAGGTTTTGGGTCTTAATCTATCTTGCAAAAATCGTTCTTTAGTATGCTCTAGTCCATAAATTTCGCCGTGCTCATAATAGCAAAAAGTTTTTGTCGAAAGGGGAGTTGAAATTTCAGAATAGGCAATATGACCCTTTACTTCAGGGACATGTTTGTAGAGAACTTCAAGTAGGTCTTTTCCCATTTCTTCTTTGTATTGAAGATAATCATCACCTCTTTTTCTCCACTTTGTATCTTTCCATTTTTCAAACCACTCAAAAGGAGCAAGACCCAAAACTTCCACTGTGCCTTTGTTTGGGTGGTTTTTCATCCATTCAGGGTCTTTTGCAGAAGGAAATGATATATAAGTTAAAGGAAGTTCTTTTGTTGCGCCAGAAGTATAGTCCGCAAAGTTTTTGTCATAATCTTTAGTTGGATAGATCCACCTGTTTGTATTTTTAATACCTAGATCTGAAACAGACTTATCAAGTCCTATATAAATACAAATATGAGCAAGAGAAGGTTTTACAGATTTCGTTAGGTCATTAAAACCAAACTCTTCTTTGTATTTTTGATCAAGGAGGTGATTAAAAGTGTTAAGCACACCAACACCACTAACTACTTTTTTTCCTAGTATGGTTTGTCCATTCTCAAGTTCAACCCCATAGGCAGCATTGTCTTCTATCAGAACTTTAGAAACTCCTGCACTTACAACGACTTGACCGCCCGGCTTCTCAATTACTGGAAGAGCGTGAGCCGCAATTGAAGAAGAGCCACCTACGGGATAGCTAGCACCATCAAAATAATGTTTTACAACTACAGCATGCATTGCAAAGCTTGCTTCTTTTGGTGGATGACCATAGTCTCCCATTTGAGTTGTGAGGATTGCTTTAAGTAATTCGTTAGAAGTTAAGCTTTCTAAAACTTCATGAACAGTAAGCTGAGAATACTGCCTAAATTTATTCTTTGTTAATTTTCTTAATAATGTTCCAACAAACTTGGGAACAATTCGATCTAGAAAAAAGAAGGAGAGGTCTCTATTGATTTGGCGAACAAGGGAGATATATTTTTTTATGGCCTCTTCTTCTTCGGGAAACCTTTGAATGAGGTCATTTTGTAAGTTCTCTCTACCTGAGCGAAAGGAGAACTCTTCATCTCCAATGTTTACCTTGTCGTAAACATCGTCCATCTTGTGCCATTTTAGATTACCATCAGTAATGTAATCAAAAACAGTTCTAAGAGGAGAGTAGGGTCTATGAACTTCTCCAATATAATGAACACCGACATCCCATTCAAAACCTTTTCTCTTGTAAGTATGAGTAAAGCCACCTGCGGTATAATGTTTTTCTAAGACCAGTACTTTTTGACCTTTTTTAGCAAGTATAGCGGCAGTACAGAGGCCACCAATGCCTGAGCCAATTACGATCGCATCATAATTCTCATCAAAAGTAGCTTTATTAAGTTGTGTTCCAATTATCATTATTAAATAATAAGTGCTGCAGTTACCTCTGTCTAATAAAGAAGGACTTATGGAGTTTGGACAAGTTCACCACATTGAATATTATGTAAATGACTTAACTAAATCGAATGAATTTTGGGACTGGTTTATGAGTCAGCTGAAATATGAAAAGGTTTCAGAGTGGAATGAGGGAGTCTCTTGGGAGCATTCATCTGGAACATATATATGTTTTGTTCAAGTAGATAAAAAAAGTTTGAATATCAAGAATAACCGTCAAGGAAATGGTCTCAATCATATTGCTTTTAAGGGCGGAAGCCTTGAGCAACTCAATTCAATGCAAAAGGAACTCGAAAGTAAGGGAGTTACAATACTCAAGCGAGATGGTCACTATCTTTGCTTTGAAGACCCTAATGAGTTTGCAGTTGAAGTTTATGCATCAAAATGAATAGAGGTTAAAAACATGAAATCTATTATTCTTTGCTCTATAACAATGATCGCTTTTGCTGCGAACTCGGTATTATGTCGAATGGCACTCAAAGGAACTTCATTAACACCGCAGGAATTTACTGCAATTAGATTAATTTCAGGAAGCTTGATATTGTTTCCTATTATTCTTTGGAAAAGAAAACAGATAGATTTTGAACCACTTAAAACTTTTGTTAAAGGAATTCCTCTTTTTACCTATGCCCTATTTTTCTCTCTTGCTTATACTCAAATTGGAGCAGGCGTTGGAGCGTTAATATTGTTTGCGAGTGTGCAAATCACAATGGTTGGAATTTCAATCTATCAAGGAAATCGACTGAACAAAATTGAGTGGTGTGGATTCCTCTTGGCCTTTGGAGGATTAATCTACTTATTGTTCCCAGGGCTTTCGTCTCCTCCAATAATGAGTGCAACTCTTATGTTAGTTTCTGGAATCTCATGGGGCATTTATTCCTTGCTTGGAAAGGGAGTAAAGGATCCAATCATTGCGACAGCAAAAAACTTTCTTGTGGCTGGCCTTCTTAGTTGCTTTCTCATCGTCTTTTCTAAATTTAATATAGACTACACTGGGAAGGGGTTTCTATTGGCCGTAATTTCAGGGGCAGTTACTTCAGGGTTAGGCTATGTACTTTGGTATTTAACCCTTCGAGATATAACGACAACAGTTGCTTCGATCGTTCAGTTGTCAGTTCCAATCATTGCTGCTTTTGGAGGAGTTCTCTTTATATCTGAAAGTCTCAGTATGCGTCTGGCCGTTTCGACAATTGTTATATTTGGAGGAATTTTCCTTACAATAAAAGGAAAGCCGTCAACTTAGATGGGAAATAGAAGTATTTTTAAACTTCAACATCATGGAATTTTCTAAAATCTACTGTATATGAATTTAACTTGTCGGTAGTTAGAACATCAGAAAACTTTTTGGCCTTAACTATTTGTTCAACGTTATAGCGATGATTAGCATGTATATTTTGAGATAAAACATCATCAATTCCAGTAAATGAAACAAATATAAGAAGGCCATCTTCAATCAATGAGTCCAGTGACTTTCCAAATAATGGTGATCCCTCTTTTATTATATGGATTGCTGTCCAAGAGAGTGAGAATGTCGGGTTATTATTACTCATTAGATCCAAAGAATAAAAACGTCTGAGTTCATGACCTTCTGTTGAAGTATAAGGTAACAAACCGGCAACGTTAAGTTGAGCATCAACGATATGGGTGTCTCTATTGTTGGCAAGTCTAAACATAATAGCAGGGTGGCCATCAAATGATGAAAGAATGGCCTTATCACTAAAAAGAATTTTAGCTTGTGGCCTTGAAAACTTTGAAAATGCAAGACCTGTAATTATGGCAACATAAAAAATACCAACCATTGTATCCAAAATCACGATCGCATGAGCAACATCAGACTGAGGGAGAAGATATCCATAACCTAGAGTTGAACTTGTTTGGAAACTAAAGATAAATGCATCCCAAAGAGAATGGGGAGTCGCATTTAATATTTCTGCAGGAGAATAGTAATAAACTAGTGCAAATAGAAAATTTAAGGCCAGGTAAAATATGGCCGCATTCAGCATAAATAGAGACCATGATGACTTTATGACTTTGTAGTAGACATCGTGGAAAGGAGATTTCTTTAATCCAATCTGCTTTATACTTAAACTTCTTTTTGACATAAATATCCAATAAAAATGGGTAGAAAGAGCCTTATAAGCATACTCATCGTCATTATGAAAAACAATTTAATTTAAAACTAATAGGAAGTGTTGTGCTTTGATTATACGAATGCTTTGCGTTGTTTTCTTCATCTTTTTAGAAGTTTAGAATGAGTTTAATTACTAGAATGATGAGGTCTTTATGAAACTTATATATGGAACAGCTTGGAAAAAAGAGCGCACAGCTGAACTTGTTGAATTAGCTTTACGAACAGGATTTCGCGGCGTCGATACAGCTTGCCAACCTAAGCATTACAATGAACCCGGAGTAGGGGAAGGTATTGCAAACTCAGGAATTAATAGAAGCGATCTTTTTATTCAAACAAAATACACTTCTGTTAGAGGGCAGGACCCAGACAATATTCCCTATGATCCAAGCTCGCCTTTAGAAACTCAGATTAAGAAATCACTAGAAACTTCTTTGAAGAACCTCAAAACAGACTATCTCGATTCTTTAGTCATGCATTCTCCAATGGATACTTTTGAAGAGACTCTCGAAGGTTGGAAGGTCATGGAGCAGTTTGTGACCGATGGAAAAGTAAAACAACTTGGAATTTCAAATTGTTATTCTTATGACTTCTTCGTTGATCTTTTTGAAAAAGTTGATCAGAAACCTGCCGTTCTCCAGAACCGTTTTTACGCTGATAGTGGATATGACATTAACCTTCGAAAATTCTGTCTTGATAATAATGTTACTTACCAGTCTTTTTGGACCTTATCAGCAAACCCACATCTTTTGGAGCATAAGATTCTAACTGATCTTGCGACAAAGAACTCAGTTACTCCCGCTGTCGTGCTCTACCGCTCTTTAAGTGAAATCGGTGTTGTTCCTCTTTGCGGAACGACTTCATCAAAACATATGAGTGAAGATCTGAATCTAATGGAGTTCGATCTGAATAAGGATGATATTAATAATGTTTTTTCACTATTAAGTTGAATGACAATTAATCTATCAAATAAAATAAATGAAACTGGTTGGAAAGATTTTACTAATTCTTCACCGTTTCTCGATTATGATTTTTTTCTCTCTCTTGAAGAATCAGGTGTCATTGGACAAGAGTCAGGGTGGCAAGCAGTCTATATCGAAGAGGCAAAGAAATCATTACTCTATACATTTGTTAAAAATCATAGCTATGGTGAATATATTTTTGACTGGGATTGGGCAAATTTTTATGGCTCCAGAGGTATTCCATACTACCCTAAGCTAACTTCGATGATCCCTTTTACCTCGGCAACGACATCTCATTTCTTAAATACTAGATCAGAAAATATTATGAACAATTATGAAGAGTTCTTTTCTTCAAACCCTTACTCGTCTTCGCACTTCTTGTTTTTAACGGAAAGTGAGAAGGAGTTTTTTAAATCATATGACTATCACCTACGTGATAGCTTTCAATATCATTTTTGTAATGACAATTATAAAGATTTTGACGATTTTCTATCCCATCTTAAAAGTAAAAAAGCTAAACAAATTAGAAAAGAGAGATGTTTTGATCAGGATATAACCTTTAAAAAGATTAGTGGTGATGAAATCACTGATCAGCATTATAAAGAAATGTATCAGTTTTATCTTACAACAATCTCCAAGAAAAATGCGATTCCCTACTTAAATGAAACTTTTTTCAAACTTATATTTAAAAGGTTAGCAAATTCGATTTGCTATATACAGGCCAATCGAAATGAAGAGGTTATTGCGGGAGCATTATACTTCTTTAGTGGTGAGCGGCTTTATGGGCGTTATTGGGGAAGTGTAGAGGATATTCCGAACCTTCATTTTGAACTTTGTTATTATCAAGGAATTGAATTTTGTATAGAAAAAAAACTGTCAGTCTTTGAAGCAGGGGCCCAGGGGGAACATAAAATTTCGAGAGGTTTTCGGCCAGTAAAAACCTTTAGTGCACATAAAATTAAAATCCCAGCTATTCACACGGCCATTGAGGGCTATATCAAAAGTGAAAGGGAGCAGATCAATAACATCTTACCTGAGTTAAGTTCAAGGTTACCCTTTAAGTGAACCTTTACTAAGGGGCAGTAGAACGATACTGTTTAAACTACACAATTAAGTTCATGTATCACAACCATGTTCGTAATATAACGAAAAAGGGCAGCATGAATTTATCAGATCAAAAACTTCTAGAGCTGCTTCATAAAGAAAAGTATGATGCCAGTGAAACGACATCTTTTAATCCAATCCAAATGGCGAACCTTTATACAAAGTCAGCTTTGCTTGTGACAATTGTTGGATTCCTAAAAGAGCAATTATGGCTAAATGAGAAAGAAGATGAAGAAAGTGGGAAAAAAACATCTTATGAGGAGTTCATAACTCCACTTTTTCAAAAAGAG
>JAGSHI010000170.1 GCA_023954635.1 Bacteriovoracaceae bacterium
GATTACGTTACAGATGTTGTTGACGGAAGATCTTGTAAAAGAGTTAACAAATGTTCAAATGATGGCTGTGATGGTGAAGATGTAACAAGAATCACTAGAGTTGAAGGAATCCCTGCTAGCACATTACCTTCACTTTCAAGTATTACAGCAAGTATATTTAATGGAACATATTCAATCAAACCAATGGGAGGAGTGCTTCCTTATCATGCTCTAGAATATGAGGGAGCAATAATTGGTGGAAGAAAGTTTCTTGATCTTTGTGGAGTTCAGGTTGCCCAAGTGCAAAGTCCTACAGACTGGATATCTTTGGCCCTTGGAAAATGTAATGAGATTCAGCCTGAGATAGAGGGTGTATACGATGATTTCTTGGGACTAGTTAATTAGATTGCTTTTAAGGTTTCAAAATGCACTTTTTTAAAGCTGAAAGAACTGGCTCGAGTTTTATTGATACAAATCTTTCGTTGATATGATCGATGGCCTCGTTTACATTAATTTTATTATCACCATTTAAAATGAAGTGAACAAATTCTTGCGAAACAATAAGACATAGAGCAATTGGTGTTACTTGAGCGGAGATATTTTGAGGAAAACCTAACCCATTATGCGCTCCGTGATGTTGAATAATAGTCTTACTCACTTCAGCGGGGATACCTTTTACATTTTTTAATTTATTGCCATTCTCAAAGGCATGCTTCTTAAGCATTTCTTTATCTTCTTTTCCCATTATGGACTTTTTGAGTTTTTCATCAGTCCTAAGCCTGAGGTGATTGTCAGTTAAGCCGATATCTGAAAACATCGCTGCATACATTATTGTTTGAAGGTTACTTTCAGAGCACCAAGGGAATTTCTTTACTAAGGCGTGAGCGATGAGAGATGTCATATAACTAAATCGGTATGAATATGGAGCATCTGTTTTATAAACATGATTAAGTAAAACCTTAAAATCTTTTCTTTTTTCAAGAGTTCCCATGAGATCACCAACAGACTCCATTGCTAACTTTGTACTCATGGGTGAGAAACCAATATCTGTCATTTGTTCAAATGATTTTTGATGAATCTCTTCAAAACTTTCAAATGTGACATTTTCTTTTTGGCTTTTGGCCTTAAAATACTCTAAAAATAATTTAGATATCTCTTTGGAGAATTCATCTTTATTTGATTTGGCGATGAACACTTCAGCAACACTTTTATCATTATATTTTTGAATAAAATCTTCTGGCAATGAATCTCCAGAGTTTAAAACTTTTAAAAATTTTTGATTATCTCTATCTTTTAATTTTAAAAAGATATCCACTGGAAGTTTCTTAAAATAGCTAAGGTTGTTTAAACTTACTGGAGAGTAAGCAGATTCCTCTTGCGAGAGAAAATCTTCAGAAAACTTTTTAGTTACTAAACCTAGTAACTCCTCTGGGTCATTGATCCGATCAATCAACATAAGTCGTGGATGCTCTGTTTTAATTGTGCCACTAACAACAATCATTTCGATATCTTCTTTTTCTTTAAGTACGTAATCAATAAGATCCAACCTCGCATCAAACTCTGTTGAGTTATTAATAACGATTAACTTAATTTCTGGAAGAATGTCGACGAAACCTTTGCCTTCTGAAATGAACAACTTTGGAATCACTTCGATTCCATTGTTCATCTTTAGGTTCATTGCTAAAAGATCGAGAAGTTCTTTTTTCTCTTCAAAGATAAGTATTTGCATGGAAAATTAGTTTTCCCCAACTCCTTGAGTATTTACAGCATTCATCTGTGAGGACTTGCCTTTGCGCTTGTAAATATATGGAGAGTTGTTTACGAGTGGCTCCCCTGACGGGAATATATAATCTTCAGGTAATTCGCTCCAACCAAAAGAAGCAACTGAAATATTACTATGCTTAAAATTATTAATACCAAAAATTTCTTCTAACTTTCTTCTCGCATCTTTAGCAGTACTTTTTTCTAGTTCTTTACTAGGAAAAGATAAATATTTCCAACAAGCTCCACCTAAAAATATTCCTGTAGCAAGACACCAAGTATCTAAATTCCCAACGTCATAACTTTTATAATATTCGAACTGAGCCGTGTGAAACATGTCATCAACAATAGTCGCTTCATACTTCATTCTGACACTTGAACAAGAAGTGAAAAATAAAATAAAACTGAGGACAAAAATCTTTCTCACCATCTATAAACTCCATAAAGATAGATACTCTTATATGATAATGATTTCTTGCGTTTACGTAAAGAAATGCCTTCGTTAAAGAGCGAACTAGTCAACTATAGGCTTAACTTTCTCTTCACACACCGAACAACATTTAGCCTAGGGTTTTCTTTATAGCTACCTTTACATTGCTCAAAGGCTGACTGTGTGTAGTTTTTGCACTTTCCCTCATTTCCAAACTTCGGGTGTTTGCGGTTTTTCATGCAAAAATAGGCCAAGTTTTGATTTATTTCCATTATCGTTTCTTCACTTAATGGTTTTGGTTTAGGCTTGGGTTTAGGTTTAGGTTTGTATATTTTCTTTGTAACTCGTATGGGTCGAACTTTCTTATAATAACTCTTACGTCTCTTTCCAGATTTTCTTTTTTCTAGATCTTTCAATCTCATTAATCGATAACTTTCGATTGCTCTGTCTTTTTCAATATCTAAAAAGGTACCATCATTATTTTTAGAATAAGAATGTTCAGATTTCTTTTGGGTCTTTGAGCAAGAAAAGAAAAGGCCCATTAGTAGGGCCATCATAGAAAAATACTTGAGTGTTCGAAGCATTAAAAATCTCTTATGTCATCCACCATTGTAGGTTCATCGATGAAAGGGTTTCTATTGTTTTGAATTTTGAAAATAGCATTATTTCTTTTTCTTTCTTCGTAATCAACTGGGTCATCATGATGCCATTGTCTTAAGAATCCTTCTTCTAGTGGACCAATATTGATTTTATATCTTGTAGAAAAATAAAATAATGCTCTAGCAGCATTTCCTCTATGGTCTACCGGAGGCTCAAAGGCTGTCAGACTAGATCCAATGGCCATTCCTCTTCTTGATGTTTGGCAAGTCTTATTAACTGCTCTGCCATTAACCATTGCTAAAATATGATTTGATCTTGAAGAGTTTGCTCTGCTGTTAACTGGGTATAGGTGGTGAATATCATTTTTTTGAAGAAGTTTTGGAAAGCTTGGATTAAATCTACTTTGAGGCCAAGTGTGTTCACAATTAATAACATTTGAATCTGGAATTTTTCCTGGCCCAATTCCAACTTCTTCATCGTATTCTGTTTCACAGTAAACATCTTTAACAAAATAAGAATTACCACTTTTTTTGAGGTGGAGTTGTCCAAAAAGAAATTTTCGAGCCTCTTTATAAGAGATATTTGAATCTTGTTTATAACACTGACTATTTTCAGGGCAAGACTCTACAATCTTGTCAGTTGATGTACCCTTTTCGTGAACACCATCGAGGATAGCAAAAAGCTTTTCTTTTAATTTCGAATTTTGAATTTTGCCATTGTAATAATCTTTTTGAAATTTTTTGGGGTAGTAGTGCTGATTCAGTGAAGCCTGAATTGAAAACGAGAAGAGAATCGTTATCATCGTAGCGATGATCATGCGTCCTTGCATTGTTACCTTCCTTGGTAGTATTGACATATATGATGCTGACATCCTGAGCACCAAAAGTCTTTTGTCTCTCTTTTTAAATTCTGTCAGGATACGAACCAAATGACAAATTTTAGGTACGTCACACCTTTTAAGGACAGTGTGTCATTATGATGCAGTTGGCGTAAAAGGTGTGACGTACCTAAAAAAAAGGCCTGGATTACTCCAGGCCCGATATTTGGGGGGTATTTATCCCTTTGGAAAAGGATAAAGCTGAATTTAAGGTAAAACCAACTCTGTTGGCATATTACTGTACCCAGTCGCTAGGTCATTCCACATATGATCATATTGAGTGACAAAGGCCTGGTGAACTTCTGGAATAGTAACCATGTAGAAGTTTTCAAAGTTTTTAGTAAAAGCAGATCCTGTTAGGTTCCCAGCTCCTGCGAAAACTGCACCACTTCCATCTTTGTTATTGAACACGAGAAACTTATTGTGCTGAAGTTGAAGGCTTCTTGGCTCCCATACATCATCAGCATATGTTTCCATGTATTTTACTTTCATCCCTTGCTTTCTGAGTGTGCTTACTTTTCCATATTCAAAAGTAGTATTTCTCCCCATCCCTTGACCGTAAACTCCAGTCCAGTAGATATCGTCATCTACTACTAGATTGAACTTCTTACCTTTCTTAAGGTTTTTAGAAATCATCTTCATAAGGGTTCCATAGGAAAAGCGATGAGCCGCCATATTGATGCTCACTGCTTTTCCCATGGCCTTGTCGATAGCAGCTGTGGCTTCACGACCGTCCCCAGGTATGAAGTACACTTTGATATCGTCTTCCGCAGGAGAGTCGATTCCGGCCCTACAGTTGCGGATAAATGAAATATATTCTTTTTTGCTATTAGCGTGATCAAGCATCCCATCTCTTAAACACTCGTGCATTTTTGCAAAATGACTTATTGGTGAAGTTGTTACGAAGTGCCAGTTTTCATGGTGAGTAGTAACTCCGCTCGACATGTTTCCACTAGAGAAAGCTATTTTTACGCCTTTTTGTTCTCCAGCATTAACCATGAATACTTTGTTGTGAGCATAACCAAGACCACTATGATTTCCTCTCGTCACGATATAAGGACTGTTTCCAGTATCTTTATTTTTACATCTTCCTAGGAAGTTTGCTGTGGCCATTCGTCCAGCATCAGCTTCGTTATTAGAATCGAATACCAATGTTATTTTTACGTCTCTCTTCTCAACTGCCTTACATAACTCTTTGGCAATCGTTCTATTTGAAAAAGAAAGATAAGAAAGAAAAATATTTTTAGTTTCTGAGCTTCTGATCCAATCAATCAGTCTTCTTTGTGGAGCATTATGTCTGTTTCCACTAGCACGACTGTCGCTGGACTTACAGTAAGCACCTTTTGGTTTTGAATAAAGTAATTCTCCACCGTTACTCTCTACATCACCGTCATATGTATATGTCTTACAAACGGGGTTCGTGAAAAGAACCTCATAGTTATACGGTGTGTAATCTTTTAAGCTTGTGGCCCCTGAAATTGCTGAATACGCAAATAAAACGAGACCGAATGTGATGCTTTGAACTTTCATTTTTACCCCCCAGCAAAAACGTCAATTATTAAGTTATCTGGTTTATATCAGTATGCGTCGTACGGAACAATGAGAATGATTTTATAGATCCTATATCTTAATTAGATATGAAGATGCCCATGGGGAGATCTTAACTTATTGAAAATATTAATAAAGCCGAGAAAGAGCGAAAGTCTGACAAGAATGCTCCGATAAGTTTATTACTGAAGCAAAAGCTTAATTAAGAGGATTTATGCGAATCAGGCAATACACAAGTGGATACATTTATATACTCTCAACGGATTTTGGACCAAGTAATATTGTATCTATAAATAAATCAATCAATGACCCCGAAGTTCTTATTGAATCTCTAAACAGAAATAGAGAAGAGAGGCTGTTAACTGGTGAACCCGTTGAGCTCCTTTATTCAAAAAAGTTTGAGAACTGTAATGTCGTTGAATCTTTGATTCATCAATTTTTAATTCGAAATGACTACTGTGCTGTGACACCTAAGGATTATCAAATTTCGTTGGACGATGCAGTTCGGCTAGTTGAAATAGCTGCTGAAACTGAATGTCTGTCTCACGACTTAGTACTTGAAGTTAAACATCGTCATTGCTTACCTAGTGATGCGACAAATTATTATATGTTGGGAACAATTTTTAATGGGCAGTTCCACGAAGATAGAGGTGAACCTTGCGAACCATTTCAAATTGATGAGCAAGTTTCTTTTTCATGCTTTCTAAAAGGTTACGAGTATGGGGACGATCGATGTATCTTTGAACTGGCCAATTGTTTTGAAACAGGACTTGGAACTGAGAAAAATTCAAAAAAAGCTCTCGAGTTGTACGATGAGTTGTATCAGTTAAATAAAATGGCCGGTGTCGGTGGAGTTTTTAGAGTTTGCATGCAGGAAAATAATCATTTTAAAGCATCATCTTTATTGCTCGATTACTTTGACTGGACTGACTCTAGTTCAACAGACGAAAGTGTTGGAGGAAACTCTGACTTAATTGAAGTTCATGAATCGTTTACTCGAGTGATGGCCAATTTTGTCTGGGATTCTTACTATCTCACTGAAAATTTTGAAATTTTAGAGCCTTTTATAGGCCAGCTCGCAGAATTTCAAAGAGGGATTTGCCTGCAACTTGATCGCGATAGAGAATCTTTAGAATCTCAAGGGTTTAACGAACTTTCAGCTAAAATTTTGACATGTCGTGACACCTTTTCAAAGTTTATAAAATCTAAGGCCACTACTGCTGCTTAACAAAACTCTAATAATTCTTGTGACTCACAATTAATATTTGATATATTTCCATCCGTAATCCTAAAGGGGTGGAATATGTATGACGTTCTAATAATTGGTGCAGGTCCCGCTGGAATAAGCATGGCGGCAGAGGCCAGAAGATCAGGTATCGCTAGCGATAAAATTATTATCCTAGAGAAAAATGTAGAGCATAGTTACTCAATCCGAAAGTTTTATCCCGAACAAAAACTAGTTACAGCAAATTACAAAGGTCAAACTGCAATGTGCAAAGGTGTGATGTGCATTACTGATACTTCAAAGCA
>JAGSHI010000004.1 GCA_023954635.1 Bacteriovoracaceae bacterium
ATGCTTCTTGTATAGTTTTCATTTGTAAGGCTTGCTGTTTTGTTTAAGAAGTGACTAAAGGCGACTTTAGTTTTCTTGTTAAAACTATATCCAAGTCCAAGCTCATGTCCTTTGGCATCTGTTCCGCCGCCAGCAAAGTCAGAGTCAGTAAAAGCACCAATTACGGCATCTTGTTCAACTTTTCTGTAGTTGTATGAAAGCTTAAATTTCTTTCCTACATTAAACCCAGCCAGGTAACCACCATCGTTTTTCTTAGGATCGATATTAGTTACAAAGTCTGCAAAGATAGTAAAAGGAAGTTTTGTTTTAAACTTAACTTCTACAAAAGAGTTAATAAGATTGTAGTCATTATCATACTTACTTGCTGCATTCGTAGAGTTGCCAAATGAATCAGCTGTATCAACAAAAGTAGACTCGCCCTGTGTGCTTAAGTAATCGTAGTAAGCAATGGCATAGGTAAACTGAATAAGATCGCCGCTATGCTGAATTCCAAGCTGAAGTCCCTGTAGGACTGCATCTGGTGAAGTGCTTCTTTCATCCACCCAAAGGTAACCTAAATTAACAAAAAGCATTTTTATAGGAAGATGGTAAGCAAGTCCTTCTGGTGAAAGATCTCCATCCCAAACAAGTTCAGTTTTAGCTGGCTTTGCCCATGGGTTTTTCATCTTACCGGCAACCAGGTGACCAAAATCAGTCGTGTACTTTAAGTAGGCAAGATCAAGATTAATTCCTTTAGAACTAAATCCCCCATCTAAAGTTTGGTTCGATGAAACTGGATCAGAAGAACCACTGGCGATTCTAAAGGCGTAAGAAAGATCCTCTTGAGCCTTTCCAGCAACTTTAAGTCTTGCTCTTATTCTATTTCTAAATCGGGCGTCTTTGTTGTCTTGGTCGATTCTCTCGTTTCTATAACGAAGGTCTCCACTCCAAGAAGGGGCGTCCATGGCCTTGGCATTTGAAATGGCGATTACGGCCAAAAAGATGAGTGTGATTTGCTTTTGCATATGTTCTCCTGAGTTATTATCAGGAGAAACATAGATAATTAGTTTTAGGAAAGCACTAGTTAATTGTTAGGAATCCATTACTATTTGAGATTGCATGTAGCGCTCTACGCCAACTTTCTCAATAAGACCTTGCTGAGTTTCTAACCAGTCTACATGCTCTTCTTCACTTTCAAGGATCTCGCTAAAAAGATCTCTTGAGACGAAGTCACGGGCCTTTTCAGCATATTCAATGCATTCCTTTAGGTAAGGTACAGCAGCATTTTCAACGGCCAAGTCAGCGGCGATGATTTCTTCAATATTTGAGCCGATAACTACCTTTTCTAGTTTTTGAACATTAGGGATCCCTTCTAAGAAAAGAATTCTCTTTATAAGTTGATCCGCATGCTTCATTTCATCAATAGAAGCTTTATATTCGAGGGCACCAAGTTTCTCTAGACCCCAGTCTTGGAGCATACGAGCGTGAAGGAAGTATTGGTTAATGGCCGTTAGCTCTTTAGTAAGAACGCCGTTTAGCATTTCAATGACTTTTGCATCACCTTTCATATGGTCTCCAGTAGTTGAATTTCAGTTGGATTTTATTCTTTTGGGGTATATTGGTCAATTAGGACCGAGCTTTTG
The DNA here is from genome assembly GCA_023954635.1 of Bacteriovoracaceae bacterium. GTDB lineage: Bacteria > Bdellovibrionota > Bacteriovoracia > Bacteriovoracales > Bacteriovoracaceae > M0603. Next base: position 1,623 of record JAGSHI010000004.1, read on the forward strand.
CTCTAGATTTGGCCTGAACCTTTTCAATGGCGTCTACAACGCAAATTCCGCAGTCAGAACCAACACCGAGCTTCTTAAGAACCTCTTGAGTTGGAAGACCTTTATCAACCAGGTCCTCTATCTTCTTGTCTGTGATTCCTTTGCAAAGGCAAATAACCATCTCTTCTCCTATCGTCTGCGCTTATGCTTCTGTTCGGTTAGCCAAACAAAAATATTAAGAGCAAAATTATAATACCCTTTTTGTTTGATAGGTCAAACACTAGTTTATTTTACCATACGATTGTTGAGAGAATCGATTTTTATTTGGATTAAGTTATTGATTTTACGATATTTAAACCCAGGTTTAACGCAAAACTAACTCATGGGACCTAAGCTTTTTATAAATCAAAAAGGAGCAGTTATGAGATTAGTTTTTTTGGTGAGTTTACTTTTGTATTTTGTCTTAATGGTTGATGTCTCTGTGGCCTCTACCTGTCGGATTGAAATGAAGGACTATATAAACCTAGTGGAGGAAGGCCCTTCTGTTAGTGTCATCGAACTTAAGGAAGTCCCAAGTCGAACTAAAAATAGAAACTTTATTATTACTGATAAAGTAGATAGCGAAGATAGTTGGAGTGAGAGGTTTTATATTTCTAAAAAAGATGATCTTGTTAATGTACCGACGGGGCTTGGGGATCTTTTAACTAAAAATCAAATCTTAAAAAAATATAAAATGAAGGATGATTCGCAGTTGGTCTTTTCAGAAATAAGTGGTTCCAGTTGCACAGAGCAAGATAGGGCGCTTATCTACTACTTCATCATGGAGTGGTTTTATTTTGGTTAGCTAAGGATAACTAAGACAATATAAGGAACGCCAAAGAAAACAAAATTAGCTAACTTATAAAATGCTAGACCAGCGTAGTGTGTACCGTTGAACTGCTCTCTTGTTATGCCTACAAAAGTACGATGTGCTTTATAGATCCAGTCGGGAAGGAAAAAGAGAAATCCTGCCCACCAAAATAAGATCGCCAAGTTGATAAGAAAACCGTAGAGAAAAAAGTTTTTAAAAAATTCTATATCCATTTTTAACCTCTAGAAATCGTATATCCAACGAAGGATATCGTGATGGGTGACAATCCCAACTAATTCGTCATCTTTATTAATGACTGGTAGAGCAGAGATCTGCTCGTTAACCATAACCTTCGCCAAGTGTTCGATGGGGGTTTCCTCATGGCAACAAAGAATGGTTTTACTCATAAATTCTGAAAGTTTTGAATGCTTGGTTAAGTCAAACTTCTCAAGCCAGAGCACATCACGGTCGCTAATAAGTCCTTTAAGAACACCCTTTTTCGTAATGGGGAGATGGTGAACGGACTTAGTTTTAAAGACTTTAAGGGCCTCTTCTATGGAGCAGTCTTGATCTAAGAACTCTAGGGACTTACTCATAATCTCTATGGCAAAGCTTTGAGAGTCATTGAGAAGGTCCCTGGGTTGGGCCTTTTGCCCTGGAACAACAGTGGCTTCTAGACGCCTTCCAGAGACCTTTTTTAAGTATTCGAAATCATGTTCGGTGATATGACCACCCACAATGATATAAAAAGACATATGAACTCCCTGCTTTCATTATGGCAGAGAATAAATGTAAAACCTTGATCAATATCAGGTTTTTTTATTATAAGGACTAATAGCCGAAAACCCTTATAAATGGGAGAAAGGGGCATAAATCTTATTTAGGAAAATACATGAAAGCGATTGCCTTACTTATCATCTTAATATTTTTTGCGGGAATCAAGGCCCATGGGAATACAGCTCTTGAGGCTAAGCTTCAAAGCTTTTATGAAAACCCAGCTCGCTTTATGAACACACTGCCTGTTAACCATCTAGAGGATAGAAAGTTTAGTCATAGAGAAATTCTTGAAAAGGATTTCGTAAGAGCAAAGAGTCACGTTAGAGATGAGATCTTAAATAATTTAGATCCATCTACTCCTGAGTATAACGACCGTGTGGAGTCGCTTTTTCAAGGTGAAACCCTTATTGAAACTTTACAGGAAATGGAAAGTTTAAAATTAACTGAAGCCGAGGTCATGACAAAACCATGGTCTGATGACTATTGGCCAATTTATCAAGGTATCCTTGGTAAACGTTATGCTGATGAAAGTTTTGCTTATAAAGATGACTGGAGTGAGTATCATCAGTACGTGATCGATCGTCCTTATATGATGATCTTTAAAAGTGGTAGAGATAAGGAAGTTGATGAGCTTGGTCCCTCAGAGAAGTACGATTTACTTTTTGGTGGAAATGTAAACCTCACTGGTAAGATGTGGAAAGAGGGAAAAACTTATTGGCAAAGGTATGGATCAGTAGAAACCTGGATGGGGATCTGTCATGGCTGGGCCCCAGCTTCTTTTTCATTAGCTAGACCAGAAAATGTTATTACCGTTAAGGCTTTTGATGGAAAAACGGATTTAAATTTTTACCCTAGCGATATTAAGGCCCTTGCTTCACTTCTTTGGGCCAATGTTAGAGTTCCCACTCTTTTTGTAGGTGGAAGGTGTAATGTTAAGAATCCAGAGACAGATGATGAAGGCCGAATCATTGATCAAGAATGTTTTGATACAAACCCGGCCACTTGGCACCGCGCTGTTGTTGAACAAGTAGGAAGAAGAGGGAAGAGTTTTGTTTTTGATGCGACTTATGATTATCAGGTTTGGAATCAACCGGTTATTTCATACGAATATACTTATTTTAATCCTCAAAGTCTTGAAGAGCCCGTTAGTTTAAAAAACGCAATCATCCCAATTGAAAAATTCGAAAGAGATGTCTTTAAGAAGTATCGAAGCTCAAAAACAAGGTATGTTGTAGGAATTGAGATGGATATCACTTATTTGGTTGAAACCGATCCAAGTCAACTTCCTTACGATGACGAATCTCAAGATATCCACCGTACTATGAGTTATATGTACGATCTAGAGCTCGATAAAGACCTCAAGATTATTGGTGGAGAGTGGTACCAAAACTATCATCCTGACTTTATTTGGATGCCTAGACCCGGTGCCAGGGCCCAAAGTATTGGTGATTTCTCTATCGGAAATGAAGAGACTTGGAACTTAGACATGTCTGCACCTAAATCTTGGGCCAGACCAGCTGCCATCTCAGCTAAACGAGGACAACCACTTAGTAAAGTTGTAGAATTCCTTATTCAAAAAAGCCGTCAATAAACCAAGGAGAGGTTTAGAAATGGGACAAGAAATAAGTAAGGTCGACTTTAGTAAAGCCGAATACGAAGAATTCAACAAGCGCTTAAGAGAAGAAACTAAAATACTAAAAAGTTATTTTGATCAAAACCTCTTCGAACCAGAAGATGGTCAGACCTGCACCTTTGGCGCAGAAGTCGAAGGTTGGCTGATCGATAAGAATCATATTCCTGCACCCAAAAATACTGAGTTTTTAGATAAACTTGGGGACCCCTTAGTTGTTGCTGAGTTGGCTCAATTTAATTTTGAGCTTAACTGTAATCCAAGATCCCTAGGAGGAAATAACTTAAAACTAATGGAAGAGGAGCTTGTTCAAAGATGGAAGGGGGCAAGAGATTGTGCCAAGTCCATGGGCCTTGATATTCTTAGTATTGGAATTCTTCCTACCCTTAGAGATGATATGCTTAATCTTAAGTATCTCTCCGATCAAAATAGGTACGCTTCCTTAAATAATAAAATCATGGAGGGAAGGGATGGAGAGCCAGTTCACTTAAATCTTCATGGTCTTGATGAACTTCACGTGGATCATGATGATGTTATGCTCGAGGCTGCTGCCACAAGTATGCAAATTCATCTGCAAGTAAACTTAAAAAACGCGGTTAGATACTATAATGCCTCGATGATTCTCTCTCCCGCAATAGTCGCGGCGGCGGGAAATAGTCCTTTTATGTTTGGAAAGGAGCTTTGGTCTGAAACAAGAATTCCAGTCTTTGAGCAGGCCGTGAGTAATAAAGTCTTTAGAGATAGGACTGGGAAGTTTGTAGAACGAGTAGGCTTTGGTTCTGGTTATGCCAGAAACTCTATGATGGAGCCTTTTCTTGAGAACCTAGATGGTTTTCCTCCTCTTCTTCCACTTCTTATGGATGAAGATCCTAAACAACTTCCACATTTTAAACTTCATAACGGAACTATCTGGCGTTGGAATAGACCACTTATTGGAGTAGATAAAAATAATATTCCTCATTTAAGACTAGAACATAGAACTCCTGCAGCTGGTCCCACCATGGTGGATAGCATGGCGGATATTGCTTTTTATCTTGGTCTAACAGAATCACTTGCTACTGAGGAAATTGCACCTGAAGAAAAATTGGATTTTGAAACCGCGAGAAAGAACTTCTATGAAGGAGCTAAACTTGGACTTGAGGCCGATATAAAGTGGATCGATGGCAAAGTTTGGAATCTTCAAAAATTAATTCTTGATGAGCTAATTCCAAGGGCAAAAGACGGTCTTTCAAAACAAAATTTTGATGAAAAAGATATTAATTATTATATGGATGAGATTCTTCATTCTCGAATCTTAAGTGGGCAAAATGGAGCGAGTTGGCAAAAGGCCTTTGTTCATACTCATGGAACTTGCTTTCAAGAAATGACTGAAGAATATTTAAAATGGCAAAATAAGCAAGTTCCAGTTTCACAGTGGAATGTATAAGTATTGGAGAAAGTATGAAATTGATTTTGATAATAGGACTTATGGGTTTACTGACTTCTTGCGCTTCTAGTAGCGATAGGCAGATAGAAGAAGAAAAAACACATGTTCGAAAAAATATGTCTAAAAAAGAGATGAGCGATAAAATGATCAAAATTTTAGAATCATCTAAAAGGTTAACTAAAAAACAAAAAGAAGATTTTTTAGTTCTTCACTCAAATGTTAAACAGGATGTGACCGTTGTTAATGATGAGCTAAGAAGACTTAAAATCGTCTTGTTCCAGACTTTGGCTAAAGGTGAGTATAAAAGAAAGAAAATTGATCTTATTAAGAAAAAGATTGTGAAGCAGTATAATAAGAGACTCAATATTATGTTTGATGCCTTATACAAGTTTCAAAAAATTCTTGGTGTTGGGTCAGGTGACTTCTATCAAAATGAATGGTTCCCAATTCATTTTACGTTGTAAGCACTTACTCTTCTAGCTGATAGATTTCCATAATATTCTTAAGAATTTTATCGAAATCTATTTTTAGATCAATAAGCTTGCCTGATTTAATATCAAAAACCCAACCGTGTACCTTAAGACCTCTATGCTTAGAGGCCTTTTGAACACAGGCCGTTTTAATAACATTAATACATTGCTCTTGAACATTAAGTTCAACAAGGCGCTTGTAGCGTGCATCTTCATCGCTAATGGCATTAAGCTCTTCTTTATGTAGTCTATAAACATCACGGATATTTCTAAGCCAAGGATTCAGAATTCCTAAGTCTTTTGGTTGAAGTGCCGCTGCAATCCCGCCGCATCCATAATGACCACAGACGACCACATGATTAACTTCTAAGTTATTAACGGCATAATTTAAAACCGTCATAATATTCAAGTCAGTGCTAATAACCATATTGGCGACATTTCTATGAACAAAAGCCTCACCGGGATCGACTCCCATCATCTCCTCCGCTGTTACGCGGCTATCGGAGCAACCGATATATAAAAGTTCTGGGTTTTGATCATTTGAGATTTTTTCTAAAAAGCCTGGGTCTATTGAAAGTTTTTCTTTGATCCAGTTTTCATTATTTTTGAAGACTTGTTCGATATTCATTTTTTCTTGCTCACCTTCTTCGAAGTTGTTTTCTTTCGTGCATTTGTTGTTCTGCGCTGACCTTGCTTTTGACCAGGAAGTTTAAAAAAGTCATCTTTTGTTAAAGCATAAAAATGATCAGCTTCTTCTAAGAGCATAGCGGAAGTTGTCTGTTTAACAGAAGCTATTTCTACTCTTACTCCCATGGCCTTTAAGTGGCGGACAAGCTCAATATAGTCTGAATCACCACTCATGATGACAATGGTATCCACTTTAGAGGCCAGCTGTGTGGCCTTAATACTAAGGGGGATATCGGCACTTTTATGACAAGGTCTAACGCTTCCGTGATAATGCTGCTGAAGTCTTTCAGTAAGCTTATCAGAAATTTGTTTTCCTTCTCTAAAGTAGACCAGACGATTGAGCTGACGATCAACGACGAGCTTAGGAATAATCACTTCAAAATTTAACATGGTAGCATCACTGACTTCGTGAATGCTTCTCTCAATATTATTACCGTCTATGAGAATAGCGACGGATTGGCTTATATCTATCATGGGCTGATTCTAACCTTCCGTTTGTCTACCGACAACGGTAAAAAAAGTATTAATATCAAGTGCTTAGGGATTGTCTAAGAACCTAACAGGGTCTGAAAGGTTTACTCTCAAAGTCATTTTCAAATGAATTTGACCTAAAATAGGTACATGAAAACACTAACTCTACTCATTATCCTTCTTGGTTATTCCTCAAATGCTTTTTCTGGTGGTTACTTCACTGTTAAAGATGGGGTGATTTCAATGGTGCCAGAAGAGCGCACCCATAAGATTAAAGACTTTAGTACAGATGGTTGCTCATCATTTCCAGATGGCTTCATTCCCACTCAATCAACTGAATGGCTCGATTGCTGCATCATGCACGATGTGGATTATTGGGTAGGTGGAGAAGAACATTTAAAAGATAAGGCCGATGAAGAACTAGGTTATTGTGTAGCAAATGTTTCTAACTCATTATTAGGACTTTCAATGGATCTTGGTGTGCAGGTTGGCGGTGTTCCTTCACCAATGTCTTGGCGTTGGGGTTATGGTTGGGATGCTATTATTGGTTATAACCCTCTTGATACCAAACAATTAACATCAGCAGCCTCCAAGTACGATACTGTAATTGACGCGATCATAAGTGAAAAAGAACTTTTGGATGGTGATCAAAAATTAAGAATTAAAGAAAAACTTCATATGAAATTAGTAGAACTTTTACCTTACTTAGGAAAAGACGAAAAATCTAAAGAGGCAGAGTATGACCGTCTCTTAGAAAGGATCTATCAGTCTTTTAAGTAGTTTTGATTATAGTGAGTCTTAAATGTCCACGTAGATGAAACTTATCCGGTCTCCATGCAAAAGCATATTAACTGGGGGCTTCAAACGTTTACCTTATTGGAATGGACTTATTTTAGTGTTTTTGAAATCACGCCAATAACCTACATTTCCTGTATTACCCTGAGAATTATTTTTGGCCTTCATATACTGGTCATTCCCGGCCAAATCAAAAAAGAAGCCAAGGCTCATTCCGTCTCTGGCTTCATTTGTTGGGATCGTTGCAGGGAAGGTATTCACTCGATATGTGTCGTTCCCTTTTGTATCGAGGAAAAAGGCATAAGAGTTTTGAGCAGCAGATCCAAGAGTCATTCCCATACTCTCGTATAAATCATTTCCTGCGTGATCTTCAAAATAGGTGACCCCTAGATCCCATGCCATGCCAACAGTGGCCTCATGACGACCGAGGTATTTATCATTACCACCTTCCTCAAGAAAACTGGCCACGGCGTAATGGGCCGTTGCTCCTTGTGAGTAACGAGAACCTATATATATGTCATTATCATTTGATCCACTGTGAAAAATTCCAAAACCAAAATAATACCCGGCCCCTTGGGAAAAGTTTCCACCTTTAAAGTCATCTCTTCCTTTTAAGTCGCTAAGGATTCCAATTCCTCCGGACATAAAACCGCGAAAGCCAAATCCCATTCCTTGGGAAAAACTTTTAAAAATCCCATGGGTTCCGTAACTCGATAGATAGAGACCCCTTGCTTCATATTCATCATGACCAGAGCTATCTTTTAAAAGAGAAATGCCTCCGGCCACAGCTGAGCCCTGTGAGAAAAGTTTGGCGCGGTAAATATCATTCCCTTTAATATCTAAAAGAGCAGAGATTCCATAAAAAGAATAGGCCTGGGACTGAGAGATGGATTCGTAGCGATCAAAGCCCTCTCGGTCGATTAAGATTCCATGACCACCAAAACTCGCCCCTTGGCTAAATTTTGTTCCGGTATAAGTATCATTTCCTTTTTGATCGATAAGGATCCCAAGACCTAGGATTCCGCAGCCAAATGAACAGGCCCTGGCCGCTTCGTAGGTGTCATTACCATTTAAATCAATCACCATACTAAATGGGTTGCCAAATCCAGTTCCACCGAAGCTTCCAGAGTAGAGATCGTCTCCACCTAGATCAATGATAAGGGCAGTGGAGTGGGGGCTTATACCGCGGTACCAGTTATTGCCTTTGCCTCCAATGATAATATTTCCAAAACGAGTGTTCACTTGATGCTGAGGGGTCTTATTCTTTTCTAGAAACTTCTCAAGATCTTTAAAAAGGTTTTTCTCTTCTAAACTGAAGGCAAAGTAGCGAGCTCTAATTAAATGCTCCATCTTAATTTTTTGTAAGATCTTATCGAGCCTTGCAAACTTCTCCATGTCCTTCAAATCAGTAAGTATGATCTTTTCATCGATATAAGAAATAATGCTCTGATAGTTTTGAAGGAGATACTTTTTATCTTCTTGTTCTATTTCTTTAAAGGCGAAATGAAGTTCAGTATAAATTTGATTTAAGACCTGTTTGATAAAAGCAATAGGGTCCGAGCTTTTTGAATAAACTCTTATCTTTGGATACTTAACTTTAAGGTCCATATATTCGTCTAAATGATCTAACTTAAGCTTATTTTTCAATTTCCCCGTTAGAGTTCCAAGCTCAAGAGGATTATTTTGAACATAAGTCACAAGGTTTCTTCGATAAAAGTCAGCTCGATTAGTTAAAAGGGAGAAAGTCTCTTGAAGTTCCTCATATTGATCTTCTTTTTTGTTTTTAGATATCTGTTTTTTGACAAGTTCTCTAAACTTAGAATTCTTATGTTTTATAAAAGAGGGGAGAAGGTCTTCATTTTTAGTAGGAAGAAGTTTTGGACCATTCCCATAAACTCTTCTATCAAGATGTCCACTTAGTTCTAACTCTATCTTTTTAGATTCTACCGTTATCTGCGCTTTTTCCTTTAAGTTACTAACAAAGGCATCGAGGTCTTCAATTTTTTTTCCATCCACAGTGCTGGTTTTTTTTACCCTAAGCAGCTTAAAGCGAATGCTTTTTTCTCTAGGATAATTTTTAATATAGTTTGTAAAGGCCTTTCGGCGGGGGCTCTTAAACTCAGCGATGGCCTTGCCATTAACTTTGGTTAAAAAGTCACCGGATTTCATTCCCATACGCTCAGCACTGGCCCCAGGAATAAGAAAGCCAAGCTTTATGGCGATACCATGCTCTTTAACTTCCTGAACAACGGCCCCAAGATAGCTTTTGCCATCGCCATTGAGGGGAGACTCTTTCACGGCAGGGGTTGAGCATGCGGTTAAAAATAATAGAACAGAACAAAATAAGAGATTTTTCATAGAGAAATACTAGCACAAAGCGACATCGCTGCGGTGTCGCATGGTGTCCTACTTACTTCTGACAACCAGGACACCAAACTGAGGATCTACCTCCTAAGACAGTATTTTTTAAAAAGTTTTTACACCGAGGGCAGGGGTGTTCACTTTTCCCATAAACATTAAATCTATGTTGAAAATAACCAGAATCCCCACCGGCCTGCTTGAAGTCGGAAATGGTACTTCCCCCGGCGTTTATGGCCTTCTTTAGGGTGTCTTTGATATTTTTAATTAAAAATTCACATTCTTTCTTTGTTATATTTTTTGTTTTTCTCGTAGGACGAATACCACTAAGGAAAAGTGACTCTACAGCGTAAATATTGCCAACTCCAACGACAATCTTTTGATCCATTATAAAGTTTTTAATGGCGACTTCTTTTTTACGAGATCTTTGCCATAAATAATCAAAGCTAAATTCAGTACCCAAGGGCTCTGGACCAAGATGATCTAGGCGGTGATAGTCTTCATCCTTTTTTGTGTATTCAAAAAGCCCAAATTTCCTAGGGTCGCAATAGGTAAGTTTACGACCGTCTTTTAAAATAATTTCTATATGATCATGCTTTTTTCTATCATTTTCAAAAACTCGCCAAGTTCCGGTCATACCTAAATGAGAATAAAGGATAAAATCTTTAAGTTCAAAAATGAGATACTTGGCCCGTCTTTTCACCGCCAAGATCTTTTGGTTTTTAACTTTAGTTTGCAAAGCTTTAGGCACAGGAAAGCGTAACTTTGGATTTAAAACTTTTATGCTTTTGATAACAGGATTCGCCCCTAGAATTTCTTCTAGGCCTCGCTTCACTGTTTCAACTTCGGGTAGTTCGGGCAAGTGGTCTCCTGATTGTGTTTAGTAGCGATTTTAAGGAATTTTATACTCAGTGGAACAAGAAAGTTCCACTTAAAACTATTCTAGACTTTCTCTTCCTTGGATTACATCAGATGCGGAACTATGGATTGAACTTGCATCAGAGATAATCCCTAGAGCTTCTTGAGCATTTGCTAGGTGCTCTAGGCCCCTTTCATCTAAAAACTTGAGAGCAGGGGTTCTTCCTATTTTTATAAGAAACTTTAGGGCTTTAACGCTTGGAGCGAATTTTTTTAGTTCTAATCCTGCCCCTACAAAAACCAATGGTGCCATCATTAATTCAAGAGCAAAGTCCTTATCAGCATCTGAGAGTCCATCAAAGCCGTCCATCATTTCCATACTTAGCGCTGAAGTAAAAGTTCTTGAGCGTTCAAGCTCTAAGGTCTGATAACTTCCGTGTAGAGATTTAGCTGTTAATAGGACCCCCGTTGCAGCACAGAGGGTCCCTGCTCCAATAACGGTCCAAGAAGTTACAGCACAACCGACACCAGTACCCGTTGCGAGAGCTAGCTTTCCGTAATTTTTAATTTGATCCATTTTAATTTTTTTATCTATCCATTCATTTGCAGCTGAGCAGTAACTTGGATTTTCAGATAGGGCAGATTCAATTATCGGCGTAAATCCTGCTAACTCGTCGGGACTTAGATCATTTTGCAAAAGCTTTTTATTATTTTCAATCATTCTGTCTAGGCCGGCTGTAATTTCTGCATTGTCTGGAAACCTCGAGTTAACATAGGCCATAATGGGAGCATTACTTATGGCCTGGGTGTATTGAGGTAAGTACTTTTCAGTTAGGGTATCTTTTAAATGAATAAATTCGGTGTTGTCATAGGGCCCTGTGTAAGTTCTTCCTGAAGGAAATTCTTCGCTAATTGTTTTTTGATACTCACTTTCAATCTGCTCTTTTAAGTCATGCCTGAGATCAAACTCCTCCCCAAAGGGATGTTTCATTTTATTTTTTGGGGAGGTCTTAGGAAAATTCAACCTATCACCGGGGTCCCTTTCGGTAAGCATTGATTCGAATCGCAAATTATCCTTCAACCCTAAAGCAGCACCAATCGCCATTTGGTCCCAATTATTCATGATCTTTAGTTTTATTCCTCTAGCCACTTTTTGACATGCCAGATTGGGGTTAGCTCCAAGACAATCTTTTTGCAATTTTAACTTCTCAATATTGGCGTTGGCTAAAAAAGCTACTTTCCTTCTCAATATGCTATAAAGCTCTTCTTTTTCTCTGGGATAAGTGTCTCCCGTAATTTGTTCGTAAACGTCACTCACATCGGATTCAAGATTTGTTATTCTTTCTAATGATTGATTTAAGTTACCTTGGTCTTGAGGACACGCCACTAAGTCTGTATTTGGAGTTGGTAGGTTTGTACAAGACTCAAAATGTGATGCCCATAGGCTCATAAATGAACCAGCGAAGGCAAATAATATAAAATAGAGCATGACTCTCATTTCCCCCCCTGACATAAGATAACCTACTTACTTAGTTTATCGGTATCTCAACAATTTTACATGATTGCTCTAAGTATATTAGTTAAAACAGTGGGTTAGTGTCTTTGTCCTGAAGAACTTATGCCAAAGAAAATAGGCACTTTAATTACGAAATTATAAAAATATAAGAAAGAAATTAAATTGAAGGGAGTGGAACTAGTGGAACCGCTTTCGTGAACTAAAATGAAACTGATTGAAATCAAATGAAAGTAGAAACGAAGAGGTAGGAGCTATTCTTTGTAACCTATCGAAATTTTTGACTAGCTTTTGGTTGGTAAAAATTCGGGTAACTCAGGCAAACTATCTCCTAAGGGCTTAAAACACCTTTTAAAGGTGTTTTATATACAGTGGAACCATTAGTTAAGAGCTAGTGATGAAGATTACTTTTTAAAACGCCAATCGATATCTCTAACTTTCACCTGACGGGGCTCGTTTAAAGCGGTCTCGCCATCTTTAGAACGACAAAAAGCTCGGTCCTTTCCAACGGCATTCAGAACTTTTTTCCATGACTCAGTTCTTTGTGAAGCCGTGATCTTTTTAGTCTTAGAAATTTTTTGGTAAAGGAAAAAGCCATCTCGTTTTGTTCTTTGGAGGTTATTTGAACGATCAACTGCAACCATTCCAAATTTTGGACAATAGCCATCTGCCCATTCCCAATTATCAGAGAGACTCCAGGCCATATAACCAAGAACTTTAATTCCTTCTTTCATCACCGTATTTAAAGCGAGAAGGTGCTCAACCATATAACTTGAACGAAGCCAGCCTTTTTCATCTGCAACACCATTTTCAGTAATAATGAATGGCAAATTACGCTTCTTTTTAAGATTATAACGCTTGTGTAGCTCTTTAATCACTTTATAGAAACCATTTGGCGAAACTGCACGACCACTATCGGAATACTCATAGTCTTTAGAAAGCGCAAGAGTTGTGCCTTTTACAACTTCTGCTCCGTAATAGTTAACACCAATATAATCCATCTTCTTTGAAACAAGATCGTAGAACTTATAATTCATCTTTCTTTTAGAAACACCAGCAAAGTACTTACTGATCCACTTTTGGCCAACATAATCACCAACATTTTGAGCAATCCCGATGGGGGCCTTGTGTCCTTTGCTTTTGATGTAGTCATAAATTTGATTATGACCGCGGGCCATATTCTTTAAGGCCCTTTCATAGGAACCTTTTATTGGACCTAAGTTAAAAAATGAAAGAGGACGTCTTCTTTGATGATAAGAAGGCCATGTCCCCACAACTTGAGTCATAAGGGCATAGAGGTTCGATTCGTTAAAAGTAACCCAGTAGTCAATATCATCTCCAAAATTATCGACGACTGTTTTTGAAAAACGCATAAAGTGATTCACCATAGATTTTTTCACCCAGCTTTTTTCTTTAATGGTCCAGTCCGGTTCAGCGTGGTGAAAAAGAGAAACCATGATTTTCATATTTCTTTTTTTAATCATTTGAAAAATTTCTTTGTATCTTTTGATAACTTTTGGGTCTGGTTTCTTAGTGTCTTTGCTAGGGAAAAGTCGTTTCCAGCTAAGTCCCAATCTAAAAACACTAAGCCCAAGTTCTTGGGCCATGTCGAGTTCTCTTTCTGGTTCTGTCCAAAAACGAATCCTTTCTTCTGGATTAACGTAATTATAAAACGCAGGGATTTTTCCATCGCGGGCATGATGAATCCATGCACCTTCTAACTGATCTTCAACTTGAACGGGGGCATTTGCCACTCCAAAGAAAAAGTCCTTAGGAAATTGGGCGATTGTTTGTGCCTGTAATGAGAAGCTCATCATGAGTAGCAAGAGAGTTGTTTTCATAGGGGAAATTTAACATTTTCAGCGTTGAGTTCAACCATTTTGAAAAATCTATTGTATTCTAAGTTCTTAATATTATGAAGATACAGATCAACTTTTAAGGTAAGAAGACATCTCTTCTTTGCAGGTTTGTTTAATATGTAAGAATGAGAGATGCTGTTGAGATTGAACCAAAACTAAAAAGACCCTCACATTTGTGAAGGCCTTTTAAAATACTTTTAATTTTTTTATAATTCTTATAAAGTTGGTTCACCTGCCGCTCCGTATTCCATCGTTTGGTCAGATTTCATTCCTTTATTCGAAGTTTCGAAAAGCTCTGTCGCTTGTTCAGAAGTAGTAACAGCAGCTGCTAGAGCTGAATCTACACCTGCAGTGTTACCTGAAATGGCAGAAGTTACTTGTGTCATTTTTTGCTCTAATGTTTTTCCAAAATAAGAAGAAACACCGATAGAACCAACAGCGATAAGTACTAAAAGAATTAGATACTCAGCAGTGTTTTGACCTTGTATCTTATTGATTTTTTTGTTTGAATTTTTCATAATTATCCTCCTGATATTAGTTTTAAGATTATTCTTAAACCCGTTTTCCTGTATACATATATACCAGAAAATTCTTTAGCCAATATACTGAAATTGATTTAGTTTAAAAAAATAGAAAGAATCTTTTAAATTCCTAAGTGAGCAAAATTCTTAGATAGTTTGCCCTGAACAAAACGAAAAAGGCCCTCACATTTGTGAAGGCCTCTTAAAATACATTCAACTTTTATTATAATTCTTATAAAGTTGGCTCAGCTGCAGCTCCGTATTCCATAGTTTTGTCAGACTTCATTCCGTTACTAGAAGTTTCGAAAAGCTCTACAGCTTGTTCTGAAGTATCAATAGCAGCTGCTTGAGCTGAATCTACACCTGCAGTGTTACCTGAAATGGCAGAAGTTACTTGTGTCATTTTTTGCTCTAATGTTTTTCCAAAATAAGAAGAAACACCGATAGAACCAACAGCGATAAGTACTAAAAGAATTAGATACTCAGCCGTGTTTTGACCTTTGATTTTTTTGATTTTTTTGTTTGAATTTTTCATAACTATTCTCCTGATATTAGTTTTAAGATCATTCTTAAACCCGTTTTCCTGTATACATATATAGCAAAACTTTCTTTAATCAGTTAACTGAAATTGACCTAGTGAAATAAATTCATGATGAATATTTTTATAAAAAAAAAGGCCCTCACAAGGGAGGGCCTTTCGATATAGTATGGTTTTTTTTAGTTTTAAATTCCTTTTAATGTCTGATCAATCACTTGATTAATCTCAGTGTCAGTTACCGTCTGCTTAAGGTTTAATAAGGCAGATCTAGAGGCATCAGGATCAAGTCTAGCTTCTAGTGAAAGGATTTCAATCTCTTTCATAATAGCAACTTTATCCTCTTTTCTGAGTTCAATTTTAGGTTTTTCGACTTTCTTTTTGACCAATTCTTTAGCTTCAATTTTTACTGCTGTCTTTTTCTTCTTAACAGAGACTCGTTTTGGCTTTAGAACTTCGATTAGTTTATTACGAACGTTGTTTTCTAAATGATTATACTCATACTTCATTTTCTTTAACTTTTTTTGAGTCTCGAAGTCTAGTTTGTTTTTATAATTATTTAAAGCTGTCATTCGCTTCATCTCTACTCTTTTAAATACTTCAAGCGCCTTGGGGACAATAACAATACCTGTTATAAGCGCTGCGAATAACGACAATCTAAATATTTTTCCGCCGATTTTTCGCCTTTTCTTTTTAGCTATTACACCTTTATTTATTTCACTTTTAGGATCTATTGTCATCTCTTCTTCACCTTCATTAAACTTAAGATCTAATTCACTTGTGTATAAATTTTCAGCTTTATTTGGTTCTAACTCTAGTGAATCAAAATCTTGAAGAGGCTCTTCTTCAATTTTATTTGAGAAAAAAGTAGTATCAGGAGCTACAATAATGACATGTTCATTATTGATAGAGAGTGTATTTGTCGCGAGTAAATGTGCCACTTCGACTACTTTTGTTCCATCAATTGTGACATCAATATCAGTTCTCTCTCCAATATCTAGTAAGAAACTACCAGATTCGCCCAAAGATAAAGTAATTCCAGTTTCTAATGTTATAGATTCACCTTCAGAAATCTCCATAATTGTGCCATCATTTCTCAAAATGATATGCTTTGACGAGGGTGTTTTCTTAGTGTTTTCATCTAATAATAGTATCTTGTCCACCTTAGCTTCCTTTTATAAGTTTATCCACCAGCTTAATGGTGTCTATAATTTGATTTCTTTTTTTCCAGTAACTTTCTGGATAATATCTAAGTAATTTCTCTAATTCGTACTTCGCTTTATCGTACTTTTTCAATTTTAAAAGAATACTAATTTCATCATTTAAAGACTTGGTAATTGTTTTAAACTCATCTTTAATTTTCTGTTGTAACATATTTATTTTGAATTGAAGCTCTTTTGAAAATTTAACTTCTTTAGTCATCGCAATCGCTTTCGAAATAGTCTGGTGAGAGGTTTTTAAGTTTTCTGGAGCTAACTCTCTATCTTTATAATATCTTTCTGCTAGGGCAAATAAATATTCTAAGGCAATCATATTCTCTTGAGTTGCCTTAGGCATAAACTTTAATAAAAAGTTCCTTAAGAGATAGGGGCTTGTAGGGTAAGCATGTTTTATAGTTACTGTGTTCGTCCCAGGAATGGTGTATTCAGCTGGAATATCCATGGTTATGTGACAAAATGTTTTGTGACATTCTTTTCTTACTTGATAGTTATAAACAAGATTTTTATTGATAAAAACACTAATCTCATTTCCTTTGTCTAGCCCAGCCCCTTCAAAGCTAAAAAGAAGAGCTTCACTTTCCATACTCTTTGGCAAAATTACTTGTAATATAATCTCTTTTTTCCTGAACTCAACATTTTTTGAATAACCTAGATTTAGAGAGTTAATTGAATTAAAATCCATTTTTACAGCTTTATGCGAAACATCAGCAGTTGTACCTGGTTTATTAATCATATTTTTAATTACTGGAAGTGACACCAATAGAAGTATAAGTAAAATTCGCAGTGGCATAAACTTAGGAGCGAGTAATGTTGGAACTTTCTTGCTAAAGACTCTCTTAATAATATTTTGCTCTAGGTCTATAATCTTATTAAAAGGTCCTGACTTTCGAACAGGTTTTTTTTCTGCCAGATCGCCAACTCCAATTCCAATTTTATCTAATATTTCAATTGAAACATTATTACCATCTTGGTCCTTGATGAAAAAATCGCCTTCAGAGTTTTTATCTAAGCTTAAAATCATCTTATCAAGAGCATTATCATTAATAACAATATTACAGTTTGCACTTCTTCCAATCTGTACCGGCAGTCTAAACACTCTTGACTGGTTTGATGCTTTTAATGTGATCTCTACTCTTTGAATCATTACTTAATGCCTTTAAACCTTTCTTATTAATCAAAAATGCTAAATTTTACATCTCTAGATGCATGGTCCCAGAGACCCTTCGCAGCCGATAAGCTCTCCTTAGAGGGCTTTACAACTTTCATTGTGACTAGAACCATAAGTTCAATATTTTCATCTTCAAATTTTCTACTCTTAAATAACTCACCAAGTACTGGGACATCTCCAAGAAGTGGAACTTTACTCACTTCCTTAGAGTTTCTTGTTTTACTGAGCCCACTTATCAAAATACTTTGACCATCTTTAATAGTTACCGCTGTCGAAATTTTTGAAACCGCAAGAGAAGGTAATCCTCCAGCAATTTTAGCTTCAACAACATCTGTTACAGAGGCATTAAGGTTGGCGTCTATATTTCCTAGCTTATCTACTTTTGGTAAAATATTTAATTCAATACCGTGATTAACTGGATTAATAACGATTTCTTTTTTTCCATCAACATTTTGAACACTTTCCATATAGAAGGTACCGCCAGAATGAAATTCTGCTTTCTCTCCTGATCTTGAAACTAGTAATGGCTGAGATAGAACTCTTGATGTACCACTTGTTCTGATCATTTCTAAAAAGAAAGTAAAATCATTCAAGACCCAGTTTATTGGCCCTGAGGAGAAGTTCGAATGAGATTGAACTCCTTTTGCTAGTGCTATTGCATTATCTCCACCAATTGGAGGATTTTTTAAACCAATAGTAAGTAGATCAGATTTAGTCACTTCAACAAACATCACTTCAATTTTAATTGATGGAGCAGTAGAAGTATCTTTACTCATTGAATCTACAATTGTTCGATCTATTGTTCTCGCTAACTTAAGTGCCAAATTCTTTTGTAAGTTATCCATTGGAGACCCTACTAGGAATAAGTACTTTCCGTAGTTTCTTGCTCTAATTCCCTCAATACCACTTTTTTCCAAAGTTCTATTAACTGTCTCAACAATAATTTGTGGTTTCGATAAAAACCTTTCTGTTCCATCGACTATTATTCCTGGGTATTGTCTTTTACTTTTTTGAATTAATTGATTGGCTTTTTTATTAGTTATTCTTCCACTTAAATAAACCTTGCTACCAACAATTTCTATCTTAAGACCTTCAATGCCTTTTAATTCTTTTCTTACTTTTCTTGCCTTAGTACTGCTCGGTCTAGGAGTCACTTTAATACTAAACTCTTCAGTCTTGTTATTATTTAAAGTTACCTTCATGGTCACTTTTCCTCGCCTTTTCGCTTGGACAATAATGATACTTTTATCTTTTCCTTTGCTTATAGAAACAATTTTATCTTTTGATAAATCAATTACTTTAACAAAGTCTGTAAGTTGTATTTCCTGGCTTTCACCTCTTTGTATTGAAATATCTTTGGCAAAAGCATTGGTTGTTAACGTGAGCATGAATATGAAAACTAAAATTGATTTAATCATTAAATTTCCTTAAAAATAGATTCTTTATTTATTGAGTATATTTTTACTATATAATGATTTTAAAATATCAGTTTGACCGGAATTGCAGTTAATTTATGGAGTTATCATCTAGGTTGTTGATATATTACTGAAATTTAATGGTAACCACCTAAAATCAATACTTAATATAGTTTTGAATATTCAATTAGTTGAAATTGGTTTTCGGATTTCATCAATTCAATTGCAATAAATGAAAATACTATCCAAGGTCCATAAGGGAAGGCTTCATGCCTACCTTTTTTCCAAACAACGATAAGGCTGAAGGGGATGGCTAATATAATTGAGTATGTAAAAACCTTAAATATTGAAGATCCAGCAATAAGGGCAAGCCACAACAGAAGTTTTATATCTCCCTGACCAATCCCTTCCTTTCCATTCACCTTATTATAAATAAAATTCAGAATAATTAATAAAAAAGGCAGGGCAATGCCAATACCAATATTAATGAAACCTATAAACTTAAGTCCGAACACACAAGTTAATATGGCCCCACACAAGCCTAATAGTTGGATTTCATCAGGTATGATTTTAAATTTGAAATCAAGCCATAGAACAGCTACAAGAGCGTTTGATATTAGTGCCCAGCCTAATTTATACATGAGACCGTGACCTTGCCCTATATGGCCAACCAACATAAACTGAAAAACCATTATAATGATAGAAATAGTATAATAGTTTTTTGGAAGTGTACTTTCTTCAAAATACTCAGCATATTTTAAGTAGATCTTCGGTGTAATGAAAAGTATCCCTAATAAATAAATTGGTATGTAAACCACTGCAATCCCTTAAATACATATTGTATTCTCTTAATATAGAATATTTAATTAAATATGTTTGACTAGTCTTGTGCACAATAACAGTCAAATCTAAAAAACAATTCTGATATATACAAGTGATGATAGAAATACGTGGAGGAAAGTTTTGAAAGATAGTAAAGAGAAGAGCACTAAAGCAGATAGTAACAGTTTGCTTAATAAGCTCAAATCCAGTCCAATGTGGCGTAAAGAGAGCTTTCTTTTAGTATTAGCTCTTGTTAGTGCCTTACTTTCATCGTTCCTAAAGAAAACAAGTGAAGAAAAAAAACTCAATGCCGTTAGAAATGCTCATAGAAAGGTTAGAATTGTTGTTGCTTCCAAAGACTTAGCAAAAAATTCAGTCATTCAGCAAGAGTCTGTTACTTTTAAGTCTTACTTAGCTCAAAATGTAACTACAAATATGATTCCAGCTAAAGACTATCAGAAAATGAAAAATAGAAACCTTCTATTAGAGTTTAAAAAAGGTGATCCTATACTTTCAACAGCTGTTTTAGGATTAAACTCTGGAGACTCAATGTCTCGAAACATCCCACTGGGAAAAAGATTCTTTATTCTTGAGTTAAAAGACCAAGCTGTGAGTAATGGTTGGGTTAGACCAAATGATCATGTTGATATTATCGTCACAATGAATCTTCCTAAAAAAGGTTCAACTACTTTTACCTTACTACAAGACATTACTCTTGTAAGTGTAGGGGGTAAGACGAGTTGGAATGATAAAAAGAATGCCGTTGGGTCCCAAATTGGTTTTTACACGGGTCCTAAAGAATTTGAGCTTCTCAAGTTTGCTCAAAAACGTGGAACTTTTGGTATAGCTCTTAGAAATCCAAAAGATATTGTGATGACAAATACTGTTTCTGATTTCAATGAAGAAGGAATCAATATGGATAGCTTCCTAGATAGTGGAATGCTTAGAAAGGCCTCTGGTGGATCCGAACTAAAAGTTAAAGTAAGAGGAAAGAGAAAATGAGGGAACCTTTAATGAAAAAGGTATTAAAAAATCAACATGGTCAAAGTTCGACAGAGTATTTACTTATCTGCTTGGCGTTAATCGTTTCCATGGGAGTACTTGCTACATTTGATGGAGGCATTTTAGATATATTTAATGGTAGCTCGAAAACTACAATCAAGTTAATCAATTTACCTTACTAGGATTTAACATTATTATGAGTAAAGACAGAAATACTTCAGACATTGAAAAACAGAACTTAGGGTTAGAGATTGGAGTTAATTATAAGAATTCTGACGGTGTTCAATTTAAACATTTTTCAAAAGGTAAACATCTTATAGGATCTAGTTCATTTGCAAACATCAAAATAAATTACGATGACTCCAATATTTGTGCTTCATTAAAAATCACGGAAAAAGATGCTTATTTAAAATGTATTGCGGCCACTCCCACCATTTATCATGATGGGAAATTAATGACTATCGGTGAAGAACTTCATATTGGTGAAAGGTTAAATGTTGTTATAGCAAGAACTCTTGTCACCCTTTCCTTATATCAACATGGAGAGATAGTTAAAGATGAAGATGAAGATTTAGATGAAGTTGAAAAATATATTAAAAATATAGATAGAGACTCAGTCAAACTTGTAAAATCCCTATCTATTATTCTACAAAATGAATTAGATCTAAGCATAGCGAATATTGAAAGTGCTTCACAAGAAACAAATCAAAAAGCGTCTGCCATTATAAGAAAAAAATTATCTCATTATACATTTCCTGAAAATGCTATGTACGATAGAGATAATATTGAGCAAAGAACATTAGACGAAGTGTTAGGTCTTGGTCCACTAGAGCCTCTTTTAGCAGATGAATCAATATCAGAAATAATGGTAAATAGTAGAGATCAAATTTTTATAGAAAAAGCCGGAAAACTAACCCTTTCCGATATTGGATTTAGTTCAGAGCAGGCCCTACTAAATGTTATAGAGAGAATCGTTTCAAGTGTAGGAAGAAGAATTGATACTTCAAGCCCAATTGTCGATGCAAGACTTTTAGATGGCTCAAGAGTAAATGCTATTATCCAACCACTTGCTCTCAAGGGAGCTTCTCTTACAATTCGTAAATTTTCTAAGTCTCCAATAACTGTTGATAAATTAATTGATTTTGGCGCCTTTGATCAAAATATGGGCGACTTCCTGAAATTTTTAGTTGAATCTCATAAAAATATAATCATAAGTGGTGGTACAGGGTCTGGAAAAACAACTCTTCTCAATGCCTTATCAGGGTTCATTCCAAATGGTGAGCGTATAATTACTGTAGAAGATTCAGCAGAACTACAATTACAACAGGATCATGTTGTTTCTCTTGAAACACGTCCTCCAAATCTTGAAGGTAAAGGTGAGATATCCATAAGACGGCTTATTAAAAATACTCTTCGTATGAGACCTGACAGAATTATCGTAGGTGAGTGTAGAGGTGGAGAGGCTCTTGATATGCTTCAGGCCATGAACACAGGTCACGATGGTTCAATGACAACAGGTCATGCCAATAGTCCTGAAGACATGCTTAGAAGATTAGAAACTATGACTATGATGTCTGGAATGGAGCTTCCTCTTGCCGCCATTAGAGAACAAATTACTTCAGCTGTTTCGTTAATTATTCAACAAACAAGAAGAAAAACCGGAAGAAGATTAATTACGGCTATATCTTGGGTAAAAGAACTAGATAGAGATACCGGAATGTATATTACAGTTAAATTATTTTCAAGAAATAAAAGAGATGACATCATTGTTCACTCAGAAGCAATCAAAGATTTTTACCGCACAGAAGCAATTGACGGAGATTATAGAACATTTATCCCAGATCTTGCAGGGCCATTAGACGCTGGTTTAGTAAACGGTAATCTTCCAGATCAAGATTCAGAGGCTCCTCTGTGCCATTAATATACCTTCAACTTTTAATGGAATTTATACCTACGTTTATGTTGGACTTTATATGCTTTTCAGCTTTATTTGTCCTCCTAAAGGGTTTCAAAGAAAAGTTAGAACTTGAGCAATTAAAAAATTTTGAAAAACAGGACAAAACACTAACCTATAATTTTCCAGCCGTATTAATCTGTTCTATCATTTTATTTGTTGGTGTGATGTTAAAATTTTCAATGCTAATAATATTAATTTCAGTAGCTGGACTCTATCCACTGCTTTCTAAGTTCTTTAAGAAAAGAGCAGTTACAAAACTTCAAGAAGAATTTGATAAATCCCTAGGAGAGTCTCTACAAATACTTACTTCTAGCTTACGAGCCGGATTAACTCTAAAGGCCGCATTAACTGCTTCTATAAAGTCTGCCCCCAAAGTTTTTGCAGATCAAATGAGAATTACAATAAACGACTTTAACCTTGGTGTTCCTATGGATGAAGCCTTAACTAGAATGAAATCAAGGGTCAATACTCCAACTACTGACTTAGCACTCGGATCAATGATTATTACCAGCAGGTCTGGTGGTGACTTGGCCTCTATGCTGGGAAAAATCTCACTCTCAATTAATGAGTCTGAAAGAATACAAGGAAAGTTACGGGCCTTAACAGCTCAAGGGAAAATGCAAGCTTTGCTAGTTAGTTTAGCTCCACCATTTTTGTTCATTTTTATGTCATTTTATGATCCCGAAAGAATGAATGTTTTAACAGAGACCACAATGGGGCAAATACTCTTAGTAACAGCAGTTATTTTTGAGGTGATAGGAATTATTATCACTAAGAAAGTATTAAAATTAAAAATATAGGATTGTTTTGGAAGCATTTTTAGGAATTATATTTGAATTTATTTCTAGCACCATCATTTTATGGTTGTTACTAAAATTCTTTGTATTTACATACACTCAGCACGGCTATTTATATGTAGCTGATGATAAAAAGAAACTATTAGATATTTGGGTCAATCTAGTTATGCCTCTTGCCAATATGTTAAGACTTACAGAATATAGAAAAATCATCGATGAAAAATTGGCTATACTTGGTCATCCAAATGGTTGGACTTCTAAACAATTTGTTGCACTCCAACTGATCATTGTCATAGCAGTGTTTGCCTTTAGTTATGTCTTTTTTGTCTTTTTATTTAGTATGCCATTATATTATGTATTTATTTTTACATTATTTGCCCCCACGCTACCTCTTATAAAACTACAAGAGACATCTGGAATTAAATCATCTAGCTGTAATAGTGAACTACCATACTTTATAGATTTCTTATCTCTGACAATGGCCTCAGGACTAGATTTTAATCAAGCATTACACTCTGCTGTAACCACATCTAAGAAAGGTCCATTATCGGAAGAGTTTAAAAAGGTTTTAAGAGATTCTCAATTAGGTGTTCCCCGCAAAGATGCATTACTTAAAATGGAAAAAAGAATGAATGTACCAAGTCTTAGACTCTTTGTGCATACCTTAGTTCAAGGCATTGAAATGGGTACAGATATGGTTTCAACTTTAAATAGTTTATCCAGTATTTTACATACTAAAAAATTCCAACAGGCAGAAGAAAGGGCTGGAGCAGCTTCAATAAAAATGATGCTTCCTATGATGATATTCATCATGCCAGCGGTTATGATTGTTTTACTAGGTCCTATGGTTCTTCAGTATGTGGCAAGCCAGTAGAATAGACTTCTAAAAAACTAAATACTAAATACTATACAGGATTTCCTCAACTTGATAGGATTGTCATATATTATAAATCCTTTTTTGAGGTTAAAAATGTATATGTCTATAACGAAGAAGTATTTACTTCCATTGCTGATCCTATCTCTAATGACAGTGACAAATACTAATATCAGAGCAGAAGAAAGTGCTACCAATTTTAAAACTGTGGCGGTTGTAGTCTCAATAACGACAAAAGAAATAAGCATTCCAACAATAGAATTATTTAGAGAAGTTGTTACAAATATACAAAATTCAAGTGATTGGGTTCCTGCTCCAAACTGGTCCGTAAAAAACCTTTTGAGTAAAAACCAAAAAGAGATTCCTGGTATTGGTGCTATTCCTGCTCTAGATAGAGCTATATTAACAGCTGCCTATCCAAAAATCTCTGGAGACGAGCAAGACAAAAATACGACAGGAACTAAGGTTCTAACCCCGATACAAGTAATGCTCGATACACTTGCCTTGGAGGGAGCGATTATAGTTGACTGTGTTCCTAAAGGGCAAGAGACAGTAAGCTCTTGTGCATTATATTACTATGATAGGGCCTTTGGTAAAATCGTAGCCGCTAGTTCAAAATCATTTCTAGCTGGTGTCAGCGATTCATTAAAGTGGGCGCCGACTTTACTTTCAAGTTTAACTGAAGGTATGAAAAGTGTCCGTGAAAAAAGAAGTAAAGCTCAACTTAAAAATGCCTTTGCCAAGACCAAAGAAGAAACTGTAGATAAAGCTACTACGGGAATAGAGTTAGCTGTTTGGGGACAATCTCCAGGTGATGATAGTGATGTAACGAGTTCAATTCCAGGTTTAACTTTAGTTGTAGGAAAATATAATAAGGGTTATAGCTGGGGAATTGATCTTTCACTAGCTAAAACAAATGAGGCTAGCTCTGCAAAAAATATTGACTATAATTCAAAATCTTTAGGGCTTGTGTTTCAATCTCGTGTAAATGCAGCAGAATCACTTATTTGGGACCTCTCCTTTGGAGCAGGTTACGCCAAGAGATCACTTGTCGTTAATAATCTAACATTAGATACTAAAAACCTAGTTCTAAAGCTCTCACCAGGCCTTCTGTGGAAGTTGAACTCTAGTTTCAACCTTGGAATTGGAATGATCTATGAGAGATTCTTTCATATCGACGAAGTACAAAGCAACGCGGGCGTAAAGCCTATATTGTTTGATGGTTCATTAAAGGCCAGCATAAGGTTACAGACTCTGTTCTGAACTTACTGTCTAATCTTTATACACTTGTTAAGATGTATACTTTTTAGACAATATAACGGAAACCTATTTTCAGTAATTTAACCCGTGTATTCACTTGGCATTCACCTTGCACTCTAGCTGGTAACTAAACCATCATTAGGGAGCTTTTTTTGAAGGCCACACAAACACACAATTTAGAGGAAGACTTTATTTACTTAGATTGGTCAGTAGTAATGCCAGTGTTTTTAAGTAAGAATGCTACAGTTGTTAATGTATCCGAATACGTTCTCAAAAACCTATCTGAAGAAATTAGTTTAGTAGACCTAGCAAAATCTGTAGATGTCTCTACATTTTATCTTTGCCGAGTTTTTAATAAAGAATTAGGAATTAGTCCTATAAAGTGGATGTGGCTTCAGAGAGTTATGGCAGCAGCTTCTTATTTAGCCGCCAATACAAAGTTCAGTTTAACAGATATTGCTTTTAATTGTGGATTTGCGAGCTCTGCTCATTTTTCTAGATTATTTAAATCTATCTACGGCATAAATCCAAGCAGCTATAAAAAAAGACTAAATGGGGGCTCTACTGTTTATAAAGGTATGGTTTATCCAGAAATTACAAAAGGTGAACTAGGTGTTGTTCCTAGTCACTTAATGGACAAAATAGAAAATATTTCTTTTATTCAATATAATGTATTTTAGGGACTTGAAGTTTTAATAATAGAAACACTAGTTTTTCCATCTTTAAGCTTTTTATAATTTTGTTGGATAGAAGATTTACTAGAGAACCAAGTTTCATTTTCTTCATTAGAAAATTCTTTAATAGCGGCTTTATTTATAACTTTTTTAAATCCGGCACCTTTTAATTTCTTTGAATAATGTTTTATTGTTGGACTCATACTAAGATTAGAAACATGAGAAAACATTTCAACTTTAAAGCCATTAAATTCAATTACAACATCATTTATATTTACATTATTATCTAAAACTTTTTGCATGTCCTTAGCATCACTAGAAAAAGCTAAGCTGCCATTATTAGGAAGTTTAAGAAAATTAAAAATATAAATATTTTTATTCTTTTTAAAAAGGCCCATCCAGCCACTTTGGTTGGGGTAGACGCCCATAAACTTAGCGCCGTCATTTTCAATTTCAGAGACAATTGTAGAAAGGTCTTTATTTCCGAATTGTTGAACAGCGATAGGAAGAGTTTTTTTGCCAAACGACATTTTTCCAAACTTTGTATGTTTCTTTAACAGACTCCAATCTTTCTTAAAATTGTCCAAGTTGGACGCTAAAGCGCCTCCAAAATAGGTTAAATTAAAAACGATAAATATAGCGAAACATCTTTTCATGTAACTCCCACCGTATATTATCCAAAATTTTTAGCTGCTTTTGACTATGATTGAACACTTATTATCTTAATTTATGATTTGAGCAAGATGAGTCAAATCGGTGCTCTTTAAACATGTAGAATCAATCAACTTAAAAGGGTTATAATATGTTCACTAATAATGGAGATAACAATGAAAAAGGTTCTACCATTGTAGAATTTCTTTTTATGTTTCCAATATTCATTTTAGTTTGTCTATTTGTATTAGAGACAAGTTTTTCTTGGTCTGACAAGCATGTGGCTACCTTAGCAGCATATGAAGCAGCAAGATCTTTAAGCTTGGAAAATCTAGACTCTGACCCATGTGATGGTGATCAACTACAGCAAGCGAGATACACGGCCATTAAAAGGTTAGCTTCAGTAGCTCCAACTACTGGACTTGTTTCAACTATGTTAGGAAAGGGGTCAATAACAGATAGTTTTACTGAAGCATTAGGTACTTCGACATTAAGTGCTCCACTAAAAAGGTTACTTCAAGGATTCGGAACAGCGGCTCTTTCCACAGATGTAACTTGTGTTTTTGATACAAATACAAATCAGATCAACTTAACATTAACGTACTATCGCATACCAAAACTTCCCCTCGTTGGAAAAGCTATGTTTCAAGCATATGCTCTGGCCGAAATGTTTAAAAGTACACCTCAAACTCCAGAAACAACAGACGATGAAAAAGTTGATGCCATGAAATCTGTTATCACTCAAATTAATGAAAAAATGCTCACACTTGATATGGATCCATCACAGGTTTTAAATGTTCTTTCTCAAGTTAATGGCATGAGCGAAATGGTCAATATAAAAAGTCTCATTTCTGATAATGTGTCTACCCTGCAGAGTGATCAAGTTGATATATTAAATAATGCTCTAGCTTCAATGGATCTTTCTCAAGAATTATTAAATCAAGAATTATTACTTAAAACATTTGTAAACGGTCTTCCTGATGCTCTTACTAGGATTCCAATGACTGTTGAAATATCATTTTTAAGAAAAAGATTTGACAACAATGCTTCTGTCGATGGAGACGCTTTAGTCTCTACAAGATGGAACGGAGATATCAAAGGTCTAATCAAAATCGATGGTGACTTTAGATCTTGGGGAAATGAAATGTCAGTTGATCACGGTTTTGATTATACAGAAAGTAGGGACCTATGAAGTTTATAAATAATGACAAAGGTTCAAGCATTGTTGAATTTTTAATCTTCGCTCCAATCACCGTGATGATTATGCTTTATGTTCACTCAGTTCATACACATATGGAATCTAGTCTAGGAGGTCAAATTCTTTCAAGAAACCTTTTAATGTTAGGAAATAAAGGAAAAGAGATCAATGAAAATTATCTTGATATCGTTCGAGGTAAAATGGTTAGCAACCTAGATCGATCTCTGTATGAATCAACTCCAGAAAATGTAGTTAGATATAAAAAAGATCTTGTATTTGGAGATGGTATCATTGGCAAAATAACAGCTAATACAATTGATACTACTGATATAAAAACTGAAGAAACAACTTTATTATTTGGGAAAACGGCCACTGATCACGGAGATAAAGGTTCTGAAAGTGCCATTGATGTTAACTCATTGGCCATTAATCCTATTTTTACAAATCATTTAAAAATGGATCAAGTCATCTTTTCAACACCTCTTGATGAAGATAAAAATGGTATACAAAAATCAATATCATTTTTAAAAGATTACAATCGTCAGGGAAAAGACGAATACATAAATCAACAAATCGATATTTATAATAACCTCTATTTGAGTGGTAATTCCGGCTATCATTCTAATGATGCCAACTCAACTTCAATCCTAACCACTCAAGCTTCTGTGGGAGAAGACATTTGGGGTGACGATCAAGGTGGAGATTTTAGTAGAACAGTTTTCTTTGAAGATTATTGTTTAAACAACTCTACGGGAATTGGAAGTTGTGGAAACGTTGAATTTGTCTACCTTAGTATTATATTAAACGATTTTACCAGAAAGGTTTTTGAAGTAGCCTCTGCTAAAATCAATCTAGAAAATGTACTCGATCCCGTTGAGCTAACAACTGCTAATAGTTATATAAAGGCTCAAACAGAGACTGCTCTCACAAATATTGGAAGTACGTTTCTCACCGACTATGAAGCAGACTTTATGAGTAAAGTGGCCTTAGAAGGAGTAGAAGATCCTATAGCGGCTCTTAACTTTGAAACTGACACTGATACAACTTTTGATAGAGCAACAGGTTGGATAGAGCCACTCGCTGGAAAGTTGAACTTTGAAATAGAGTAATCGGGAACATATGAGGATACCAAATTTAGTAGATGGAAGAACAATGAATGATAATAAAAAACAAAATATTCTAAAAAATGAAAGTGGAAATATTACTCTTTTCTTTTTACTTATTTCAGGACTTGTTTTTGGTTCTATCAATTATAGTCTCTACATGGGAAAAACAGTTGAAAGTAAAATAAAAACCCAAAACACAGCTGACTTTGCTTCTTATGAAATGGCCGCTCATAATGCCGCGGGTTTAAATATGATGAGTACAAATAATTTGGCCATTGGAGCAGCTCTGCATGTCGCGGCCTCTACTAAATTTATTTCAAGATACAGGAGTATTCTAACAGCTCTTTCATATGATAGTTCAGATGCAGCAAAGCTTGATCCTATAGTATTCTTAGGAGAGCACGATAAGATTTTTGCTGATTCTGCTAATATTTTTGGAACCATGATAAAAAATGCCAAACACTTAACATCTTTAAATAAAAATATCGGAAAGAATTGGCTTAAAGTTGCGCTTCAAAGATCTGTTCAAAGCTATAGACTCAACTTACCTGGGGCGATTGGACTTCCAGTTCAAGGTGGCCGTGTTATCGGTGATGTTGATTTTAAATATCAACAACTAGCTGTAACTAATGCTAAAAATGCTTTTTGCCATACCATTAGATCATCTAGAAACATGGTTGATAGGAATAATGTGAAAAATTGGCTTAGTGAACCTGTAAACTCTTTAGGAATTGATACGACTTTTTTAAATAAAATAGATAGCCTTGCAGAGAGAGCGACAAATACTGCCAATGAATTTCAAGAACAAATTAGAGCGGGTATATTAGCTAAATCTGTAGACTATCAATCAAAATGCGCAAGTATGGGAAATAACGGCCAAAAAGATCCAGAACTACTGCTTTGGTGTAAAACATATGACTTTTGGAAAGTAGAAAACCCTGAAATTCCAGTTCCAGCATTTTCAGGCTGTGGTTTAAACTACGATGGAGATCTTGGAGAGCAATTGGAATACTTTGCCAATAACGAGACTCCTGTTGTTACTTTTTCAAATGGACAGCCAAGAATAAGATTATGTCACTCTCAGGGGGGCTCTTTCCAAACATTAGTACCGAGCAGTCCCGGTGTTATTGATGGGCATTTAGAACATCATCCTAACGACTATTTGGGAACTTGTAGACCAGAAGGTGGTTCAGATGCTTCATATGATATTGGATTAGTTTTTCCAAATGTACAAACAGCTGCTGAAGCTGATGCTTTTAAGGATTCTCTTGATATGGGAATCATGATAGTTAATGCCGGTCTAAAAGAAAATGAAATTCCAGATGCTTGTCCGACCGACATGAAAGACGATCTATATGGAAATTGTAGCATGAGCCTAAGGGGTGTGAACTTTTTTGGAGACGTTAATGACGAAAATAATGTTTGGGAAAGGTCGACTTGGGCCTTTGCTCAAACGAAAGCTTTCTACGACCCAAAAGATGACGATCCTGCAAGTGCTATAGTTTTACCACTTGAAGTTTCACCTGATAAAATGAGAATGCAAATGTACTGGCCGTCTTGGGAATCATCACTTTCAACACCAACATTGCTACCAGAGGTCATCAATTCAATTAAAGGAAGCTAGGGATATTAAAAATGATAAGTGAACCAAAATTTGCAGACTGGTGTGAAAATCTGTCTCAGTCTTTAGACTCGGGACTAGATATTAATTCTCATTTAGAATCAAGAGGTTCAATCTATAAAAATACTAAATACGATAGAAAAGTCTTAGCTAATATAAATACTGGTGAAAGACTATATCAAGCCATTGGTTATCCAAAATCTAATAACGCCACTTTCTACCAATCAATAATTAAAACCGGAGAAATCGCAGGACAGTTAACAGAAGTGTTAGCAGATCTTTCAGAATATATTCGTTTTAACGTAAAAATTAGAAAAGAAATCTACCGTCTCATTCTTATGTTTTTTTTAAAAATCATAGCCCTTGCCGCCTATTTAGGTGGTGCAATGATGATGCTTGAAGTTGTATCAAGAAAAAAGATTGATCTTTTAGGCCTAGGTCTTTACGGAGACGCTGGTGCCACAAAATTATTTCTTACTGCATGTGGTGGATCTGTAGCTCTTGCTCTTATAGGCTACATATGTTTTAAAGCGATTAACTTAAAACCTGTTGAAAGTCTTTATCTTAAGCTACCATTACTTGGAAGATGCTTGCGAGCATTTGCCATGTTCCGTTTTACCTATGCTATGAAATTAGTTTTTAATACCGAAATGGGACTTAGAGAATCAGTTGAGTTAATCTATGGAGCGGCCGGAAGTAAAGTCATCAAGGGAAAATACAATAAAACTATAGAAGCTCTGGACGAAAGTAAATCATTTGCCGTTAGTTTAAGTACAAATAGTTATATTCCAGAAAATTTGATTAAATCAATAGAGTTCGCTGAACGTGCCGGTAAGATTCCTGACGCCTCGGCTAGACTCTCTGTGCAATTTAAAGAAGAGGCAGAAAAGGCTTTTTATAAATTAAAAGATTTCGTCAACCTGATGACTAAAATATTAATTTTTCTAGTTTGTGTTGGCTCTGTGGCCTCTTTGATGTGGCATGTAGCGGTTAAGCCTATGATCGAAGCGTTTAAAAATTTCTAATTTTCTGCTTTACACTTGTAGGCTGTTGCATAAACCTTCCATTTGCCTTCAGCCATCACTTGTTTATCAAAAGATATTCCATCTCCACCAGCTAGCGTTGCTAGATTCATGGCGTGGATTTGTGCTAAATCAACTCTATTTTCCATATTTACTCCCATAACCTTTTTAAGTTCTTTGCAATGAACTGGCACAGATTCCAAGAGTAGAGTTATTCTTTCAGCGTCTTTGCTTAGTTTAGTTTTTGAAGCTGAACAGGAAGTCGTTATAAATATAAAAATAATTAAAGTAGTATTTAGTATTGTAGAATTTTTCATAATAACTTTTCGGAACATTTATTTCTAGCTATAGGTTTATTTCAAACGATTTTCTGTCTTACCCTGAGAGATATGTTTTTACAGCATCAGTAAAGTCTTTTGTACTCATATCTTTTTGTAATCACTAGCAGAGTTTGACTGTTCAACTTGCCTTAGAGGTTAACTTCACTTTTTAAAATATCATCGACCTTAGAAGCAAATATAAAATCGCTTTCAACAAGTCCGTTAATCTTATGAGTCCAAATCTCAATATCGAGATGACCAAAGCCTATGGTAAGTTCGGGGTGATGCCATTGTTCATCAGCTAGTTTGGCAATTATATTTGCAATTTTCATTGGCTCGGCCATTTCTCTCAAATTTACTGAGCGTCTAATCCGAGTATCCTCATGGGTGAGTGTCCAGTCCGAATGAATTTCTTTTAAAAAATTATTAATATCATTCAAGGGAAGTTTCGGAACTCCTCCTTGACAAGGGATGCAAGATTTACTTGAAAGTGACATTATCGTTCCTTCTTTTTTATATATTTGTCTCGTTATATATTGTTTTATTGTTCTAACATTTGTCTACTTTGAAAAGTCATTTTTAAGCGTTAGAATGAATCAATGAAAACCTTCTTTCTTTCTCTTTATTTACTTCTTTTAAGTTCTTGTAGCTTCAAGTCTTTAGTGATGCCCAATCTACATTTCTTTATTGTTTCTCGAATTGATAAGAACCTCGGCCTCTATGGTGAACAAGAAATTGAAGTTAAAGCGGATATTCTAAAACTATTAAAAGAAGAAGTCTCTGTCGCAAAAGGGATATCTAATGACCTTCAGGATCTTAATCCAAAATCTTTTAATCCTGACAAAAAGTATGAAGTTCTTCAAAGTTACTACAAACAAATAGGGTCCAAGGTAAATATAATCCTAGCAAAGCAGATTGCGAAATTTGATGACAAGCAAATCAAAAAATTCTTTAAAATAAGTCGAAAACGAAATGACGAGATTGAAGAGAATATCAAAGATAGAGAGACGGAAGATTATTACGATCGTTATGAGTTTTTTCTAGATGATCTTAATCAAAAACAGAAAGATCTCATTGCTAAAAATATAGGACTGTTTAAGAAACTCTCAAAACAACGACTAGAGAATAGACTTTCTACTCAGGCTGAAATGAAAGTACTCTTTAAAATTAAAGATATTAATGAAAGGCAGACTAAGATATTAGAGCTGTTTTCTAAGAGAATGTCCCTTCCTATGACAAAAGAGCGTAAGCAGGCTATCTCTCTTTTTGGCGATATTATAAAATCAATGGATAGTGAACAAATTAAGTATTTTCGAGAAAAACAGCAAAGTTGGCTTGAATGGTTAGACTATTATATTCAATACTTTTCCTCTAAGTAATTGTATTACGAATCAGCAACGATTGCTTTAGCTGCCTCTAGGGCCATTACTAAATTTTCCCCATTCAGATTAAAACACTCAATGAGTATCATCATGGCATCATTGTCAGAGTTTTCTAGGGCCGTCTTTAGGTTCATTAATTTATTAAAGAAATCGGGCTGAGTTTGCAGTTTACTGACAAAAAAATTGGTAGCAGTCTCAGCAACAGAATCATCTAGGTTTAGGATTATGGAGAGGGCCATTGCTGCCTCTTTGATTTTTCCGACTTGGACAAAAATGGCAAATTCTTTAAATGTAATTGTGCTTGTACTCATTGTTTCTCCATACACACTTATAAATGAATTTTATCACATCTTTTTGAAAATAATAAAAAAATAAAGCCATCTTGTTTGATTTTTTGTTTTTATAGAGTGTTTCTTTCAATTGTCCATACTAGCAGTTGACGCAACCTCATTTAGCTGACATCAAACACTATGCATTTAAAATCAGGAAACCAATGAATCAGAAAAAACATTCTAATGAACTCACACACACTGAAAATAAACTAATTTCATTACGTATATCAAAGCCTAGAAACTTAAAAAATGATGTTTTATCGGGCCTTACTGTGGCCTTGGCCCTTATTCCTGAGGCCATAGCTTTTTCATTTGTGGCCGGAGTAAACCCTAAAGTTGGTCTATATGCCGCTTTCATGATGGGGCTTATAACTGCTATCTTTGGAGGCCGACCAGGAATGATTTCAGGCTCTACTGGGGCCGTAGCTGTTATCTTTGCTCCACTTGTGGCCAAAGTCGTTGAGATGGGAAAAGTGGCAGGACTAAGTTCAGAAGTCATCTTACAAGATGCTCTGGGATATCTTTTTTCAGCTGTCATCTTGATGGGGCTCATTCAAATTCTTTTTGGAGTCTTAAAATTAGGGAAGTTTATTAGATTAGTTCCGCATCCAGTGATGTTGGGGTTCGTGAACGGTTTGGCCATCATCATTTTCCAAGCTCAGTTAAGTCAATTCACAGTTAACGGACAGATCCTGGAGATGAGCTCTCTTATTACGATGTGTACTCTTTTGACCTTAACAATGCTTATTAGTATTTTCCTACCAAAGTTAACAAAAGCTGTTCCTGCAACACTTGTAGGGATCGTAGTCGTTTCAGTTATCGGCTACTTTCTCAATAAGTTCTCTCCAGGATCTGTACGAACTGTTCTCGATTTCGTTCAAGATCGGGACCCAAGCATCTTAACAATCGCAGCTGGACTACCAAGCTTTTCTCTACCGACAATGCCACTGAGTTTAGAGGCGCTTAAACTTATCTTTCCTTATGCTGTTTTAGCAGCAGCAGTCGGGCTCATCGAATCCTTGATGACATTAACACTTATTGATGAACTCACAGAAACTCGAGGACACGGAAATAAGGAATGTATTGGTCAAGGCCTGGCCAATCTAGTGAATGGCTTTTTTGGTGGAATGGGTGGTTGTGCCATGATCGGTCAGAGTATGATCAATATTCGTGGAGGCGGAAGAGGGAGATCTTCAGGAATTTCTGCAGCCATTTTTCTTTTGGCCTTTGTTTCTTTTGGTTCAAGTTTCATCGAGATGATTCCACTTGCAGCTCTCGTTGGTGTCATGTTTATGGTTGTTATCGGAACATTTGAATGGTCGAGTTTAAGACTCCATGGAAAAATTCCTCTTTCTGATATCATTGTCATCACAAGTGTTTCTATCATTACAGTGTATGTAGATCTAGCTATTGCTGTTCTCGTTGGAATTATCATGTCTGCCTTAGTCTTTGCGTGGGAACACGGAAAATCAATCGAAGCAAAAAAGAGAGTTGAAGATAAGAAAACTATTTACGACCTAAAGGGACCACTCTTTTTTGGTTCAGTGACTTCTTTTAAAGATCTCTTTAGCTTTAAAGATGATGAAGATCATGTGGTTATTGATTTTGCAGAATCTCGCATATGGGATCATTCTGGAATTGAGGCCCTTCAAAATATTACAGAGCGCTATCAACAATACGATAAAAAACTTCATTTACTTAATTTAAGTAAGGAGTGTGCGGTTCTTCTCAAGAGAGCAGACAGTATCGTTGAACTTAGTGTGATTGAAGACCTTGAATGGCATATAGTAGACGATAGTCTAGGTTAAGACCTTTATAAAAACTAACATCTAAGTTATTGAAACTAAAAGACTCTTATTGTTGGATTAAATGAGTGAAAAACCGATAAGTTCACAGTGAGAGTCTTATTTTTTTTACTGATTTCAATGAATGTCTATTCTGCAGAAATGTGTCCTGTAGGCTCAAGGTTTTTGAGTTACAAAGGCGAAATCAATCAGCCAGAAATACTTCTATGTGAATCAACATCACCTCACGAATATTCACTTCTTTTTTCTGATGGAACTAAAAGAGGAATCCCTATTCAACCCCTCGAGGGGCAACAAAATTTAATAGAAATCTTAGAAGGCCATAATTGGGGCCAAGCAAAGTTAAACTATGTAAAAAGAGTTCACTCAACGAATATTGAAAATGAAAACAGCTATTATATTCAAAGACAAAATTATAGATCGATCACTGTATTAAATAGATTAAATAATAATTCATCTTATATTGGTTCACTTTTAAATGACCCTTGTTATTCACAGCTTGATGCCCCAGAAAACTCAAGTGATTCAAGACCATTTCGAAAGTATATGTGCCAAGTAGAAGTCGATGAATTTCAAAGGCAAAAATTAGGTCTAGATAAGACTGGAAAATTATCCATTGCTCAAATGGAAAGTTTATTTCATGATTTCGATTTAATCATGAAAAGTAAATCAATAGTAACGGGATCCGTGGCGACAACTCAAAACTTCGAACCAAGAGATTTTGCAGAATATGATTTGATAGTCACAAAAAGGACTACTAATGAGCAAGTTATTTTAAAAGGAAGCTGTCGGGACAGGAGAGACGCCATTACCCTTGCCTCTCAATTTAGCGACTCTGAGAGATCTGTCTCTGACGACTTTGTCTCGCCATTAGACTTTAAAGTTAACGTAGCAGGAATGGATGTTGGTTTTCCCCTTGATGTAAATATTAGACCAGCTGAAAATATAAGTGATGATGGTGAAGACAAGTATGATGTTGATTTAAATCTCGGCGTCTCAACTGATGTAAACTTAGGAAGAGGGTTAACGATGAAGGTTTCACCAAACATTATCGTTCCCTTTGCAAGAGACGTTGGAGGGTTTTCTGACTCTTTAAATGTTAACAATCTAACTGATAACTTCGCCCCAACCGAAGTTGGAGTGAAGTTCAATATTCAGTTTTAAAATAACCTTAGTATTACAGTAAGCCATTGAAAATACGCAAATTTACAATGTTTTTGTGAGATAATTAGTTTATTCGAGACTAATAAAGCGAAACCTGTTCAACGAAAGTGTGGATGAGAGAAGAGCGATTTAACCAAATTAACAATGAGTTTTCAAAGGCCCTCAAAAGGATTTGTGCCAGTTACGAGCACAACGAACAGAAGTCCTTGGAACTCTATCAAGATGTCATGATGGCAATTTGGCAATCTCTTCCAAACTTTAAGGATGAGTCGACTTTGAAAACTTGGGTCTATCGGATTGCCTATAACAAATCCATAACTCACGTTTCAAAGGAAGCTAAATCGAACAAGTTGGAATTTAATTCGCTTGAAGACCTCGAAGTCTCCGTTGAAAGCAATCAAGTTGAAAATCAGGATCAACTCAAAGTGATCCAAGGAATTTTAATGAAACTTGATCCTATCGATAGAGAAGTTTTCGTTCTCTATTTAGAGGGGGAGAAACAATCAGATATTTCAAGCATCACTGGACTCAGTGAAAGTAATATTTCCACCAAGGTTTCACGAATCAAGAAGATCATTTCTTCAGTATTTAGGAGAATGGACAATGAATGATGAAAAATTAATCAATCTTTGGAAACAAAGTGAAACCACCATAGGAGATGTTGATATGGAAGCTATTAAGTTGAAGAGTGTGAAATTTGAAAAAACTATTAAGTGGAGAAATTTAAGAGAATATGCAGCTGCTATTTTTGTCATGGTTATGTTTATTCGTAGTGGATTAGAAACTGAATCAACAGTAAGGATGATCGCCAATTTTGAAATTGCCCTCTCTGCTCTCGTTATTTGTTTCTTTTTATACTTTAAAGGAAAGTCCGAGAAGGTGAGTGACCTCGCAGCTGACAGCCAAAAGTATTTGAGGGCTCATAAAGAGGCCTTGAAGAAACAGATAAAGTTACTCGGAAGCGTTCGTTATTGGTATGTTTTCCCTTTGATGGCAGGAATGCTTGTCTTAAATATAGAGTCATGGATGAGTAGTGGAAATATCTATGTAGGGCTAGGTTCTGTCATTTTTAGTATTGCACTTGGAATCGGCATCATTTATTTGAATGAATACTACGGTGTGAGAAAACTACAAGAAGAACTGGATAGTTTAGAGAGTAAATGAAAGAAGGGCACCTACTGTGCCCTATTTTCTAAACTTGGTTGCATCTGCTTTATAAATAATCCATATAAACTTGGAAGAACAATCAGAGTTAGTGCAGTCGCTGACAATATCCCACCAACAACAACTGTCGCGAGAGGTTTTTGAACTTCGGCCCCAAGTCCTGTTGAAAACATCATGGGAAGAAACCCAAATATATCTGTAAGAGCTGTCATAAGGACTGGACGAAGTCTTGTCATCGCACCTTCTCGGACTACATCTTCGGGAGACTTTCCATCGAGAATGAGCCTATTAAAGTAGGTGACAAGCACCACACCATTTAAAATACTAATTCCACACAGAGCAATAAACCCAACGCCAGCAGAAATACTAAAAGGCATTCCCATAAGATTTAATGAGATCACCCCTCCTATAAGCGCCATAGGAGCACAGGCAAATATGAGAACAACTTGAGCAAAGTTTTTAAAAGCAGCATAGAGCATGGCCAAAATGATAAGTAAGGCCATAGGTACAAGTATTCCTAATCTTTCTTTTGCGCTTTGAAGATTTTTAAAGCTCCCACCCCATTCGATATAGTAACCTTCAGGTAGTTTAACTTTTTCACTGACAAGTTTTTTTGCTTTATTGACGAAACTTTCAATATCTCTGACTTCAGGATTAATGAGAACAGCAATTCTTCTTTGTGAATTCTCTCTACCTACAGCTGAAAAGGTTTCAACAAACTCGATATCTGCAACCTGTTCAATAGGAACAGTATACCCATCAGATATACCTACAGGTAAGCTCCTCACAATTTTAACATCCTTTCTTTCTGCTTCAGAAAGTCTTGTCACTATTGGAAATTTTCGAACTCCATCATAGACATGCCCAACTTCGCGCCCTCCAATGGCGGTACTAATGGCATCTAGTACCGGTCTCGCATTAACTCCTAGCTCAGCAAGTTCCTGCATTTTTGGCGTATATTGAAGAAGAGGGGACTTTCCTTTAGATTCGGACTCAGCTACTCCTGCTCCTTCAATGTTACCTACAATTCCTGCAACTTTTTTAGAATATGAGATTAACTTGTCGAGATCATCCCCAAATACTTTCGCTGAGACATCAGCTCTCGTTCCTTCAAGAAGTTCATTAAATCTAAGTTCAACAGGTTGAGAAACTAACATGACTTGACCTGGGACATGGAGGTCAAGTTTATCTTTTACAGCTTTCATTAACGACTTTTTGTCTTTAATGACCGGATCTTCAGGCCATAGGTCTCTCTTTTTTAACATGACATAGGAATCAGAGATATTAACTCCCATAGGGTCAGTGGCAACTTCAGCAGCTCCTGTTCTAGCGAATACATCTTTTATTTGTGGAAATTCTGCTACAATTTTTTCTGAAATTTGTTGCAACTTTACGGAGTTCTCCATACTGATATTTGCAGGACGAATGAACTGAAGGGCAAAGTCTCCTTCATCCAGCTGAGGTATAAACTCTGCACCCAGCCTTGAGAATAGAAAAACTCCAGTCACAATAGAGGCTATACCAAGACCTAAAACTAGCTTTTTAATTTTTAAGGCCTTTTCAAGGGTAGGTTTAAATGCTTTCTCTGCAAGTCCCATTAAAAATGGTTTTTTATCTTTTGTTTTACCACTCAAAAATGTTGCAGCAAGTGCTGGTACAACAGTAAAAGACAATACGAGGGCCGAGGCCAATGCCATTATGAATGTTGTGGCCATGGGACCAAACATTTTCCCTTCGACACCTGTAAGTGCAAATAGAGGAATAAAGACAACGATAACGATAAGTTCTCCAAATCCTGCTGCAGATCTGATTTCAATTGCAGAGTCGATAACGACTTGTTTAACTTCAGCTCTTGTTAATTCCCTTCCAGCCAGTTTTCCTTTTTGTTGTAAGCGGTGAACACAGTTTTCAATAACGATAACGGCACCATCAACAATAATTCCAAAGTCAAGAGCACCGAGGCTCATTAAGTTACCGGACACATTTTGCCACTTCATTAAAATGAAAGTCATGAGTAGTGAGATAGGAATAGTTATAGAAGTAATAATGGCCGCTCGAACATTTCCAACCAATAGAAGTAAAAATAGAATGACTAGTCCTGCACCCATTAATAGGTTGTGTTGAACTGTCCCAAGTGTTGCATCTACCATGTCTGAACGATCATATAGAACTTTTAATTTTACCCACTCAGGCAGGTCCTTTTTTATATGATCTAGCTTCCCTGAAACTCTTTGAGAAACTGCTCTCGAATTTTCTCCAAGAAGCATAAAGGCGGTACCAATAATTGATTCTTCACCATTAACAGTCGCAGCACCGGTTCTAATTTGTTTGTCGTACTTAACATCAGCAATATCTTTAATCTTTATCACTTGATAGGAAGAAGTTCTTTTAACGACAACTGATTCGATATCTTTAATGTTCTGTAAAAGACCAACACCTCGAACTAATAATTGCTCTCCAGTTTGTTGAATATAACCACCGCCAACATTCAAATTTGTTTCTTCAATTGCAGATTCAATGTCATCAAAATGGAGACCATACTTGGTCATCTTAAGAATATTTGGTTGGATGAAAAATTGCTTTTCATATCCTCCAATCGTATTGACTTCAGTAACACCTTTAACAGTTAGGAGACGGGGTTTAATAAACCAATCTTGAAGAGATCTTAATTCCATTAATTGTAGTAATCTTTTCTCAGGATCAGTTTCTACATTTTTGGCCTCGATAGAATAATGAAATATCTCTCCAAGGCCTGTACTAATGGGACCCATCTCTGGAGCGATTCCCGCAGGAAGCTCAATGCTATGGAGTTTTTCAGAAGTCAGTTGCCTGGCTTTATAAATATCCATATCGTCTTTGAAGATGACTGTAACTTGCGAAATCCCATACCGTGAAATAGATCGTATTGTTTCAACTCCAGGAATACCATTCATTGAGTATTCAATAGGAAAAGTAACCATTCTTTCGATTTCTTCAGGTACAAGTCCTTTTACCTGAGTATTAATTTGAACTTGAGTGTTCGTAATATCTGGTACGGCATCAATGGAGAGCTCTTGAAAAGACTTAGCCCCAAAGATGATTAACAAAAGTGTCGCCATGAAGACAAACATTCTATTGTTGACTGAAAATTCTATAACTTTATTGATCATAATATAGTTGCCTTGTCTTAGTGAGAGTGTCCGTATTCAGATTTGTCTGTGCTGTACACATCGCTAACTCTTAAGAGTCCAACTCCATTCGTTACAAATTGGTCTCCAAAAATAAGACCCTCTATTTTAACTTTATAGTCACTCTTTTGTTCTTTAATTATCCTGGCCGGAACAAATTTAAAAAAACCATTACGGAATCGATAGATTCCTTTTTTATCTTTTGTGGTCACAAGGTTTTTCTTTTCGATTAAAAACTCAGAGTTGCTAATTGTTTTAAGCTGAATTTTGAGAGTTTTTATGGCCTCTTTAGAAAGCATGAAACCATTTTTCTCATCTACTTCAACAATAGCTTTTCCTTTTCCTATCGCCTTTCCGCCTCCATGCCCATGATCATCGTGAGCTTCGTGCTCATTATGGTCATCCTGACCTTTATGATCATCATGACTGTCTAGGCTATCGTGGCTTCCATGATTTTCACTTCCATGGTCGTGATCTGAGTGATCACCTTCGGCCCATGAGGAAGCTGAGAGTAAAGAAGCTGTTATATATAAAGTAATTAATAATATTTTCATTGTTACTCCGAATTAAATATTTTTATTGTTTGTCTGACCATTCATCTTATAAATGTTCCACAGTGCTTCGATAGCACCTATTTCAAACTCAAACCTAGTATTAGAAAACTCAATCAATTGTCTGTGAGACTCAATTACGAGTGAAGTTGAAATAATCCCTCTGCTGAAGAGAGACTCAATTCTTTTGTGTTTCATTTCAAGTTCTTTTTTAGTCGCAATAGAAACTAATGAGTCTCTATATCTTTGATAGGTAATAATCCATGAGTCTAAATCTAAAATGCTCTCTTTCTCTATACTGTTAAGTTGAGTGGAAGCGACGATGACTTCTTTCGCAGCTTTGGCCTTTCCGGCACTATTAAAGTTCAATACAGGTAGATCAAAAGAAAGTGCGATCCCAATAGTCTTTGAGTTTCTAGAGTTCAATTTCTCATATTCCAATGTTGGACCTATCTTTAAGTTTGGATAACTTCTAGATGATTCTAAATTTAAATTTGCTTGAGCTACTTCTAACGAAGCTTTTGCAAAATCTATTTTAGAATAGGATTTTAGTTTTTTACTGTTAAAAACCTCAGTTAAGTTAATTTTTGTTGGAAGTGCTCTCTTTGGAATGTCACAGTTTGTTCCGGCAAAAAAAGACAAATGTTTACTCAGTTTAATCTTTTCAGAGTTTAACTTAGACATTTTAAGTTGGTAGTCGTATTTCGCAAGCTCAAGCGTTTCCCTTTCAACTCTTTGTTGAGGAGAAATAGAATTTCTTTTTTTCAATGTTATTAAAATCTTATTAAAAGTAGTTAAGGATTCTTCATAGAGAGGGATAACTTCATAAATTTGTCTTAATCGATGTAACTTAAGTATTGAGTCAATGATGGTGTCTTCATCTTGAAACATTGCTGCCGCTTTTCCGGCCTTAAAATGAGTTCGCGCAAGTTTAACTCTAGATTTTCTTTTTCCGCCTAATTCAAAGGTGTGCTTTAAGGTTAAAGAGGTCGAGTATGTCTTCCCTATAGTGCCATCTTCAATAGTACTCTGAGCATCAAGTTCAGGATTTGGCACTTGATCTGCAAAATCAATTGATTTCTTGAGTACATCACTTTTTGTTTTATTGATTGAAATATTTGGATGATTTTTCTTAATCATCTCAAATAACTCATTAGGAGTGTTAAAGTTACACTCTGCCTTCACGACAAAGCTACATATCATTGAGAATGTGAAGAAAGTAAAACCTTTCATTATTCTTTCCTTTATATAAGTAAATTAACTTTTGTGAATTTTATTAAGAGAAGGTCGGAGGTCTTAGTGCAGGGTCTAGCACTGGTCTTTGATAATATTTGTAGTATGCCCAAGCAGCTTGATTTTTATTAACAAGAGTTGGGGTTATTGAGATTTCGTTTTTTGATATGGCCATATTGTGATCGCCACTACACTGATGAGAGCAATGCCCTTGCTCATCTTCATTATCATTACAGTTTTTTTCATGGGATTGATCGAAAGAATCGTGATTTAGATCATTTGTTGAAAGACTATTATTTTTTAGCTCATCGAGAATATGTGAGCTTTCAACTTGAGTCATAAAACCAAGGTTTATGAAAAGGAGAAGTAAAAGGGTTATAAGTTTTCTCATCATTCGTGGTGCTATGTGCTAAGTGTGGCTATCTGAATATAAGTATAAATGAGCTATTACATCTCGTCTTTAAGTTTTTCTTAGTTTTGTGTCAATTTGGATCAACGCAACACACCTTAAAAAGTATCACGTACCTATTTAGAATAATAAGAAAAACCACGGATGGATTTATGAGTGATTTCTTTCAGACTGGGCCTGAGCTGAGTAATACCTATAAGCTCGACCCTCTTCTTCAAAGTCTTTTAAAAAGAAAACTGCCAGCTAGTTTTAGGGGAGAAGTTGAAGAAGATCTTACTCGTTTTGGAGAAAGATTAGTAAGTGATATTTTGGCCTTCAGTGATGATGCCGAAGCTAACCATCCGACTCTCGTTTCTCACGACCCGTGGGGAAATAGAATTGATGAAATAGAAACTAGTCTCGGTTGGAAAGAGTTGGATAAAGTTTCAGCTGAAGAAGGAATCGTGGCCATCGGTTACGAAAGAAAATTCGCCGAGTTTAGTCGACTCATTCAATTTGCAAAAATTTATCTTTATCATCCCTCTAGTGCTTATTATACCTGCCCACTCGCCATGACCGATGGAGCCGCCAAGTTGATTGAAACTTTTGGAGATACGAGTTTAAAAGAAGGCGCCTTTAAAAACTTAACTTCAAGAGATCCTAATCAGTTTTGGACTTCAGGACAGTGGATGACTGAAAAGTCTGGAGGATCAGACGTCTCTGGAACTGAAACGGTAGCCAGGCTTGAAAATGGAGAATACAAACTTCATGGTGTGAAGTGGTTTACTTCGGCGACAACATCACAGATGGCCATGACTTTGGCCCGCATAGAAGATAAGGAAGGAAACTCGATAGAAGGAAATAGAGGACTTTCATTATTTTATTTGGAACTAAGAAATGAAAAGGGTGAACTTCAAGGAATTGAGATACAAAGACTTAAAGATAAACTTGGAACGAAGGCCCTTCCCACAGCTGAACTTCAACTCAAAGGTGTTCCAGCTAAATTGGTTGGAGAAGTCGGCGCCGGAGTAAAAACGATAGCAACACTTTTTAATGTCACAAGAATCTATAACTCATGTACCACAATTGGTGCTTGGAAAAGGTTAATGGATCTCGCCAGAGATTATGCCGGAAAAAGACAGGCCTTTGGTAAAACTCTTGACCAACAGCCACTCCATTTAAAAATGCTTTCACATTTAGAAGTTCAGTTTCACGCGAGCTTTCACTTGGCCTTTTATGTGGCCGAGCTATTGGGATTAGATGAAGTAGGCAATTCAAAAGTAAATAAGGAAAGAGTGAACAAACTTCTTCGCTTCTTTACTCCAA
Source organism: Bacteriovoracaceae bacterium (assembly GCA_023954635.1). Lineage (GTDB taxonomy): Bacteria > Bdellovibrionota > Bacteriovoracia > Bacteriovoracales > Bacteriovoracaceae > M0603. Next base: position 45,971 of record JAGSHI010000004.1, read on the forward strand.
TAGCCAAACTGTATACTGCCAAAAATAATATGTTGGCCACCAGTGAACTCGTTGAGTCTTTTGGTGGAGCAGGATACGTTGAAGATACTGGAATTCCAAAGTGGCTTAGAGACAATCAAACGTTAACTATTTGGGAGGGAACGACAAATGTTCTCTCGTTAGATGTCTTAAGGTCAATTTCAAAGGAAGACACTTTTAGATATTTTGTTGATGAAGTTAAAGAGAAGCTTGGCGGAATAAATTCTTTAGAACTTAAAGAGGCAAAAGAGTCAGTAGTAACTGCATTTGAAAAGCTTTGCGTCTACGCTTTAAAGATGGGGGAGATGTCTCGAGATCAAGTCGAATCCCAGGCCAGAGACTTTGCTTTTAGTATTGGCAATATTATGACCTCAGCTTTGATGCTTGAACACGCTGAGGCCTGTGGGGATGATAAATCGATCAAAGTAGTACAAAGATTTTGTACTTCAAAACTCTATTCAATAATTGAATACCGGAAAGATGATCACCAAGTCGTTTTTGGTTAAACGCCTATGATTCCATAACAATTTGAGTTTGCATGTATCTTTCGACACCAACTTTCTCAAGGAGTCCTTGTTGCGTTTCAAGCCAATCAACATGCTCTTCTTCACTTTCAAGGATGCTAGAGAATAAATCTCTAGTGACAAAGTCTTTAACTGATTCAGCATAAGCAATACAGTCTTTAAGATAGGGGACAGCTGCATTTTCAACTGCAAGGTCTGCCGCTATGATCTCTTCGATATTTGACCCGATGGTAACTTTATCTAGCTTTTGAACATTTGGGATACCTTCAAGAAAAAGAATTCTTTTAATGAGTTGATCCGCATGTTTCATTTCATCAATAGAGGCATTGTATTCTAAGGCACCAATTTTATCGAGGCCCCAGTCTTGAAGTATTCTTGAATGAAGAAAATATTGGTTAATGGCCGTTAACTCTCTCGTTAATACACCGTTTAGCAAATCAATGATTTTCGCATCACCTTTCATATAATTTCTCCGTTAAATTTTTTTGAATATTATGTTTTTGAATTCTTGGTAGTCAATGAATTGTTTTTTGAATTTGTTCTACTGGCAATTTTTTGAACAGCATCAATAACGCAGATACCACAGTCAGAGCCTACTCCAAGCCGTTTTAAAACTTCATGAGTGGGGATACCTTTATCTACAAGGTCTTCAATCTTCTTTTCTGTAATGCCTTTGCATAAACAAACGACCATAAAATCCTACTGAAGTGGCCAATATATTTATTGACACTGGAGATATATTAACTTATTTGTTTGATATGTCAAACTATGGTTAAATGTACCATATAATGGTTACGCCTGACATACTAATTTTGTTGAATGGAGAATTTAAAATGTATAAGTCATTGTTATTACTTGCTGTGTTAAGTTTCAATCAGTCCTTCGCAGCAACGATTGAAGAACTCGACGAGAGAATGGACCTTTTAAGTGAAGAGATTCTAGAACTTAAGCAAGCTGGCCCCTCTAAATCAAAAACTTACTTCGGAGGTTACGGAGAGTTTGTTTATGTAAATAAGAGATCTAAGGATGAAAGCAAGACTTCAGTCTCAAATGCCAATAATCCCAAATTAGATGCTCAAAGATTTATTCTTTATATAGGACACGATTTTAATAAGAAGTGGAAACTCACAAGTGAAATCGAAGTTGAACACGCTAATGAGATTTTTCTTGAGCAAGGGACTATTGATTACACTCTTTCTGAAAGTATTAATATGCAAGCAGGGGTAATGCTTATTCCTGTAGGGCTCATTAATATTTATCATGAGCCAACAACTTTTTTTGGTGTGAATCGACCAGAGATTGCTAAAAAGTTAATTCCAACAACTTGGAGAGAGCTTGGTGTTTCATTTTTTGGAAAAACTGGAGGCCTCGATTATAGATTGTCACTGGTTGATGGTTTACTTGCGAGTGGGTTTTCTTCTGATGGAGTGAGATCAGGTCGCCAAAAAGCTAGTAAAGCAGAAGGGCGAGACCTCGCTTGGGTCACTCAAGTTAACTACAACTTCTTAGGGACAAGTAAGGTTGGAGCCTCTGCTTATGTTGGAAAAGCTGGTGGAGTTCAAACTGAGGTCACTCATAATGTCTACGATCTTCATTTCGATTCCAAGTTCTCTGGCTTAAGCCTGAGAGGGGTTTACACCATGGTTAAGCTTGGTGGAATCGATAAGTTAAATGCTGAGCAAGGTAAAACTGGCTCAAGTTCGATTGCTTCTGAAATGAAAGGTTATTACGCCAATTTAGGTTATAATGTTTTACATAAATTTACTGACTGGGAACTTATTCCTTTTATTCAGTATGAAAACTACAATACTCAATCAAAGGTTGGGGGAGCTTTCACAAAAGATTTAAGCAAAGAAAGAACTAATATTACTTATGGCGTTTCTGTTAAGCCGATTAAGAATATTGTTTTTAAAGCGGATTATGTAAAGGCAACAAACAAGGCCAAGACCGGAGTGGATTCTTGGAACTTAGGAATGGGATGGAATTTCTAAAAATATTTCTCATACTTTTTATGACTAATGCTCATGCCCAGGATTTAACTGGGCTGAGTTTTTTTAAGGCCAATCCAAATTGTGAACTGGGCAAAGACTATTTGTACTTATCTAAAGAGAAATCTCAACAGTTTGAAGTACAAAGAATTGTGAAGAGATACAAAATTAACTGCCCAAATGAAAAATTAACTGGTTATGCCATAAGCGATAAAATCAGAACTCATTTTCAAAGTTTGTTGATTATCATTAAGAACCAGAAAGTAAAGTGGATCGATACCATTAAGTTTCTAGAACCTTTAAAGTATCAAGCTCCTTCTAAGTGGATTGAGATAATGTTTCAGGGAAAAAAGCTAGATAAATTGAGTGCCGATGCTATTTCAGGAGCTACATTAACAACTCAATCCTACATGAGAATACTAAAGAAAATTGAAAGACTAGAAAGTGATAAGTAAATTTGAAAAAAGAAATATTCTGATTTCATTTGTCCTCTGTTTAATAACGGGAGTCACTATCTATGTTCTTGATAATTACTTTCAAGTTCAAGCTGAATGGGGGATAGAGTCGAGTCCCTATCTTAGTTTAGCAAAAGCTTTTCACTATATAACCACACCTCTGCTTATTCTTGCTGTCGGTTTTATCATTAAGAGTCATATTGCTCTCAAAATTAAAAACTTAGATAAAATGTTTACGAAAAAAAAGAAGTCTGGTCTCTTTCTATGTATCGGACTTGTATTACTTATTTTCTCTGGGCAATCATTACTGATCATTACATCAGAAACCATTCGAGAATTGGTCATTTATTTTCACTTAGGAATTGGCCTTCTCATGGGGCTGGCCTTAATTAGGCATCTGAGGCGTTAGAAATGAAAATAGCAATTATCGGATCGACAGGACTCATAGGCTCAGAACTTTTAAAAGCACTTTTAAAAAATCCCAATATTTCTAAAGTCATCTCTATTTCTAGACGGCAAATAGATATTGATGAAGAAAAACTTGAACAAATTGTTATTACTGATTTGAATGCAAAATCATTAAACGAGTTAACGATTGAGGCCGATGTCTTTTTTTGTAGTTTAGGTACAACAATAAAGGTAGCCGGTTCAAAAGAGCGCTTCAAGGAGGTCGATTATGATCTCGTCTGTGCCTTTGGAGATTTGGCAAAGAAATCAAGTGCAAGCTCTTTGATTGTCATCTCAGCAATGGGTGCTAAGAAAGACTCCTTTGTTTTTTACAATAAAGTTAAAGGTGAAATGGAAGAATATATAAAGGGACTTGAATTGAAGTCGACTTATATCCTGAGACCTTCTTTGTTGATAGGATCTAGAAGCGAGAAAAGAACTTCGGAGGAATTAGGAATTAAAACCTTTAATGTCCTCGAACCAATTATGCCTAAAAAACTAAGTCTATTGATTGGGACAAAGGTTTCTTCTGTCGTTACATGTGTGGAAAATCTTATGGAGAAATCTGCTGATGGGTTTCATGTTGTTTCTGCGTCTGAGATCACTTAAATGCCTTAAGTTCCTGTTAAAAAACAGTAAAATTGCAAATTGTGAAATATTAATTGTTGAATTACTTCAAAAATAAAGACATTAATGCCTTCGCAATTTATTTATCTGTTTCAGAAAATAAGGAGAATATTGGTGATTCTAATTATGGCGCTACTGTTTACAAGCAATGTTTACTCTCAGGTCATAGAAGAAGATTCAGCTCTCATCCTTCACTCCACACACTGTGCTCACAAAGCTAAAATGAGAAAATTCTCATTCTCTAAAAATGTCGTTATCGATTTCGATGACATTGAAAACGAGTTTAATATCTCTTCTACAATTACATTAAATAATAAAAAGGTAATGGGCTGCAAATCTACCATTTCTGGAGAAGGTGAAGTTAAAGGTGTAGACGTTATCTCTGTTGGCTCTAGACGCTAGTCTTAAATCCCCTTTAAATGAGCCCCAAAGATTCACCAAGTTCCAGTAGAAGGTATGAACACCCTGTAATCTTGCTCTATTCTTACCTAAATATCTGAAAAATAACGATACTCTCTAAGTTCTTAGAATAAGTGGTGTTTTCACTAAAACTTTATTATAAAAAACAAGTTATATAAAAATTGCGAGGAAGAAATGGGACGTAAATGGGCCAACATTGTTAAGAAGAAAGGTGCCGCAGATAAGCTACGTGGACAGATTTATACAAAGATTCTCTTTGAAGTTACTCGAGCAGTAAAATCTGGTGGAGATGATGCTAATACAAACTTTCTACTCAAAATTGCACTAGAAAAATGTAAGAAAAATAATGTTCCTAAAGACAATATTGATCGAGCAATAAAAAAGGGTCTTGGAACAGATGACGACGGTTACCAAGAAATTACTTATGAAGGTTACGGTCCAAATGGGGTAGCAGTTTTTGTTGAGGCCTCAACAAATAATGTTACTCGAACAGTTGCGAATGTTAGAGTTTGCTTTAATAAGGCCGGAGGGTCATTAGGTACAACTGGATCTCTACAATTTGTCTTTAATAGAAAAGCTTCATTTGAAGTTCCTGTTGGAAAGCTGGACGAAGATGAATTTACTTTAGAGATGATTGATGCTGGGGCCGAAGATATTGAAATAGAAGATGGATTTTTCTGTATTACAGGGCCCATGGAAGTTTTTGGTCAAATCTCTAAGAAATTAGAAGAGCTTAAGATTAATCCTGAAGAGGCCACATTAGAACAGGTGCCAGTAACGTTTAAAGAAGTTGATGATGAAACCTATATTACTATAATGAAAATGATTGACGCTCTAGAGGCCGATGAGGATGTTATTAAAGCCTATCATAATATAGAATTTAATGAGAGGTTTAACGAACTATAATACTCAGCTATAGTTCTTTCTTTGCTGATTTATCTCACTTTTATTTCATGTTTCGCCGATGAGTTTAGTACACAATATCTATTGTTGACTAAGGTGTGGAACAGCTATGAATATAATTTCTAAAACAGTTTTAATTCTATTGTTTCTTCCTTCTTTGGTTTTCTCTGGAATCTCCTCCAAACAGCTAAACCAACTTTCAAGATTGAAAGGTTCCTATAAAGTAACTAAGGGAAGTCATAAAAATTGTTCTGATGGTTATCTTAATATAGTTGGTAAGGAAGATGATAAAGGTATAAGAATTGGTCACTCAATTTTTCTAGGTCCATTTAAAGACAGTCTTGAAAAGCCAACAAATAAAAATTGCCGAGTATCTACAAAGTTTAAAATGTCTGAGAAATCGATCACAGTCAAAACGGTAGTTGATAAATGTGCCATTAAAAGAAACCTTGAAGAAGGTAAAACAACACAACATTTAATAATTAAAAATAACAAACTTGAGTATAAGGTCGATGAAACTGGATATAGTTGCTTCTATAGTAAAGTTGAGAAGGTGAAAGAATGAGAATCTTAATTCTGGCACTAACGCTATTTTCATCGAATGTTTACTCTCAAGATATTAATGATCTTTTCAATCAGGTCCAAGAAGCTGTCAGCAATGCAGGAAATTCTCCCGAGGCCGGTTGTCCCCATTGTGTAGACGGAGAAACTCGCCTAAAAAAATTACCTCTTCCAATTGGTGGGAGAAATTTTAATGCAAAATGTACTAGTTTTATTAAGTCTGATGGAACTTATGGGAAATGGGGTAAGCTCATTGTTAAATATTTAAATAAAACTGATGAAAGAAAAGAGCGTTTCTTTAGTCCTGCTCTTCCTGGTATGCAAACGACTCCAAGGTCGTGCCCAAACTGGGGCAATATGACTAATGATCAAAAGGGACAATTTTGGGTTTGGACATTTGCTTCTATTGCACAAGTAGAATCAAGTTGTAATAAACGGTCTGTAAATACAGGTGCTGTTCCAAACCGTAATGATCGTCCAAGAGGCCTCTTCCAACTAAATACATTACGAAGTGCAAGAGCATGGAGAGGACCAAATTGTAGGTTTCCTTCCGGTGCTGAAAATGTGTATATTGCAGCCAACTCAATTCACTGTTCATTAGATATCATGAGTGAAATCTTAAAAGGAAGAAGTGGAGAGTATAGAGGAAATGGAAAAATCTTTCCGACTAACTCATACTGGGAAAAGCTTAGACCTAATCATTCTTCGACAGGTGGAGATATTGGTAGGCTCATCAGAAAGTTTCCAGGTTGTATGCTCTAATCTCTAAATTCTAATGATATCTTATTTGCTCGAAAAGCTTTATTATCTATAGGCAAGCTCTTAATTAATTGAAGGTAAAAAAATGAGTAACAAACTTGAGGCACTTCTTGGGCATCTATCAAAAAATGAATTTGATAAACATTATAAAGAAAATAAACCTTTTCATATTGAAGGGCTAGATAAAAGCTTATCTGAGCTTAAAGAGATAGGTTTTTTAAAGTCATTAGATGATCTCTTAAATTTTTGGCCAACTCAAGTTGAAGCGATGTTACCTGGAATATGTGATGAGGCCAATACTAAAATAATTGACAGCAATGAAGCTAGAGATTCCTTTAAAGAGGGGATGAGCCTTCTTTTTAATGATGCGAATAATCTATCTCCAGTACTTAGCAATTGGGTTGAATCTTTGATTTTTGAATTAGGTCTTTCTAGAATGACCTATGGAAGAAATTTAATTTACGCCACTCCGGCAAGTAAAGGAAATGCCCCACATTTTGATCAAAATATTAATTTTGTTTTGCAACTTCATGGAGAAAAAAAGTGGTGGGTTGCCCCCAATACTCATGTTGAAAACCCACTTACAAGACATGTTATTGGACAACCGATTGATCCTGAACTTGAAAGTTATGCTCCCGAAATGCCATCGTCCTTTCCTGAAAACTCTGAAGAGTTTACGTTAAAAGCAGGTTCTATGCTTTTTGTTCCGAGGGGAGCTTGGCATAAGACTGAAGCTATAACCGATGCCCTCTCTCTTAACTTTACCTTTAGCTCTCCAAGTTGGATTGATGTTTTAAGTGCTGCTCTTCGCGGACGCTTGGCCATGTCGAAGGATTGGAGAGAAACTGCTGACTTTGTCTCTGATCCTAGTCGTCAGGATGAAGCAATGATTAAATTAGACCAATTATTATCTGAGTTGGCCCAAGATGTATCACACTGGAACGCAAAAGATATATTAGGAGCTACTGAAGGCCAAGGTTAAACTATATTCATGAATATATCCCAGTTAAATGGAAATAAATTCTATAAGGCCTTTCTTGTCATTTCGTTTTTAGTGATAGTTTTTCTCGTTGCAGAGCTAACAGGATTTCGAGAGAAAATCACAATCGATTATATTCGACAGCTTTTTATGGAACATAAATTTATCGGAAGCATTGTCTTTATTTCAATTTTTTCTCTCGGAAACCTTCTCTATATACCTGGATGGATATTTCTTGTTGGAGGCGTCCTTGCTGTTGGGAAGTTTTATGGAGGTTGTCTGGCTTTTGCTGGAGGAATGTCTTCAAGCATTTTGAGCTATGTAGTCGTTGGTTTCGCTGGAAAAGATGCACTAAGAGTTTTAGAAAAACATAAAGTAGCTAAGAAGTTCTTTGATCATTTAGACGAAAGACCACTTCGTACAATAATTGTATTAAGATTTATTTTCCAAACAGCTCCTTTTCTAAATTATGCTTTAATTTTATCCAAGGTTAAGTTCAGAGATTTTTTCATTGGAACATTCCTAGGTCTTCCACTTCCGATTACCCTTTACTGCATCTTTTTTGAATACCTCTTTTCTAAATACCTTTAGTTTAAGAATTAACACCTTGGAACATATCTAATGTAGAATAGGGAATATGGCAGAAAACAATAAACAAACAAATTCAGGGCTAGCGAGTCAAGTCACAATAGAAGGTGTGATTTATTATCATATGCCTATAAATATCGCGATTAAGTATGCCAAAAAAATTACGTCTGGATTCTTTATACCTTTATCAGAAACAAAAAGAGTTCGAATTCATCTCGAAGATGGTGATATCTCCGAAAAAATGTTGAATTACCAGTCTAAAGGACTTGAAAGTATTCTACTTGCTGAAGAAGATTATTATGAGTTTGTTAAAAAAATTAAACATGGACTCATTGGCTTCTTTTTAAATGACACTGACGAGATCAAATATTTAGATATTGAACAGATGTTAGGCCTTGTTAAGAGAGTAACTCTATATATTGGTCTTGACCCCAAAACGATTGAGTTGAGTGAGGAGATAGCAAGAAAAACTCTTGTACAAATTAAAACTGTGTCTATTATTGCAGAGCCCTTAAGAACGTTTCAAAAAGAAAATCAAAATGAATTTCTTAAAAACTTAATGGTGTGTTATTCAGCTATCGGACTAATCGAAGCTTTGAATTGGTCTACTCCTCAAATAAAAGAAAAAATTGCTCAAGTATGTTTGTTCTGCGATATCACCCTTACTTCCGAGGACTATACAGAAATGATATTAGTTGGGAATGATGTGAGTAAATTTTCAAAACGAATTCTTGATCATCCAATTACTGCCTCAAATTTAGTTGGTAAAACTAGAAATGCTGTGAGCAATGAAGCTGCTTTGGCCATTCGTCAACACCATGAACTCCCTGATGGATCAGGTTATCCGAAGGGGATTAAGGGTTTAACCATAAATCAACTTTCTGCAGTTCAAATCATAGCAAGAACATTTATTGATGCTCTTGTCGAATCTGACTTTGCTTATGAAGATAGGAAGTCTTTTATAAAAAGTATGTTAGAGAAGTTTAATTACCCTAACTTTGCTCAACCTTGTAAGGCCTTGTATATTTTGATGGGTTTAGAGCCAGAAACTCATAAAAAAGAGTATTGATCCTTGGGTCATTTTTGATCAGTTTTCCGAGTAGCCATTATTTGTTAGAATTACTCATGGTTAACAAAATATCTAAAATATCTGTCTTGTTTACTCTATTACTGTTTGCAAGAGTAACGTATGGATTGACCCGTATTCAGCCTACCTTAGGTAAGGTTGGGGATATTATATATTCAAATTCACCTACAGACTTAAAGAAAATTGATACTATTAATGATCAAGTTAGCTTCACTCAGGTTTTGCTTTTAAAGAATGACTCTATAGAACAAACTCACGATCTTGTTTTAGAAAATGCTAGGCTACTTGTATACGATAAAGTGATGCCAGTTCTCTGTCAGCATGCCTCAGAATCAAAAACGTCATTTCCAATTTCTCCTGGAAGTTATTTAAAAATAAAATGTCTGGTACAAGTTAAGTCTGGAGATGATGCTAGGTTTAAAACCCAAGATGCTATTGCCACGTTACGAATCCCACTTGGAGAGAGTGGAGCGATTCGAATCCCTATTCGAATAAGAATTGGAGATTTCAAATGAAAAGTATGCTTCTCTCTACTATTTTATTCGTATTATGTTTAAACAACTCTCACGGTGAAGAAAGTCCTCATATTTTAAATAGAGTGTACTCAGGAATGACTAAAAATAGTTTAAACCTCTATAGTAAAAGATATGAGTTTAGAGGTTGGAAGCAAAAAGATTCAGGCTCAACAACTCAACTAGAATCTAATTGTGGAGTCGTAACGGAATTCAAACTATTAAATTATCATAGAAGATCTGGTGTTTATATTTCTATTTATAACTCATCAGGTGAAGATTTCTTCTATGACATTCAGAAAATACGTATGAACTTTGGAGATGGGAAAAGTAGAATTCCCCTTCTCAAAGGTAATCACCATGTCGTTGAGGTAAAAGATCATTGGATGTTAAGGGCCTACGCAAAGTTTGTTGATCAATCAGACTTTAAAGGTCAAACAGAATTAGAAGTTGTCGTTCCTCTATTAAATAAAAAGGGAGATGTAACTTGTGAAGTAAAAACAAAGTACGTAAGAGATGAGAAGGTTATTGAGAGAGTTGAAGATTACCTTGTCCTTCCAAAACTAGAGTTTGGTGTACTGGTCGGAGTTAACCTCACATCTTCAAGCTCTATTGATCAAGTCTTCAAAAAAAATGGTTCTTCATATTCAGTTGAGCTTGCCTTTTATCCACATTCATTTCATGGTTTTTTCCTAGGTTTTTCCGGAGATGAAGAATCTAATCATTTAAACACTAGTCTAGGATCTCGACTTGATGATCGGGGAGAAACAGATATTCAAACAAATCAATATGTTGTTGGTTATCGGCAAAGGCGAAATATTACAGATCATTTTTGGCTTGTCTATTCTCTTGGTTGGCAATATGTTTCCCTCGAAGACTGGAATATAGATATTGGAAACTACAAAAGAGATGTTCATCGTATGGATACTGCTATTCAAAGATTAGGACTTCGCTACATTCCAAATTTAAATTCCTCAAAAATCGTTTACTCGATTACATTTGGTCTCAACCAAACTATTATCCCTACAACACGTATTGCTGATCAGAAAATAAAAGGCCATAGAGTGAATGCCTTTGGCGAATTCACCTTTGGTTGGTAAACCTTATTTTTCCCAAGTATAAATTGTTTTCAAGTCAGAATCTTCGTACTGAGATTTAGGACTAACTGTTCTTCTCTCCCAAGGAATACTCGGAGAACCTGGAATAGCCCAATGAAAGAACCAAAATTTAAAGAACTTTATGGCCTCCTCTCTTCTTTGAGGATCTTCATGTGTATCTAGAATATCTTGAAACGTTTCAATTTTACCAACTTCAATACCAAGTGCTTCTTTGTATATTTCCCAAACAAACTTGGAGCAAAATTGCTTCGAGGAATCAAGTTTAAATCCAAGGTGGTAATAAACCCCTAATCTCTTTTTACTAGACACTCTCAAATCTAGGAGATCCCTTGAATTCAACGCAATCCCTCGAAGTCTTGAGACAGCAACCTTGCCTTTTGCTCGATCCACAAATTTGCAAAAACTGGTGTCTTTAGAAAATGGGTAAGTACTTTCAGATACAAATAATTCATCATTATCATTTTTTAAAACCATACCAACATGTGTCGCCCAGTGGTTCATCGCCTTTTCGACTTTTTCATAAAAGGCGTGTCCCGGAAGGGAAATAAACAAAATATCCCCAGACTTTGCGATTTTTTTTATATGCTCGCAGGAGCCCAATGTTTGCGCATTGATTTGAGGAATAAATAAGAGACAAGTAAGTATTAATGTTAATTTTTTCATGTGTGCACTGTAGCAATAAGTTCTCAGTTCGCAAGCAGGTCTGTAATATCTAAAATAAGTAAGTATTTGGTCGGGAGCGTTGGGAGCAATTGTGGATCAAGAATTAATTCAAACATTTAAAAAGCATTACAGCCATGGTGACCCTAGTCATGATTGGCTTCACATAGAAAGAGTTGTTCGAACTTGTAAAGAATTAGCAAACGAATTAGGGGCCAACTTAAAAACCCTTCTACCTGCTGCTTACCTTCATGACGTTATAAATATTCCTAAAGATAGTGAGCTAAGATCTAAGGCCGCTGGACTTGCCGCTAACAAGGCCTCTGAATTGTTAAAAGATAGTGATCTCACTGATGAGGAAATTCAAGAAATTACAACAATCATATTAGAGCATTCCTATAGCGCAAATTTAAAACCTAGTTCTCTTGAGTCTCAAATTCTTCAAGATGCTGACAAGCTAGATGGGATGGGAGCTATCGGTGTAATGAGATGGACAACTTGTGGCGCAAAAATGAAGTCTACTTATTATCATGCCAATGATCCTTGGGGAGAAGATCGGGAATTAGATGACAAGAGCTATTCATTAGATCACTTTGAGAAAAAACTTTTAAACCTTTACGGTAGGCTTAATACAGCGCCAGCAAAAATAGAGGGTGAAAAAAGAATGGCCTTCTTTGAATCATTTCTATCTCAATTGAAATCAGAAATTTAAGACAACTTCATCGCGGGACCAAGGTAAACTATTAAAAATAGATACGATACCGCCTGTCCTGTTGCGTTAGTTTCTCTTTTACTATTATAGTTCTGGACGAAGACAATCGGGCATCGTTTAATTTCTTTGTATCATTTTATTTGAGGAGAAATTAATGAGAATCACATTATTAACATTACTTTTAACACTTTCATTTAATGCTCATTCCTTTACTTTAACCTCAAATAATATTCATAAGTTTTCAAACTCAACTGTTTTAATCAATATCAACGATAAAAATTGTCTCCAAGAATCTAAAGATATTTTAAAGCTCGCAGTTGAAGCCACAAATATCTATTGGAATAAAATATCACTTACAAAGATCAACTTTGTAAAAGGTGTGAGAACGAGAGACACTCATAATGAATCAATTCTTATTACTTGTGAGACTCTTCATACAGATGACATAACCTTCGCTTCAATTGAGGGAGAAAATCACTTTATTAAAATTAACTCTGAAAAAATGCATGTCTTTCTTGGATTATCTAAAGATGAAAAATTAACTCTCATTGGACATGCTTTTGGTCACGCTATTGGTTTAGGCCACTCACAGGACTCTAACTCTCTTATGAGTCCTTTTATTGAAAATGGTCCTCGAAAGCTTAGAAGACTTTCTTATGATGATATTGATGGAATGCTTTACCTTTACGGAAAATAGATAACTTAAAATGTTAAACAACCAATGCCCGTGGGACCAATACGAACCCGCAACAAGACATTTCTGTGAAGCTGAACTTTGTCAGTGGATTACTAAGCCAGCGGAGAGTTGGTCTAATATTGGCTTTGTTCTCATTGGGGCCTACCTCATTCATAAGGCAAGTAAATCAAATCGAAAGAACCTTTCTCTTGTTGGGATTTGCTCAATCTTAGTCGGTATAGGTTCATTTATTTTCCATGCTACTGCTACTCGGTGGGGTCAAGTTCTCGATGTTTCAGCTATGATGTGGCTTCTCTCTCTGCCATTAGTTTTAAATGGTGCCCGCTTAAAAGTCCTCAAGGACTCTCAAGTTAAAATGGCTTACGCATTGTTTAGCTTACTTTCAACTGTCTTTATTACTTTCTTTACTAAATGGGGTATCGCATACTTCGGTGTTTTTGTAGCAGTTGGAGTTTTTTCAGAATTAAAACTATTTCTAAATAAAGCGAACAAAGTAAATTATAAACCCTATATAAAGTTGCTTGTTACTTTCTTTGTTGCTCTTGGCATTTGGATTACCGATACTTTTAAAATAATTTGTGATCCAAACAATCATATCTTTAATGGACATGCAGCTTGGCATTTACTTTGTGCTTTGGCAGTTTATTATATTTATGAATTTTACTCTCAGTTCCCTGAGAACAAACTGGAGAGTTAAATTGGGGCACAACCATTCTCATCACCATCATAGTGGGAGCAAAAATATATTAGTGGCCTTTTTCTTGAACGCTGGCTTTGCAGTGATCGAGTTTATTGGTGGATATCTAACCAATAGTGTGGCTATTTATTCCGATGCTCTCCATGATCTCGGAGATAGTATAGCTCTACTTTTTTCTTGGTATTCAGAGAAGATAAGTCACAAAGACCCCGACGAAAAGTTTACTTATGGTTATAGACGCTTTTCAGTTCTCTCAGCATTTATCAATGGCTTTATTCTTTTAGGCGGGAGTTTCTTTGTCCTCTATGAAGCCGTTAAACGACTTAGTTCTCCTGAGCCTGTTGTTCCCGAAGGAATGTTAGTCCTCGCTATTCTAGGAGTTCTGGTTAACTCCATTGCTGCTTGGAGGCTTTCTAAAGATGATGGAATCAATCAGCGAATGGTTATGTTTCATTTGATGGAAGATATTCTTGGTTGGGTTGCTGTATTGATTGTGAGTATCATTCTTCTCTTTAAACCTTGGTATATTCTGGATTCAATTCTTTCTATTCTGATCTCATTGATTATTCTAAGAGGTGTTTATAAAAATATGCTCACAGTAGGCGCGATCTTTTTACAGAAATTCCCTGAATCTTTAGAGATGGATCAAATTAAAGAAGCTATTTGCTCACTCGAATTAGTACAAAGTGTTCATGCTGTTAAGGGATGGTCTATAGATGAAGAGCATTCATACCTCGGGTTTCATGTAACGGTTCCAAAAGTTACTCAGATGGGTCAAATCGATGATATCAAAACTAAAGTAAAGGCCATTCTTCACGATCATAAAGTTTTTTATTCGACTATTGAGTTTGAGAGTTCGGATGATTATGAGTGCATTGAACACAAATAGTTTTTAGAAATCATTGGTGTTAGGGTAAATAGTTCTTTGGCATTTTGATTTTTGACTTTGAAAAACTTTGAACTTGCCTTTATTCAATCTCTTCATTGCTTCTTTTTTTAAAGTCTCATTACTAACAACAAACTTTGACTTAATGCTACTCCAAGACAAAATATTAACAGGACGCTTCTTGTAACTTTTCATAAAATCCAGTGCCACTGAATTATTATAAAGATCCATTTTTGAAGCTGAGTCTAAACTCGTCGATTGGTCACGATACTCTTGAAGATAACCAATTTGTTTGGCCTGCTCGACACCTAAGTATTGGGCCATAAGTGAAACCCAGATAAAATGTCTAACGGCATCAACTTCATCACCACTCCGTCTGCCAGCCTTTGGCGACAGACCACAAAATTCTCTGGAGAGTTTTTCTGCTTGATAATGAGCAAAGGCCATCACCGCGCTGGCCGATTTATTTTTAGAAAAATGTTCCAACATATACTCAGTCATTTTTCCCTTGCTCATTTTATTGAGGATTTTTGACCAAGTAGAATCTAATTCTTCTAATTTTGAGATATCGGGTAGCCCTAAAATTGTTTGGCAATAATCTTCAATGATTAGATTAATATCATTGGAACTGACCGGATTAGTCAGGAATAACATGAATAGAATTAAGATCACTCGTTTACTCACACTTTCTTATCGGAATTAATGATGTAAAATATGAACCTCGGAGGATCTATGGACGATTGCATATTTTGTAAAATTTTAAGAGGTGAAATTGAGGCGACTTTTGTTCATAAAGGCGAAAAGGCCTCTGCTATTATGGATTTGTTTCCCCTTAATCAAGGTCACGTCCTCGTCATTCCAAACGATCACTCACAGTGGTTTTCAGATATTGATCCTGAGACAGTCGGAGAAATGTTTAAATTAGGACAAAGAGTTTTGAAGGCCATCAAAAAATCAGACATCAAAAGTGATGCTGCTAATCTTTTTCTTTCGGATGGAAAAATTGCAGGCCAAGAAGTGATGCACTCTCATCTTCATATCGCCCCCAGATTTAAAGAAGATGGTTACCGAATGGGATTTTCTGGAGGAAGTCCTTCTGAAAGAACCAGAGAAAAGCTGACTGAAACGGCCGAGATTATTAAGCAGAATTTGCTTTAACTTCGACGATTTTCATCATCTCCTAGTAGTCTTATCAATCTAATAATTAGATAGTTCCTATTCATTAATGTTATGCAATATAGTTGCTTCGCAGGTAAAGTTCCGCATATTCACGGTTTGTCGACTTTTTGACGTTAGGCTTCATCTTACGAGTGAATGCGGTGCGTTTGACACGAACAAAAATGGACTGATAATCCTTTCTAACTTATAAATTTTATTTAAAAAACTTACGGGAGTTATCATGACTAAGACGATCCAAAACTATATCAATGGTCAGTTCGTAGATTCTACTTCAACTGATATTACACCAATTCATAATCCAGCTACAGATGAGGTTTTGGCCAACACTCCACTTGGAACATATAAAGATGTCGACTCAGCAGTTGCTTGTGCCAAAGAGGCCTTCAAGACTTGGAAGAAAACTCCAACAGTTGATCGTATTCAACCACTATTCAAATTAAAAACATTACTTGAAGAACACAAAAAAGAAATCGCCACTTTAATTGTTAAAGAACATGGAAAAACTTTGAAAGAGGCCATGGGTGATATTCTTCGTGGAATTCAAATGGTTGAAGTGGCCTGTGGAATGCCAGCTCTAATGATGGGTGAGAACGCAACAAATATTGCTGCAGGAATAGATGCTTCAACAGAAAGACGTCCAATGGGTGTTTTTGCTGGGATCACTCCTTTTAACTTTCCTGCCATGGTTCCATTTTGGTTTTGGCCATTCGCTGTTGCCACAGGAAACACATACGTACTTAAGCCAAGTGAAAGAGTTCCTCTAACACAAATGAGAATTTTTGAATTGATCAATGAGTGTGGTTTTCCAAAAGGTGTTATCAATATGGTTCACGGTGGAAAAGATGTTGTGAACGGTCTTTGTGATCATGCTGACGTTGAGGGTGTAAACTTTGTAGGAAGTACTCCAATTGCTAAGCATGTTTATACAAGAGGTTCAGCAACAGGAAAACGTGTTCAAGCACTCGGTGGAGCTAAAAACTTTATGGTTATTCTTCCTGATGCTTCTATGGAGCAATCAGTAAAGGCGATGGTTGATTCTTGTTATGGTTGTGCTGGTGAAAGATGTCTTGCCGGATCAATTTTAGTTGGTGTTGGTGATGCATACGGACAACTTAAAGAACAAGTTCTTAATGAAATTAAAAATGTAAAAGTTGGAGACGGACTTAACCCTGAAACAACTCTTGGACCTGTTATTTCAAAGGCCGCCAAAGATAGAATTACAACTGATATTCAAACGGCAATAGACGAGGGAGCAGAGCTTCTAGTCGATGGAAGAAACCCTGAAGGCGTTGATGCTAACGGTTATTTCTTAGGAGCAACTGTCCTTGATAAAATTAAGCCTGGTACAACAATGGCGACTAAAGAAATCTTTGGTCCAGTTATTGGTCTTATGCAAGTCGCTACAATGGACGAAGCGATTGAACTTCTAAACAGTTCAAATTATGCTAATACAACTTCACTTTTCACTACCAATGGCGGAGCGGCCAGAAAGTTTATTCAGGAAGTAACTCCTTCAATGGTTGGAGTTAACATCGGTGTTCCTGCACCAATGGCCTTCTTCTCATTTGGTGGTTCAAAGGATTCATTCTTTGGAGATATTAAAGTTCACGGGAACTCTTCAGTTGAATTCTTTACAGAGAAGCACACAGCGATGATCCGTTGGTATGAAGAAGGAACTGAAGCTGCAGTTTGTCCAATTTGGAAAGAAAACTAAACCAATTACGGGGGTAATATAATGGGAAAAACGCTAATCAAAAATGGTCACATCTGGAGTGCACACGATGACTTTATCGGTGACATCCTAGTTGATGGCGATAAGATTGCTGCTGTTGGGAAGGATCTCGACAAGGTTTATAGTGCGGATGAAACAATCGATGCATCTGGAATGTATGTCTTTCCTGGTGGCGTGGATGTTCACACTCACATGGAACTTCCTTTCATGGGTACAAGTTCTGCAGATGATTTTGAAACAGGGACGCTTGCAGGTCTTCACGGTGGAACAACTTCAATCGTTGATTTTGCCATTCAGACACAAGGTAACTCTTTAAGTGACTGTATCAATCACTGGCATGAAAAGGCCGGTAATAAAGCAGTTGGCGATTATGCTTTTCACTGTGCTGTAACAGACTTCAACGAGAAAACGGCAAAAGAGATTCCTGGAATTATTGAAGGTGGGATTACTTCTTTTAAAACTTTCATGGCCTATAAAGGTGCCTTGATGATCGATGACAAAATGATGCTCGGTCTTATTAAGGATGTGAGAAAGCACGGTGGACTTGTAACTGTTCACGCTGAAAACGGTGACATTGTTGACTCAATGGTTGAGCATTATAAAAAAGAGGGAACACTTGATCCTAAGTATCATGCCCTTGCTCATCCACCTGAAGCTGAAGCTGAAGCCGCTGCTAGAGTTATGGACTTGGCCCATTATCACGATGCTCCAATCTATCTCGTTCACACTAGTTGTCGTCAATCTCTTGATAGAATGAAACAAAACTTTATGAGAGAGCAAAGAATTTTCATTGAAACATGTACTCAGTACTTACTTCTTGATGATTCTGTTTACGATCAACCAAATTTTGAAGGTGCGAAATATGTAATGTCTCCTCCAATCAGAAAGAAAGATGATCAAACTGCTCTTTGGCACTCGTTGCAGTGTGGACATATTCACACAGTAGCTACTGATCACTGCCCATTTAATTTCTGTGGACAAAAGGACATGGGAAAAGATGACTTCTCAAAGATTCCTAATGGAGCAGCAGGAATTGAGCACAGACTTGAGCTTATATTTTCTGAAGGTGTGAAGAAGGGGAAAATCACAATGAATAGATTCGTTGAAGTGATGTGTTCTCAACCAGCTTCAATCTTTGGACTTCATAATAAGGGAACTCTTGGACTTGGAAAAGATGCCGATATCGTTATCTTAGATCCGAATAAAAAACATTCTATTTCAGCTAAAACTCACCATCATAATGTTGATTCATCTATTTATGAAGGTTGGGAGTTAACTGGGAGAGTTAATACAGTACTTGCAAGAGGAAAAGTTGTTGTTCGTGATGAGAAAGCTGATCAAGTAGAGAAGGGACAAGGGCAATTTCAAAAACGTAATAAATTTAATTTTAGTTTATAAGAAAAAAGGGAGCTTAAAATGGCCAGAAATGTAAAATGTGGAATTATCCAACTTGGAAACAAGGTAGATACAGAAAAATCATGTGAAGAGCATAGACTAGGAATGATCGAAGCGCACATGCCTTATATTGAAGATGCAGCAAAACAAGGTGTAAAAATCCTTTGTTTTCAAGAAGTATTCACAGGACCTTATTTTTGTCCTTCACAAGATTCAAAGTGGTACGGACTAGCTGAAAGAATTCCAGAAGGACCTACAACTCAAAAAATGATGGAACTTGCTAAAAAGCACGAGATGGTAATCGTTGTTCCTATTTATGAAGAAGAAATGCCAGGTGTTTATTACAACACTGCAGCAGTTATCGATGCTGACGGAACTTATCTTGGGAAATATAGAAAAAATCATATTCCACAAGTTCAAGGTTTCTGGGAAAAATTCTTTTTCAAGCCAGGAAATACTGGTTACCCAGTTTTCAAAACTAAATACGCTACTGTTGGTGTTTACATCTGTTACGACAGACACTTCCCAGACGGAGCAAGATGTCTTGGTCTTTCAGGAGCTGAAATTGTATTCAATCCATCAGCAACTGTAGCTGGTCTTTCTGAGTATCTTTGGAAATTAGAGCAACCTGCTCACGCTGTAGCGAATGGTTATTATATTGCTGCAATTAATAGAGTTGGAACAGAAGCTCCATGGAACATCGGTGAATTTTACGGACAATCTTATTTCTGTAACCCTCGTGGACAAATTATTGCAGAAGCTTCAAGAGATCAAGATGAGCTTGTTGTAGCCGACCTTGATCTTGATATGATCAAAGAAGTTCGTGATCTTTGGCAATTCTATAGAGACAGACGTCCTGAAACTTACGGTCAACTAACAGACCAATCAGAAAGATAATAAGGACCGGTCATGGAAAAGAGAGAAAAAATTCTTGGTCAAAGACATGCTTACCTTTATCCAACAAAGGTTCCTTACTATAGGGAACCTATTCATTTGGTGAAGGCCAAGGGATCTTACGTTTGGGACGACCAAGGAAATAAATACTTGGATGTTATCGGTGGAATTGTTTCAATTTCTGTCGGTCACAATCACCCACGTATTAAAGAAAAAATGAAGCAAATGGTTGAGTCGGATGCAATCCAACACACCACTTATCTTTATTTGTCTGAATACATGGCCGATTTTGCTGAAAAAATATCAGAAGTTGCTCCAGGAAGTTTAGACAAAGTTTATATGACAAACTCTGGATCAGAGGCCAATGAAATGGCCGTGATGACTGCTAGAACTTCTACAGGTAACCAAATGGTTATTTCACTGAGACACGGATATCACGGAGGAACAAATGTTCCTCTAAGTCTTTGTGGACACGGAACATGGAAGTTTGACTCTCAACCTCAGACTGCAGTTGCTCATGCTAATGCTCCTTATTGCTATCGATGCCCATGGGGAAAAGAAAGAGAAAGCTGTAATCTTGAGTGTGCAGATGATGTTCAAGACGTCATTGATACTGCGACTAGTGGAAAAATCGCTGCTTTTATTTGCGAACCAATTTTAGGCGTCGGTGGATTTATCGATGCACCTGTTGGTTATCATAAAAAAGTTTACGACATCGTTAAAAAGGCCGGCGGTCTTTATATCTCTGATGAAGTTCAAACCGGAGCGGGAAGAACTGGAAAGAATTTTTTTGCGATTGATGACTCTGGTGTAGAGCCAGATATTATCTCTATGGCCAAAGGAATTGGTAACGGAGCTCCTGTTGGAGCAGTCGTTACGAAAACTGAACACGCTAATGCTTTAAAAGGAAAACTTCACTTCAATACTTTTGGAGGAGATCCTTATCAAGCCATGCAGGCCGCAGAAGTTATCGACATTATCAAAGATGAAAAATTAATTGAAAATGCAGACAAGATGGGAAGTTATTTAAAAGAAGGGTTTGCTGCTCTTCAAAGAGACTTCCCTCTGATTGGTGATATAAGAGGACGAGGACTATTGATGGGCCTCGAGCTTGTTAAAGATCCAAAAACAAAAGAACCTGCGGTAGAAGAAACTGCAAAGCTCATGGAAACTGCAAAAGAGCAAAATATATTAATTGGAAAAGGTGGACTACTAGGAAACGTAGTACGTCTTGCTCCATCGCTTGCAATCACTCAGGAAGAATGTGACGAGCTTTTGAAAGGTCTACGTAAGGCCTTCGAAAACCTTTAAAGGAGTCACACTTGAGTGAACTGACAAATGAAGATTTAGCTCCGGTCCCACAAGAACAACGGACTTGGAACACTTTAAATTATTTTTCACTATGGGTTGGAATGGCCGTTTGTATTCCTTCTTATATGATTGCTGCCAGTCTTATTTCTGCTGGAATGAGTCTTTGGCAAGCTGTTGGATGTGTCTTTCTTGGAAACATGATTGTTCTCGTCCCAATGGTTCTCAACGGAATGGTTGGTGCAAAGTACGGAATTCCATATCCTGTTTTCGCCAGATCAAGTTTTGGAATTTTAGGTTCTAATGTTCCAGCGCTACTTAGAGCAGTTGTTGCTTGTGGCTGGTTTGGAATTCAATCTTGGATCGGTGGAATGGCAGTTATGGCCGTCATTAAAACCTTTTGGCCAGGGTTTGTAGACCTTCCAAATATTCTTCCGGCATTCATGGGAACGACGACAGCACCCTTTATTAGTTTTCTTATTTTTTGGTCCTTCAATGTCTTCATTATTTTAAAAGGTGTTCAAACAATTAAGTGGTTTGAAACGGCTTCGGCCCCTCTTCTTCTCGTTTCTGGAGTCGCTCTTCTTTTATGGGCCGTCTTTAGTGTTGGAGAGATGGAAGGGTCTGTTGGTGCAGGATTAACAAAATTAATGGACCAACCTTCGAAATTTGAAACGTCAGCTGCCTTTTGGAAAGTTTTTATTCCAAGTCTTACAGGGATGGTTGGATTTTGGGCGACGATGAGTTTAAATATTCCAGATTTCACGAGATACGCCAAAGATCAAAGAAGTCAGTTCATTGGACAAATTGTTGGACTTCCAACAACCATGACTTTATTTGCACTCATTGGTGTCGTAGTAACTAATGCAACTGTAATCCTTTTTGGTAAAGCGATTTGGGATCCTGTTCAAGTGATCGAAAGGTTTGATAGCCCAATACTTCTCTTTATTTCAATGGTTATTATTTCCATTGCCACTCTTTCTACTAATATTGCAGCGAATGTTGTTGGTCCTGCCAATGATTTTGCGAATGCCGCACCTTCTAAAATTAATTTTAAAAGAGGTGGTCTTCTCACTGCATTCCTTGGAATCGTGATGATGCCATGGAAGTTGATTGCTGACCCTACAGGTTATGTTTTCACTTGGTTGATTGGTTACTCTTCACTACTTGGTCCAATTGGTGGGATTCTTCTTACTGATTATTTTATTGTGAGAAAACAAACTCTAAAAGTTGAAGACCTTTATAAGTCTGATGGTGAATATACTTATTTTAAAGGTTTTAACTTTGCTGCCATAATAGCTTTTGTTGTAGGTGTTATTCCTAACGTACCTGGATTCCTCCATCAAATTGGAGTGACTTCAAGTATCTCACCATTTTTTGAAACAATTTATTCTTACGCTTGGTTTGTGGGACTTCCATTGGCCGGTGTTATATACTTCGCTATGATGAAATTCAATATTGCGACTAAAAGGAGAGCTCTCAATGTCTAATAAGCTAGAGTGTTATCAAAATGGAATTAGATTCGAAAACCCATTTCTTGTAGGTTCAGGACCTCCATCGACGAATGCAAAAGTTATCGCTAGATCATTTGATGCAGGTTGGGCCGGTTCAGTTATTAAGACTGTAAGTCTTGATCATACTAAGGTTCGAAATATCGCTCCAAGGTATGGTCACCATAAAGTTGATGGAAAGTGTATTGGTTTTACTAATAACGAACTTATCACAGACAGACCTTTGCAGGTTTGGCTTGATGAAATTAAAGAACTAAAGAAACAATATCCAGACAAAGTCTTGATTGCTTCGATCATGGAAGAGCCTATTAAGGAAAACTGGCAACAGCTTACAGACCTCGTTTGTAAGGCCGGGGCAGATATGATTGAACTTAATCTTTCATGTCCACACGGAATGCCAGAAAGAAAAATGGGGCAGGCCATGGGGCAATGTCCAGAAATTGTTGGAAACGTTACTGGTTGGGTAAAAGAAGCATCAACAGTTCCAATCTGGTCAAAGATGACTCCAAACATAACTCATATTACAGAGCCTGCGAGAGCTGCACTTAATGCTGGAGCCGATGGAATCACTGCAATCAATACGATTCTTTCTGTTTCTGGTATTAATATGAAAAACTTTCAACCAGTTCCAAATGTAAAAGGTGTTTCTGCTTTTGGTGGTTACTCTTATACTGCTGTTAAGCCAATAGCATTGAGAATGATTGGTGAACTTGCTATGGAGTTTCCGAAAGTTGAAATTTCAGGAGTAGGTGGAATCGTCGATGGACAATCTGCTGCTGAATTTTTATGCATGGGATCTGGTACATTACAAGTCTGTACAGGAATTATGTTAGATGGTTTCAAAATGATTGAAAGACTTAATTCTGAGCTTATCGATATTATGGATATTCATGGAATGAAAAGTGTTCATGAACTTAAAGGTAAAAGCCTTGAGTATTTTGGAACAATGGCCGAGATGGCCAATAGGTTAGAAGCTTCTAAGCAGAAGACCAAGGCCCATACTGACAGCTTTGAAGGAGACAATATTGTAGACGTCTCTAAAGAGCTAACTCTTTAACTTTACTCAATTTGGGTCGGTTCATCCGGCCCTTTATCTCCCATTAACTTCTGGGAGCACTTCCAAACTTTCATGATTAAAAGAGCCTGCTGGAAAAAAATCTGACATTTGCTAGAAATGTTCAAGATTAACTTTTATAGGGGAGAGTTCGTGAAACAATTATTTTTTGCACTGACTTTATTAACGGCAGCTTTTTCAATTGATGCAACTGCAGGAAGATACTCTAATCGTGTCGCTCAAAGAGCTTCTGATTATAAAGCAAACTTAGAAGGTAACAAACTTTACGGTATGACTTATAGTAGTCCCGTAACTGACAATGGAAGACTTGCATGCGCTAGAGTCGTTCAAATTGTTCTTAAGAAAGCTGGAGTCC